>JAUNUR010000022.1 GCA_030538085.1 Pseudomonadota bacterium | reverse complement strand
TTGCCTGACACGCCCATCACGGCACGCTCGGGCGCATCCAACTGCCGTTTCTAGGTTTAATGCGGCTCATCGGTATGAAAAGAAGAGCTGCTCGCGCTTGATTCGCAAGCGTCAAAGCCGCATATCAGAACTGAAAAAATATGAAGCCTCCCCCTCACTTTTTTAGGGGGAATTTGCACGTCAAGGCGCAGGCGACTCTTCAGCGCCATCGTTCTCCTGCACCTCGACGCGAAAACTCTCGCTGGCCCAGGCGCCCAGGTCGTGCAACTTGCAGCGTTCGCTGCAGAACGGTCGGTAGCGGTTTTCGGGCACATACACGCTGGGGCCGCCGCAAGCCGGGCAGCGCACGGTACGTGGCTTGGTGATGGGAGGAAGTGGGCTGTCTTTCATGCGCACAAGGCCAGTTCGAATGCCGCGTCTTCGCGTGCGATGTGCAGCTTGCCATCGGCGTCCTGCCGCATCAGCCGAACCGAGGCCATCAGGCGGTTGCCGCTGATCTCGGGAATCAGTTGCAGCGATTCGTCGATGCGCAGCCGCAGCAGCTGAAAGCTGCGGCCTTGCGGCAGCGTCTGCTGAAATTGGCCAGCGGTGGCCATCACTTTCTGCGGTTTGCCCGAGTCGCGCAGGATCTGCAGCAGCAGCGTGATGGCCTGGGCCATGGGAGCCAGCGAGGCGGCCCACGATTGCAGATCGGCACGTCGCGAGGCCGGCTGCTCATGCTGCCAGGCGTGATAGGCCGGCAGGTCGAACCCGCAGGTGCCGCCGGGGATGACGGTGCGGCTGCGGATACTCATTAGCCACTCGTTGTCGGTCAGCTCATGCCCAGACTTTCCGGTTTGCTGGCTGAGTTGCTGGAAGGCATCGTCCAACTGCGCCAAGAAGGCATCGAGCGAGGCCTCTGAAATGGCTGGATTGCCGCGGAACGCAGCCATGTGCGCTTTCTGCTTGTCGAGGTCTTTTAGCACTTCCGACTTCAGGTCAGCGCGACTGGTGACATCCATCACCTCGAAGATAGTGATTAGTACGTAGTGGTGGTCAAGCGCGCTGTCGCGTGGCAGGAGCTGACCCAGACGGCCAAACAGATGTTCAAGCCGAAGGTAGGTGCGGATGCGTTCGTTGAAGGGATACTCGTACAGGATCACGCGAAGCGCCTTTTCAGGGACGCGGCATCATAGCCCGAAGGCGGTTGCCGCGATCTGCACATGGTGGCGCAGGGCGTCGAGCGTGATCCCCGCACCGTTGAACAGCGCCGTGTCGGCCGCCGCCAGGCGTTGCGCGCGGGGTGACTGGGCGGCCAGGATTTGCTCGACCTGCTCGCGCGGCAGCTGGTTGCGCGTTATCACGCGCTCGATCTGGGTTTCCGGATCGCAATCAACCACCCACACGCGATCCACCCGGCCACGCCAGCGCGGGCCGGATTCGACCAGCAGCGGTACGTCGAACACCAGCATGGGGTGACCGGCGGCCAGTGCTTGCTCTGCCTGGCGATCAGTCTCCTGCCCGACGAGGGGATGGATGATGGCTTCGAGATGCTGCCGGGCGCTGGCATCGCAGAACACCAGCTCGCGCATGGCCGCGCGGTCGAGTGCGCCATCGTCACCGATCAGTGCTGGCCCAAAGGTCTTTGCGATGGCAGGTATGGCGGAGCCGCCGGGTGCCGTGGTGGCGCGCGAAATGGCGTCGGCGTCAATCACTGCCGCACCGCGTTCGGCCAGCATGCGAGATACGGTACTCTTGCCGCTGCCAATGCCGCCGGTCAACCCGATGAGCAGCGCGGGTGGCATGAAGCTGACTTGCTTAAAGGCCGATCACTCGCAGGATCGACTGGGGGCCGAAGATCATGGCGGTGAGGCCGCCCATGGCCAGGAACGGACCGAATGGCACGGCACCGCCTTCGCGCAGCGAGCTGGTCAGCTTCATACCAATACCCACCAGCGAGCCGATGACGGACGCCATCAAGATGATGGGGATCAGCGCTTGCCACCCGAACCAGGCGCCCAGCGCGGCGAACAGCTTGAAATCGCCAAAACCCATGCCTTCCTTGTTTCTTATCAGCTTGAAGCCCCAGTAGACCAGCCACAAGGACATGTAACCGCCGACGGCGCCCCAGACCGCGTCGGGCAGGCGCACGCCGGTGATGCCCAGGGCGGATGTGATCAAGCCCAGCCACAGCAGCGGCAGCGTCAGGTCGTCGGGCAGCAGGGTGGTGTCCCAGTCGATCAGGGTCAAGGTGACCAATGTGGCGGCAAATGTGCACCACGCGGCGGCTGTCCACGTCCAGCCCCAACGCCAGGCGCACCATGCAAACAGCAATCCAGTGGTCAACTCGACCAGTGGATAGCGAACGCTGATGGAGGTGCCGCAAGCGGAACATTTGCCGCGCAGGAATAGGTAACTGAAGATGGGGATGTTCTCGAACCAGCGAATCTGGTGACCACACTGCTGGCAGCGTGAGCGTGGTATCAACAGGTTGAAGGTCTCGTGCTGGGGGGCGGGTTGCCCGGCCAGTTCAGCACATCCAGCGGCCCAGTAGCGCTCCAGCATTCGAGGCAGGCGGTAAATCACCACGTTGAGAAAGCTGCCGATGAGCAGCCCCAACACACCGCCCAGCACGGTGTGCAGCCAGAGTGCATCGGGCATCAGACCACCTGACCCAGCTTGAAGATGGGCAGGTACATCGACACCACGATGCCACCGATGATGGTGCCCAGGATCACGATGATGATGGGTTCCATCAAACTGGAAAGGCCGGCCACCATTTCATCGACCTCGGCTTCATAGAAATCGGCGGCCTTGCCCAGCATGTGGTCCAGCGCGCCGGATTCCTCGCCGATCGCCGTCATTTGCAGGACCATGCTGGGGAATATGTTGGCATTGGTCATGGCTGCCGTGAGGCTCGTGCCGGTAGAGACTTCTTGTTGAATCTTGTCGGTGGCCTGTTTGTACAGTGAGTTGCCCGAAGCGCCTCCCACGGAATCGAGAGATTCAACCAAGGGCACGCCGGCAGCGAACATGGTGGACAGTGTTCGTGTCCATCGTGCGACGACTGATTTTTCCACGAGAACACCAAAGATGGGAACCTTCAGAAGCAGACGATCCATGAACATCTGCACTTTTTCACTGCGTTTCCAGGCTTGCATGAAAAAGTAGATGCCAGCCCCTAGTCCCCCAAAGATCAGCCACCACCATTGAACGAAAAATTCGCTCATGGCAATCACGAACATGGTTGGCGCAGGCAAATCCGCCCCAAAATTCGAAAACACTTCCTTGAATGCTGGGATGACAAAGATCATGATGACAGCGACCACCACGAGGGCCACCACGATCACGGAAATGGGGTACATCAATGCGGATTTGATCTTGGACTTGATGGCCTCCGTCTTCTCCATGTACGTCGCCAAGCGGTCCAGCAAGCTTTCCAAAATACCTGCTGCCTCACCCGCTTCCACCAAATTGCAGTACAGGTTGTTGAAATAAAGAGGAAATTTTCGGAACGCTGCAGACAAGGATGTTCCCGTTTCAACATCCGATCGAATGTCGTTCAGCAGCTTTGTCACGCTTGGATTCGGGTTGCCGCGTGCCACGATGTCGAATGACTGCAGCAGCGGAACACCGGCTTTCATCATGGTCGCCAGTTGACGAGTGAAGATCGCGATGTCCTTCGGCTTGATCTTCTTGCCCGCGCGCATGCGGCGCTTCTTGATCTTGGTGGTGAAAATCCCCTGGCGACGCAAGGTCGCCTGCACTTGACTTTCTCCACTGGCGCGAGTCTCGCCACGAACGATCTTGCCGTTGCGATCCTTACCCTCCCATTCGTAGACGAATTCCTTGACGCCCTTCGCGCCAGCGACTCGAGTTGCCATGTTTTCTTTCCAGTTCTATGAGAGTGCGGATCACTCGTTGGTGACCGCCAACACCTCTTCAAGAGAGGTCACGCCGATCTTGACTTTGTGCAAACCAAATTCTCGCAAGGAGCGAACCCCTTCGCGCCTAGCCTGCTCCGCGATCTCAAGCGCGCTGCCGTCGGCCAGGATGATGCGCTGAAGGTCTTCGCTGATTGGCATGACCTCGTAAATACCGACCCGACCCTTGTAGCCATTGTTGCAGGCTCCACAACCCACGGGCTTGAACGGTGTCCAGCTTCCATCCAGTTCCAGCTCATCGAACCCTGCCTCGACGAGAGTTTCGCGGGGAATATCGGCGGGTGCCTTGCACTGAGCACACAATCGCCGTGCCAAGCGTTGCGCGGTAATCAGGATCACGCTCGATGCAATATTGAAGGGAGCAATCCCCATGTTGCGCATGCGTGTCAGCGTGGTCGGCGCGTCGTTGGTGTGCAGCGTGGATAGCACCAAGTGGCCGGTTTGCGCTGCCTTGATGGCGATGTCGGCGGTTTCCAGATCGCGAATCTCGCCGACCATGATGACGTCGGGATCCTGCCGCAGAAACGCCTTGAGCGCGACCGCGAAGGTCAGGCCTGCTTTGTCGTTGACGTTGACCTGGTTGACGCCTGGCAGGTTGATTTCGGATGGGTCTTCAGCCGTCGAAATGTTGACGCCGGGCTTGTTGAGCAGGTTCAGACAGGTGTAAAGCGACACGGTCTTGCCGGAGCCCGTGGGGCCTGTCACCAAAATCATGCCGTAGGGACGCTCGATGGCCTTGAGCAGACGCTCTTTTTCGACCGGCTCGTAACCCAGTGCATCAATACCCAGCTTGGCGCTGCTCGGATCCAGAATACGAATCACGATCTTCTCGCCAAACAAGGTGGGCAAGGTGCTGACACGGAAGTCGATCACGCGGTTGGGGCCGATTTTGAGCTTCATGCGGCCGTCTTGCGGCACACGCTTTTCGGAGATGTCGAGCCTGGACAGCACCTTGATCCGGGAGGCGAGTTTTTCCTTGATGGCCACGGGAGGCGCAACGATCTCGCGCAATTCGCCGTCGATGCGGTAACGCACGCGATAGGTGTGCTCGTAGGGCTCGAAGTGCAAGTCCGATGCACGCATGTTGAAGGCGTCGACCAGCATCTTGTGAAGAAACTTGACGACCGGTGCGTCTTCAACGTCTGTTTGAGGCGCTTCGGTTTCTTCCTCGGGGGCATCACCGCCCCCCAGCGATGCTTCATCGAATTCGAAGTCGCCGCCCACGATGTTGTCCATCGCCTCCGCCGCGCTCTTGGTGTGTGCTTCGATGAGGCGCGTCAATTTGTCGAATTCGCCGATCACCCATTCGACGCCCATCTGGGTGGCGAACTTCACCTTTTCAGCGGCTTCATGGTCGGAGGGATCGGCCGTGGCCACGATCAACCGTCCACCGCGCTTGCTCAGTGCCAGGATGCGGTACGTGGACGAAAGCTTGGCATCGAGCAAGTCCTTGGGCAGGCGCTGCGCATCCAGCGCATCCATGTCCAGCAGGGGTGCGGAAAACGCCTGCGACATGGCATGTGCCAATTCCGCGGACGAAATGACGTTGCTTGACGTCAACTCGGTGATGAAGTCCCGGTTGGCGGCCTTGGCCTTGCGGAAGGTTTCGTCAGCGGCCTCTTGGCTGATCTTGCCAGCCATGACCAACGCACGGCCTACTCCTGGCAACGTGGTGGGCAAGGCATTTCGGGAAATGGGGTCAGCGACGGCCATGAGTGATCAAGTAAACAAAAAAGCCTCTTGATCATCGCCTATCGGTGAAAATCTGTAAATGCCGCTGATTGGAGAATGTGTGCATCAATCGACACATGCCGCAAGACTTGGTGCGCATGCCTTCCATGAGGCCGGCATGTGGCGGCTGGGATGGTCGGGGTGAGAGGATTCGAACCTCCGGCCTCTACGTCCCGAACGTAGCGCTCTACCAGGCTAAGCTACACCCCGACGGTGTCAATGCCGACGCCTAGGAGCGTCGCTGCAAAAGCTGAGCCGCCAATTCTATCAAACTGTTGGTGTATTCATTGGCCGGCAAGGCGCGGGCCGCGTTCACCGCGCGCTCGGCTTGGGCCGCCGCCGCCGCGCGTGTCCCATCCAAGGCGCCCGTGCCGCGCACGATGTCCACGATATGCGCCAGCTCCGCCGTGCTGCCGGTTTCGATGGCTTGGCGAATGACGGCTGCCTGTTCAGGGGTTCCGAGCTTCATGGCGAGAATCAGCGGAAGCGTGGCCTTGCCTTCGCGAAGATCGTCGCCCAGGTTCTTGCCCATCTCCGTGGCGTCACCGTCGTAATCCAGCACGTCATCAATCACCTGAAAAGCGGTGCCAAGGGACTGCCCGTATTCGGCGCATGCTTCTTCCAGCTCCGGTGGACTGTCGGCGAGGATGGCCGCGAGCCGGCAACTGGCTTCGAACAGCTTGGCGGTCTTGGAGCGAATCACGCGCAGGTAGCCGGCTTCGTCGAGCGAGGCGTCGTGCATGTTCATCAACTGCAGAACCTCGCCTTCGGCGATGACGTTGGTGGCATCGGCAAGTACTTGCATGATGCGCATGTTGCCGCTTTCCACCATCATCTGGAAGGCGCGTGAATACAGGAAGTCGCCGACCAGCACGCTGGCCGGATTGCCGAATACCTCATTGGCCGTTGCCCGGCCTCGGCGCAGCGTCGACTCATCGACCACGTCGTCGTGCAGCAGCGTGGCGGTGTGGATGAATTCCACCACCGCTGCCAGGTTGTGGCGTTGTGGGTGCGGACGACCGAGCGCTTGGCAAGTCAAGACCAGCAGCACGGGGCGCAGACGCTTGCCGCCCGCCGAGACGATGTAGCGCGCCACCTGGCCCACCAGGGGAACTTCGGATGCAAGGCGGCGCACGATGGCGGCGTCGACCTCGCGCATGTCGGCGGCGGCCAGCGTCAATGCGCGTGTGGTGGGAGTTTGAGATGAGGACAAGAGCGGACAGCGTGAAAACGACGAGACTTGCGCGTGGTTCCAAACGCAAATCCCTATGCGTGCAAATTATAGATTCGCTGCTCAACCAGTTCCGGGGTGGCCTTGCGGTGTTTGCGCAGGCCCCGATCACTTGCTACAATGCGCGGTTCTGTCAAGAATCCGCTTGGCAGATGTTCCGATAGAGGATTTCACTATGTACGCGGTCATAAAAACCGGTGGCAAGCAGTATCGCGTGGCTGCCGGCGAGAAGATCAAAGTAGAACAGATTGCTGCGGACGTTGGCCAGGAAATCACCTTCGATCAGGTTCTGGCTGTCGGCAACGGCAGCGACTTGGCGATCGGTGCTCCCCTGGTGTCCGGCGCCTCCGTCGTGGCCAAGGTGGTCAGCCATGGCAAGCACGACAAGGTGCGCATTTTCAAGATGCGCCGCCGCAAGCACTACCAGAAGCGCCAAGGGCATCGCCAAGGCTATACCGAACTCGAGATCGGCGCCATCAACGGCGCCGGCAAGTCCAAGGAGTAACACACCATGGCACAGAAAAAAGGCGGCGGCTCCACGCGAAACGGCCGCGACTCCAAACCCAAGATGCTGGGCGTGAAGGTGTTCGGCGGCCAGACCGTCAGCGCCGGCGCCATCATCGTGCGCCAGCGCGGCACCAAGTTCCATGCCGGCAGCAACGTCGGTGTGGGCAAGGACCACACGCTGTTCGCGCTGGTCGACGGCCAGGTGTCGTTCGCCACCAAGGGTGCGCTGAACAAGCACGTGGTGCAGGTCACGCCCGTCGCGGCCTGAAAGGGCGCGATGGCCTGACCGCAGGAGCCCCGCCCACGCGGGGCTTCGCTGTTTCTGAGCCGGCCTCTACACTGCGCACGCACCATGAAATTCGTTGACGAAGCCTTCATCGACATCGCCGCCGGTGATGGCGGCAATGGCTGCGTATCGTTTCGGCACGAGAAATACAAGGAGTTCGGCGGTCCGGATGGTGGCGATGGCGGGCGCGGCGGGCACGTGTTCGCGCTGGCCGACTCCAACCTGAACACCCTGATCGACTTCCGTTACGCCCGCCGCCACGAGGCCAGGCGTGGCCAGCACGGCATGGGCTCGGACATGTTCGGCGCCGCGGGTGAAGACATCACGCTGAAGATGCCTGTGGGCACCATCATTGCCGATGCCGATACGGGCGAGGTGCTGTACGAACTGTTGCAACCGGGCGAGAAGATCATGATCGCCAAGGGCGGTGATGGCGGCTTCGGCAACTTGCGCTTCAAGAGCTCCATCAACCGCGCGCCACGCCAGAAGACGCCGGGCTGGCCCGGCGAGAAGAAGAGCCTGAAGCTTGAGCTGAAGGTGCTGGCCGACGTGGGGCTTCTGGGCATGCCCAATGCGGGCAAATCCACCTTCATCGCCGCAGTCAGCAACGCGCGGCCCAAGATTGCCGACTACCCGTTCACCACGCTGCACCCCAACCTGGGCGTGGTGCGCGTGGGGCCGGAGCAGAGCTTCGTGGTGGCCGACATTCCGGGCCTGATCGAAGGCGCCTCGGAGGGCGCTGGTCTGGGCCACCAGTTTCTGCGGCACCTGCAGCGCACGCGGCTGTTGCTGCACATCGTCGACATCGCGCCGTTCGACGAGGGCGTCGATCCGGTCGCGCAGGCCAGGGCCATCGTGGCTGAACTCAAGAAGTACGACAAGACGCTTCATGAAAAGCCGCGCTGGCTGGTGCTGAACAAGCTCGACATGGTGCCCGAGGAAGAGCGGGCCGCGCGGGTGAAGGATTTCGTCCGCCGCCTGCGTTGGAAGGGGCCGGTGTTCGAGATTTCAGCGCTGACGCGCGAAGGCTGCGAGCAACTGGTGCTGGCGATTCAACGCCACGTCCAGGCCGAGCAGGTAGCCAGCGCTCCCGATCTGCCGCGCGATCCTCGCTTCGACGACTGACTGATGCTTCAATAAAGATAGCTGCTTGCGCTTCATGTATGAGCGCTGAAGCCCAAAATGACCGATCAATCCATTTCCGACGTGTTGCGCGAGGCGCGCCGTATCGTGATCAAGGTGGGCTCCAGCCTGGTCACCAATGAAGGTCGTGGCCTGGACGAGGCGGCGATTGGTGAATGGTGCCGCCAGATGGCCTTGCTGGCACGCGAGCCGGGCATGCACCGCGAGGTCGTGATGGTGTCCAGTGGCGCCATCGCCGAAGGCATGAAGCGGCTGGGCTGGGCAAAGCGCCCGAAAGAAGTCAACGAGCTGCAGGCCGCCGCCGCCGTGGGCCAGATGGGTCTGGCGCAAATGTACGAGACCAAGCTGCGCGAGCAGGGCCTGCGCAGCGCGCAGGTGCTGCTGACGCACGCTGACTTGGCTGATCGCGAGCGCTATCTGAACGCGCGCACCACCTTGCTGACCCTGCTGGAATACCAGGTGCTGCCCGTCATCAACGAGAACGACACCGTCGTCACCGACGAGATCAAGGTGGGCGACAACGACACGCTGGGTGCGCTGGTGGCCAACCTGATCGAGGCGGATGTGCTGATCATCCTGACCGATCAGAAGGGCTTGTACACGGCCGACCCACGCGCCAACCCCGCCGCCGAATTCGTGCATGAGGCGCGCGCTGGCGACATGGCGCTGGAGCGCATGGCCGGTGGCGCGGGCTCCAGCATCGGCAAGGGCGGGATGCTGACCAAGATCCTGGCGGCCAAGCGGGCGGCTGGCTCGGGTGCCTCCACCGTGATCGCCTGGGGCCGCGAGCCGGACGTGCTGCTGCGACTGGCGCGCGGAGAGCGGATTGGCAGCCTGCTGGTGGCGCCCACGCAGAAGATGCAGGCGCGCAAGCAGTGGATTGCCGACCACCTGCAACTGCGGGGCGCGCTGGTCGTGGATGACGGCGCGGTGAGCAAGCTGCGCGGCGCCGGCACCAGTTTGCTGCCCATTGGCATGACGCAGGTTGAGGGCGTGTTCGCGCGCGGCGACGTGGTGGCCGTTCGTGACGCCGCGGGCACTGAGGTGGCTCGCGGCCTGGCCAACTATTCGAGTGCCGAGGCGCGCCTGTTATGCCGCAGGCCTTCCAGCGACATCACGGCGCTGCTGGGCTACATGGCGGAGCCGGAAATGGTGCACCGCGACAACCTGGTGCTGACGCGCTGATTGGTGGCGGGCGCCGCCGCGGACGGCATGGCCGACGAGTACGCGCTCGCCAGCGATCAGTAGTACAGCGAGCGATTGCCTGATTTCAGCTCGCGCACCATCTCGGGCACGTTGGGGCGCACGCTGGTGCCCAGGCACATGCCTTCACGGGCGAGCCGGTAGGGGTGCTGCACCATCACGCTGGACTGCCCGCGCATGGCTTTCCACTCCGCATCGCTGTTCGTCACCCAGTCATTGCCCTGCACCTGACGTGCGTAGACGCGGTACTCGCCTGTCGCGCAGCGAATACCCTCGTACGTGGCATTGACGGCGGATGGCCCGCGCGCCACCACCACGTAGCGGACAACGCCGCTGTCGTGGCTGATGCTGATCGTTTCAGGGTCGAGCCCCATGCGCACCGATGACGCGCGCGGCATTTCTATCTCGATCAACTGGCTGGTGCCGTAGGCCGGCGGCGGGGGCACGCTATCTTCTTTCCAGTCGGCGCGGCCCTCGTCGGCGGACTGCGCCCAGGCAGGGCAGGCCATGGCCAGCGCGCATGCGATCTGAAGCAGTGGCAGTCGGGAAGGTGGAGTTTTCTTCATGCGTCTTCTCGTGAACCGCGGTGGGTACGTGGCATGGCTTCCTGCGTGGCGTCTGGCGACAAAGCCACGGCGGCGGCCTGCTGGCTGCGGCGGTGATCGGCGCGCGCATGCCGTTCTTGTGTATGGATTGGCGGTATTTCGCCCCCCTCGCGCGCGCGCATGCCGCCGCGCAGATAGCGGTTGCGGTGCTCCTGGCGCGGCAGATAGCGCGCCAGCTCGGTCAGCGCCATTTCGTATACGCCGCGCTTGAACTCGACCACCACGTCCAGCGGCACCCAGTAGTCGTTCCAGCGCCAGGCGTCGAACTCCGGGTGGCTGGTGGCACGCAGATTGAGCTGCCAGTCGTGGGTCATCAGTTGCAGCAGATACCAGATCTGCTTTTGGCCTTTGTAATGCCCGCGCGCGTCGCGGCGGATGAACCGGTCTGGCACCTCGTAGCGCAACCAGTCGCGGGTTCGGGCCACGATGCGCACATGTTCCGGCTGAAGGCCGACTTCCTCGTGCAGTTCCCGGTACATGGCCTGCTCGGGCGATTCGCCCCGATCAATGCCGCCTTGCGGAAATTGCCAGGAATGGGTGCGGATGCGCTTTCCCCAAAATACCTGATTTTTCTGGTTGAGCAGGATGATGCCGACGTTCGGGCGAAAGCCTTCCCGGTCGAGCATAATCTAACCCCAATTTTGACAAATTGTGACCATTATGCACGGCGCTCTGACGCGCCACGTGGGCACAAACCCCATTCAAGGCGTGGACTTCGCGCCGCTCGCCCGATGAAAGCCTCCCAGTTCCTCATTTCCACGCTGAAAGAAGCGCCCGCCGACGCTGAAATCGTCAGCCACCAGCTCATGATGCGCGCCGGCATGATCAAGCGCCTGTCCGCCGGCATCTACACCTACATGCCCATGGGCTTGCGCGTGATCCGCAAGGTCGAGGCCATCGTGCGCGAGGAAATGAACCGCGCCGGCGCCATCGAATGCACCATGCCGGTGGTGCAACCGGCCGAGTTGTGGAGCGAGACGGAGCGCTTTCAGACCATGGGGCCGGAGTTGCTGCGGGTGAAAGACCGGCACGAGCGCGATTTCGTGATACAGCCGACCAGCGAGGAGGCCGTGACCGACATCGCGCGGCAGGACTTCCGAAGCTACAAGCAACTGCCCAAGAACCTGTACCAGATCCAGACGAAGTTCCGTGACGAGCGCCGACCGCGCTTTGGCCTGATGCGCGGGCGCGAGTTCATCATGAAGGATGCCTACAGCTTCGACCGCGATGAAGCCGGCGCCAAGCAAAGCTATCAGGCGATGTCGCGGGCCTACCGTGCCATTTTCGACCGCTTCGGTCTGACCTACCGCGCGGTGGCGGCTGATTCAGGCGCCATCGGGGGCGATCTGAGCGAGGAGTTCCAGGTCATCGCCGCCACGGGCGAGGACGCCATCGTCTACTCCACCGGCAGCGATTACGCCGCCAACATGGAGAAGGCGGAAAGCCTGGCGCCACAAGGCGTGCGCCCCGCCGCCGCGCAGCCCATGACCAGGACGCCCACGCCCGGCAAGGCCACCTGCGCCGACGTGGCCGAGCTGCTGAAGCTGCCGCTCGACACCACGGTCAAGTCGCTGGTGCTGGCCACCGACACGCTGGACGAGCAGGGCGAGGTCGCCAAGACCCAGGTCTGGCTGCTGCTGCTGCGCGGCGACCACGACATGAATGAAGTCAAGGTGGGCAAGGTGCCGGGGCTGGACCAGGGCTTTCGCTTCGCCACCGTGCCCGAAATCATCGAGCACTTCGGCACCAAGCCGGGTTACCTGGGGCCCATTGGCCTGAAGAAGCCGGTGAAAATCGTCGCCGACCGAGAGGTGGCGCTGATGGCCGACTGGGTGTGTGGCGCCAACGAGGAAGACTTCCACATCACCGGCGTCAACTGGGGCCGTGATTTGCCCGAGCCGGATGCGGTGGCCGACCTGCGCAACGTGGTCGCCGGCGATGCGTCGCCCGACGGCAAGGGCACGCTGGCCATCGAGCGCGGCATCGAGATCGGCCACGTGTTCTACCTGGGCACCAAGTACAGCGCCGCCATGGATGCCACCTTTCTTGACGAGGATGGCAAGCCCAAGCCGTTCGAGATGGGCTGCTACGGCATCGGCATCACGCGCCTGCCGGCGGCGGCGATCGAGCAGAACCACGATGCCAAGGGCATTATCTGGCCCGACGCCATCGCCCCCTTCACCGTGGTGATCTGCCCCGTGGGCATGGACCGCAGCGAGGCGGTGAAGCAGGCGGCCGACAGCCTGTACGCCGAGCTGCTGCAAGCCGGCGTGGACGTGATCCTGGACGACCGCGGCGAGCGCCCCGGCGCCATGTTCGCCGACTGGGAGCTGATCGGCGTGCCGCACCGCGTGACGGTTGGCGACAAGAGCCTGAAGGAAGGCCAGATCGAATACCAGCACCGCCGCGACAGCGCCGCCACCAAGGTGCCGGCGGGCGAGATAGCCGCCTTCGTGAAGACCAAGCTGGCGGCATGACGGAGCCCGCTGCGCGGCCCGTACGCCAGGCCTGCGTTGATCGCAGGAAGTGCCTGCAGCGCCTGCTGGTGCTGCCGGGCGTGCTCGCGTTGCAGGAGCAGGCGTGGGCCGGGGGGCAGCTGGAAGAGCCGCTGGCCGACTCCGTGCGTGGCGCGCTCAGCTCGGCCATCGCCAACAGCGCGCCGCCGGTGCCCACTTTCGCCACCACCGAGGCGCGCCTGTCCTATCTGCGCTGGCTCTCGGCCATGAGCGACCGGCTCTACAGCCGCAAGAAGGACTTCAACACCCGCATCGAATTTCTGCAGACCGCGTGGTATGAGTCGCGCCGCGCGGGGCTCGACACCTCGCTGGTGCTGGGGCTGATCCAGGTGGAGAGCGCGTTTCGCAAGTTCGCCGTCTCCCGCGTGGGCGCGCGCGGCTACATGCAGGTGATGCCCTTCTGGACCCGCGTGATTGGCGATGGCGACCCGGCCAAGCTGTTCCACATGCAAACCAATCTGCGCTTTGGCTGCGTCATCCTGCGCCATTACCTTGATCGCGAAAGGGGTGACCTGTTCATGGCGCTGGGACGCTACAACGGGTCGCGCGGCAAGTCGCCCTATCCCAACGCGGTATTCGGCGCCCAGAAGCGCTGGACGTTCACTGGCTGAGCCCTGTCAACGCCATTACTTGTGCGCTGCGTTTTGAGTAGCTGCTTGCGCTTGATATGACATGATTTCAGATGCAAAAGCATCTGAAATTGTTTTTCGTAGAGGGCGGGCAGCTATTGTTTTGAAAGTGAGCGGCGTCAACTGGCGGTGTCGCGCGTCACCAGCACCTGGTCGATACGGTAGTTGTCCACGTCCATGACCTCGAAGCGGTGGTCGCTCCACACCACATGGTCGGTGCGGCGTGGCACGCGGCGCAGCATCACCATCAGGAAACCCGCCAGCGTGTCGTAATCGCCCTGGCTGGGCAGCTCGTCCAGCGCCAGCGCGCGCTGCACGTCCTGCATCGGCGTGTGGCCGTCGATCAGCCACGAGCCGTCGTCGCGCCGCACGATCATGTCCTCGTCCTCGGGCGTCACCAGCTCGCCCATCACCGTGCTCATCACGTCGTTCAGCGTCACCACGCCGACCACGGTGCTGTATTCATTGACGATGAGCGCGAAATCCTCGTGCTGCTGGCGGAACTGGTGCAGCACTTCCGACAGGCTCAGCGTGTCGGGCACCACCACCAGCCGGTGCAGCAACCCATCATCGGTCAGCGTGATGGGCCGCAGGCTGAGCACGCGTTGGAACAAGTCCTTGGCATCCACGTAGCCCAGTATCTGGTCCAGCTCGCCATCGCACACGGGGTAGGTCGAGAACGGCTCGGCGGCGATCAGCGCGCGGATCTCGTCGTCGCTGGCGTCGTGGCGCAGCCAGGCGATCTGGTCGCGCGGCGTCATGGCGCTGGTCACGCTGCGCGTGTCCAGCTCGAACACGTTCTCGATCACCTGCTGCTCCGGCCGGTCCAGCACGCCGGCCTGCGTGCCGGCCTCGGCCAGCGCCAGGATGTCATCGGGCGTGATGCGCTCGTCGCGCTGCGTGGGCAGTCCCAGCAGGCGCATGATGGCGTCGGTGCAGCCGGTGTAAAGCCACACCAGCGGCTTCAGGGCGACCAGCACCTTGCTCATCGGGCCCACCACCCGCATGGCCACGCGCTCGGGCTCGGCCATGCCCAGCCGCTTGGGCACCAGATCGGCGAACACCACGAACAGCGAGGTCACCACCGCCACCGAGCTGGCGAACGCCAGGCTGGCCGCCGTGCGCTGGGGCAGCCACTGCAGCAGCAGCGCTTCAAGATAGGGGCCCAGCAGCCCTTCGCCCACGATGCCGCCCAGGATGGCGATGGCATTCATGCCGATCTGCACCGTGGTGAAGTAATACCCTGGCTGCTCCTGCACGTGCAGCACCTGCTGCGCGCGCGCATCACCTTCGTCCGCCAGTTGGCGCAGGCGCAGGCGGCGCGATGCCGCCAGCGAAATCTCCGCCACGGAGAAAAAGGCGCTGGCCGCGATCAGCAGTACGATGATGAGCAGACTTTGGGTGAAATCCATGACGACGCGGCGACGCACGGCGTCGTCCGTCGCGCAGTTTACAGGCGCTTCAGGGCGCGGTCCGGCGCATGTAGGAGCATGCCCACATGGAAGAATGGCGCCGCTCCCTATAATTTTCGGGCGCGAAGCCGTGCCGTGGATGCATGCGCTTCGCTGAATAACGGCTGGCGGTGACGCCATGCCGTGACACGCAGCTCTTGGAGGCGGTCCTCAAAATGGTCGCGGGAAGGGATCACACTCGGGTCGGCAAGGTTTGTAACGCCGCAGGACACCCGATCCGGGGCAGTCGCTTACCGCGATGAATTTGAGGACAGCCTCTTAAACAACCAGAAAGGTAATCACCATGTTCGAAGTCTTGATCCGCGAAGCGGGCGCACGATTTGGTTTGGGCGACAAGGCCCTGTCGGTGGCGCAGATGCTGCTGGCCTACATGACCAACAAGGACACCGGCGGGCTGGCTGGCTTTCTTGAAAAATTCAAGTCGGCGGGCCTGGGGCCGATCGTCCAGTCGTGGCTGGGAGGCGGCCCCGGCGCGCAGCCCATCAGCAACAGCCAGGTCGAGACCGTGCTGGGCGCCAGTGGCGGCCTGCTGTCGATGATCACCGGGCAACTGGGGGTGAACCGCGACAACGTGACCTCGGCCATCGGCTACCTGGTGCCCGCCATCGTCGGCAAGCTGACGCCGGGTGGCAGCCTGCCTTCCAGCCTGCCGCCCGAGATCGCCGCTCTGGCCGCCACCGGGCAGAACCTGCTGGACACGCCCGCCATGGCGACGGCGGAAGCACCGAGCGCGGGCAACGTCATGAAGTGGCTGCCCTGGGTCATTCTGGCCGCGGCGGCATTGATCGGCCTGAGCTATTGCGGTACCAACAAGACGGCCGAGCAACCCGCCACGTCCGTGCCGGCCCCCGTCGAAGCCCCGGCGTCGGTACCGGCGCCCGCCACCAGTGGTTCGGACGCGGCGCCGCAAGCGCCCGCATCGGAGCCCGCCAGCGAGCCGGCGTCGGCCGCCAGTGCCGCCGCCGTGGCGGTTGACGAACCCGCCGGCTCGGCGGTGGTCAACTTGATCGATGCCAACACCATGCCGGCCCTGAAGGTGTATTTCGACTCGGGCAAGGCCGACGTGCATG
Organism: Pseudomonadota bacterium; assembly: GCA_030538085.1. Classification (GTDB taxonomy): domain Bacteria; phylum Pseudomonadota; class Gammaproteobacteria; order Burkholderiales; family Burkholderiaceae_C; genus Ottowia. Next base: position 26,944 of record JAUNUR010000022.1, on the reverse strand, counting down.
CCGACTTCGCCGCCAAGTCCACTGAACTGGTGGACTACATGAAGGCCAATGCCGACGTGAAAGCCATCATTTCCGGCTTCAACGACCCGACGGGTGACCCGGTGGCCAATGCCGAGCTGTCCAAGAACCGTGCCCAGGCCGTGCAGGCGGCGCTGGTGGCTGCGGGCATTTCGCAAGATCGCACCGAGCTGGAAAAACCCGCCGAAACCACGGGCACCGCCGCCACCAACGCTGCTTCCCGGCGTGTCGAGGTGGTACTGCGCAAGTAAGCCAGCGTAAAAAGCGCCTCCTAAGAAGGAGGCGCCCAACAAAAACGGACGCCTTGGCGTCCGTTTTTGTTGTGGCGGGGCTGTGCCCCAGACCGGATCAGGCGCTGGCGCCCAGCAATTGCTGCAATTCTCCCGATTCGTACATTTCCATCATGATGTCCGAGCCGCCGATGAATTCGCCCTTGACATACAGCTGCGGAATAGTGGGCCAGTTGCTGTAGTCCTTGATGCCCTGGCGCACGGCCTCGTCTTCCAGCACGTTCACCGTGGTCAGGGCGCCGGGTTGCACGCCGCAGGCTTTCAGGATTTGCACGGCGCGGCCCGAAAAGCCGCACATGGGGAAACTGGCGTTGCCTTTCATGAACAGCACGACATCGTTCTGCTTCACGAGATCGTTGATGCGCTGCTGCGTGTTCTGGTCCATGTTTGATTCCTTCAATTCGATGCGCGGATTATTCCATCATCGTTCCATCATTACGCCGCGCAGGGTAATGGCAAAGCGGCGCGGCGGCATGGGCTTCGCGCTCGAACAGGTTGTCCTGATAAGCGCGCCCGCCCCGCAGCACCTGCCAGGCGCTGGAAGCCAGGTACAAGGGCACGAACAGTGGCCCCCAGCGCTCGTATTGCCGCACATGCACGTGTTCGTGCGCCCGCGCTCCGTCCAGGCAGTCGGCATCCAGCCCCAGAATCACGTGGCCCAGCGTGATGGCCTCGAAGCGCATCGGGGCGGGCAGGCGACGGCAGCAACCCGCCAGCCAGCCACCGTGCACTTCCAGCGCGCCATGGCAGACCCGCCAGCGCGCTCCAAGCAAGCGCGCCACCAGGGCGGCCAGAAGACCCATGACCGTCCACGGCAGGGGCCATGCATAACGCAGCAGCTTGAACATGCCTAGTTTGGACGATGGGCAAAGCGCGGGGTTCCGCAATCAAAAAAAGACGCCCTTGGGCGTCTTTTTATTGGTGAAGGAAGCTGGATCAGGCAATCAGATACTGGGCGCGATCCTGGCCTTCGATCCATTTAGGAGCCTTGCCACGCCCCGTCCAGGTTTGGCCGGTCGCGGGGTCGCGGTATTTGGGCGGCACTTTGCCACCTGCGCGGCTGCCGGTCGAGCGGCGGCCCGACGGAAACACGTCCTGCGCGGTCAGGCCATATTCACCAATCAACTGGCGCACTTGCGCCACGGCATCGGAAATCTCGCGCTTGCGTGCCTCCTCAATCTGGAGAGCCAAGGCTTGTTGCTGCTGCAGGAGTTCTTTATAAGTGGCCATGTTTCAACGTAGTGGATTAAGTGAAAAACGTGTCGAATATACCATTAATCCGCTTTGCGTCCACGGTTTGGCTGATTTGCAACAGAATCGGCCAGTGTCGTCAGCGGACTGGCATGCACCTGGTCGATTCGCCGGCCTTCGAGTTCAAGCACGGCAAAAGACCAGCCGGCGCATTCAATGGCGTCTCCGACATCGGGCAATCGCCCCATTTCCGCCAGCAATAATCCGGCCACGGTGTTGTAGCGGCCCTTGTCCTCGTGTGGCAATTCACTCTCGATATCGAGCCGCGCCTTCATCTCGTTGATGGGCATCAACCCATCCAGCAGCCAGCCGCCGTCAGGCTGGGGCGTGGCCCAGGCGTCGATGTGGGCGCCTGGTTTCAGCTCGCCGGTGATGGCCTCCAGCAGATCGGTGGGGGTCATCAAGCCCTGCACCACGCCATATTCGTCCACCACGAACACCATGTGCCCCGATTTGGCCCGCAGTTGCTCCAGCAACTCCATGCCACTGAGTGTTTCGGGCACGAACACCGCGGTGTTGACATGGGCCTCCAGCGTCACATCCGGTGTGCGCGAGATTTCAATCAACTTGGCCACCGAGATAATGCCGATCACGTCGTCCAGGTTATCGCGGCACACTGGATACCAGGAGTGTGCATCTTTCTCGCCGCGTCCTGCCACATAATCCAGCGCCTCGGCCGCGCTCTGGCTGGCGTCCAGCCAATCAATATCGCTGCGCGGCACCATCAGCGACGACAGCGAACGGTCGTCCAGGTGAAACACGTTGCGCACCATCTGGTGCTCGTGCTCCTCGATCAGGCCGGCGTCCACGCCTTCCTCCAGGCTGGCGGATATTTCCTCCTCGGTCACCGCGCGGCCATGTGATTCGTCGATGCGCAGCAGTTTCAGCACGGCTTGCGTGCACAGCGACAGCAGGGCGACAAAGGGCTTGGCGGCGGTGGCCAGCCAGGTCATGGGCTGGGCGATCCAGCGCGCCACCGTTTCGGGAAACATCTGGCCGATGCGCTTGGGCACCAGTTCGCCGAAGATGATGGTGGTGAAGGTGATCACCGTCACCACCAGGGCCGTGGCCGAGATCGACGCCGCGCCCGTGCTCATGCCGAAGCCCTCCAGCCATTCGGCCACTGGGCCGCTGAAGGCGGCCTCGCCCACGATGCCGTTGAGCATGCCGATGGAGGTGATGCCCACCTGCACGGTGGAGAGGAACTGCGTTGGCCGGTCCATCAGCCGGATCGCCGCGCCGGCGCCGCTGTCGCCGCTTTCCTCCATGGCCGCCAGCCGCGCCTTGCGCGATGAGGCGATGGCCAGTTCCGACATGGCGAACACGCCGTTGAGCAGAGTGAGAAAGGCGATCAGCAGAAAGTCCATGCAAGCCAGCCGCCAGGCCGGTGGAAAATGAAGACATGGCACTTTATCTGATCGGCGACGTGCAGGGCTGCGACACCGCCCTGGGCCGGCTGCTTGACGACATCGCTTTCTCCCCCAGCCGCGACCGTCTGGTGCTGCTGGGCGACCTGGTTAACCGCGGCCCTGAGTCGCTGGCCGCGCTGCGGCGCATGGCGGCGCTGGGCGATGCGGCGGCCTGCCTGCTGGGCAACCACGACCTGCACCTGCTGGTGGTGGCGCTGGGCGTGCGGCGGCCGCACCGCACGGACACGCTGGACGACATCCTGACGGCGCCCGATCGCGATGCGCTGCTCGACTGGCTGCGCCACCGCCCGATGGCGCTGCACGAGCATGGCGTGCTGATGGTGCATGCCGGCGTGCTGCCGCAGTGGAGCGCGGCGCGCACGATGCAACTGGCCGCCGAGGTCGAAACCGTGCTGCGTGGCGCCGACTGGCACGTGTTCATGCACCAGATGTACGGCAACCAGCCGGACGAATGGCACGACGGCCTGCAGGGTGCGGCCCGGCTGCGCGTGATCGTCAACGCGCTGACGCGGCTGCGCCTGTGCACCACCGAGGGCCGCATGGAGTTCGACACCAAGGACAGCAGCGGCGCCGACGGCGCGCCGCCTGGCTTCATGCCCTGGTTCGACGTGCCGGGCCGGCAGACGGCGGGCGACGTGGTGGCCTTCGGGCATTGGTCCACGCTGGGCTGGCTGGAGCGACCGGATCTGATCTCGCTCGACACCGGCTGCGTCTGGGGCGGGTGCCTGAGCGCCGCGCGCATTGGCGCCGATGCGCGGGATCGCGAGCTGATCCAGGTGCGCTGCCCGCAGGCGCAAAAACCCGGCGGCGGCGCATGAACAGCGCCAGCCCATTGCTCCCGCGTTCGCGCGATGCCGCCGGCATGAAGCGGCTGGCGCTGGGCCTGCTGTTGATCATGGCGGTGGTCTACGCCATCGCCACCACACTGGCGCCGCGCCACGCCGCCTGGGGCTACGTGGCCGCGTTCGCCGAGGCCGGCATGGTGGGCGCCATCGCCGACTGGTTTGCCGTGGTGGCGCTGTTCCGGCATCCGCTGGGGTTGCCGATTCCGCACACCGCCATCATTCCGGCCAACAAGGACCGCATCGGCGTCAACCTGGGCCAGTTCATCGCCACGCACTTTCTGGCCACCGAGCAGGTGCTGGCCAAGGTGCGCGAGTTCGATGCTGCGGGCCGCGTGGCCACGTGGCTGTCGCAACCGCAAAATGCCGCGCGCGTGGGCGAGCGACTGGTGGATGTGGGCCGCTGGGCCGTAGGCGCGCTGGACGACGAGCGCGTGCGCGCCTTCGTGGCCGATCTGGCACGGCGGGGCTTGCGCCAGGTGGAGGTCACACGCCTGTCGGGCCAGGTGCTGGAGGCGATGACGCACGAGCGCCGCCACCAGGAGCTGCTGGACGGCGTGCTGGTGCAGCTGGCCAGGCTGCTGGGTGAGGACAGCGTGCAGGACACCATCACCGAAGCCATCGCGCGCGAGGTGAAGGCGCTGAAATACGTGGGGCTTGACCAGGTGGCCGCGCGCCTGGCCACGCGCAAGGTGGTGGTGATCGTCGCCAAGACCATCATCGACATGGCCGACGACCCGGCGCACCGCCTGCGCCTGCGCTTCGACGACATGGTGGATGGCTTCGTCACCCGCCTGAAGGACGACGCGGCGCTGCAGCAGCGCGGCGAGCGGCTGAAGCAGGAGCTGATCGACAACCCCGCACTGGGCAGCTACGTGAACCAGCTGTGGGGTGAGCTGCTGGCCTGGCTGCAGGCCGACATGGGGCAGGGCGATTCATCCATCCGCCGCACCATCACCCAGGCCGCGCAGACGCTGGGCGAGCGGCTGGCGGGCGATGCCGAAATCCGCGGTTGGATCAACGGCGAGTTGCAGGCCGCCGCGCCGCGCCTGATCGAGCGCTACCGCGACGACATCCGCCACTACATCGTGGCGCGCGTGCAGGCCTGGGATGCGCGCGAGATGACCGACGAGCTGGAGCGCCACATCGGGCGCGACCTGCAGTTCATCCGCATCAACGGCACGCTGGTGGGCGGGCTGGTGGGGCTGCTGATTCACACGGCCACGCATGCGTGGCGGTGAGACCCATGCCACCTCATTCCAATTCCAGATCAAGGCAGAGCCACTTCTTCGTCATTCCGGCGAAGTCCGGAATCTAGGCGATGTGTGCGGGGGAACCTGGATCTCGGCCTTCGCCGGGATGACGGCGATGGACGCCTTGAAGTGGAAATGGAATGAGATACGGCGTGTGGGAGCGGCCTTGGCCGCGATGGCAGCGCTTGGCCCTGAGCCAAGGCTTATCGCGGGCAAGCCCGCTCCCACGGCACAGGTGGGTTGTCATGGCGGTTCTATGATAAAGATAGCTGAACGCACCTGCCATCAGGCGATTTCAGGTGTAAATCTATCTGAAATCGTTTTAAATCAAGCGGGAGTAGCTACTTAATCGATAGCGGTCGTGGTATCCGGAGCCTTGAACAGCGCCGCCACCTTGCGCTTGGGCTTGATGTTGGCCGACAGGCCGGGGCGCGCGGGCCGCGCCTTCTGCTCCCAGGCGGGCGCCTCGGTCTGCTCGGCGGGCGCCTCGTAGGGCTGGTTGAAGAACGGATCAGCCGGCGCGGCGGCGGGCGGGCGGCGCTCGGGGTGGCGGCGTTCGCCACGCTCGCGGCGCACTTCGTCGCGGGCATCGCCGGTTTCGTCGTCACGCCAGCGGCGGCGGCCATCGTTCTGGCGGCCACGCGGGCGCTCGTCCTCGAACTCCAGGTGCTCCAGTTCGATCTTGGTCTTGAGCAGCTTTTCCAGCTCGCCCATCAGGCGCTGGTCGCCCTTGGTGACCAGGGTCACGGCCACGCCCGAGGCGCCCGCGCGGCCCGTGCGGCCAATGCGGTGCACGTAGTCCTCGGCGTGGAAGGGCACGTCGTAGTTGAAGACGGCGGGAACGTCCTTGATGTCGAGTCCGCGCGCGGCCACGTCGGTGGCCACCAGCAGGTCGACCTCGCCCTGCTTGAAGGCTTCGAGCGACTTCAGGCGCTCGTCCTGGCTCTTGTCGCCGTGCAGGGCGGTGGTCTTCAGGCCGTCGCGCTCCAGCGCGCGGGCCAGCCGCGCGGTGCCCAGCTTGCTGTTGCAGAACACGAAGGCCTGGCCGAGTTGCTTGTCCTTCAGCACCTGGCGGATGGCGCGGCGCTTGTCGTCCTCGTCGAGCAGGTAGAAGTGCTGCTCCACGGTGGAGGCGGTGGCGTTGGGGCGCGCCACCTCGATGAGCACCGGATCCTGCAGGTAGCTGGCGGCCAGGCGCTTGATCTCGGGCGAGAAGGTGGCGCTGAACAGCAGCGTGGTGCGCTGCTTGGGCAAGTAGTTCAGGATGCGCTGTAAGTCGGGCAGGAAGCCGATGTCCAGCATGCGGTCGGCCTCGTCGAGCACCACGTATTCGACCTGGTTCAGCACCGCGGTCTTGGCCTCGATGTGGTCCAGCAGGCGGCCGGGCGTGGCCACCAGTACCTCGACGCCCTTGCGCAGTTCTTCGATCTGCGGCTTCATGTCCATGCCGCCGAAGACGACGGTGCTGCGCAGTTGCGTGTACTTGGCGTACTGCTTCACCTGGTCGGCCACCTGCACGGCCAGCTCGCGCGTGGGCAGCAGCACCAGCGCGCGCACCGGGTGGCGCGCTGGCGACACGGATGCGGTTTCGTGCTTCAGCAGGCGCTGCAGCAGCGGCAGCGAGAAAGCGGCGGTCTTGCCGGTGCCGGTCTGCGCGGCACCCATGACGTCCTGGCCGGCCAGCACCACGGGAATGGCCTGCGCCTGAATCGGCGTCATGTTTTCGTAGCCCATGTCGGCCACGGCGCGCTGCAGCGGTTCTGCCAGCGCGAGAGAGGAATAGGGTTGTGTCATTAACCCTCTATTGTCGCAAGAAATGTGTCACCCCTGTGCCGCTGCCGCGTCTTCCCCAAGGGGACGCCGCCAGCGGCCGGGTCAAGCCCGCTCCGCGGCGGCCGTGAATGGCCGGCTGCGCGGCCACGATTCAGGGCCTGACGGCCCATGGACTGATGGCCGCGGAGCAGGCCAATCCAGCAAACGCCGTGGAAGGGCTTGGCCCGCCCACTGGCGTTGTCCCCCTTCCCGAAGAGAGAAGGGGGAAGCGGCGCCAGCCGCTCAGGGGGATGTCACAGATTTTGCGCGTTGAAGGTATCGCAAGCCTGCACGCTGCCCGTCTTGAAGCCTTGCGCAAACCAGCGCTGGCGCTGCGCGCTGCTGCCGTGCGTGAAGCTGTCAGGGCGCACCATGCCGGTCTGCTGGCGCTGCAGGTGGTCGTCGCCGATGCGGGCGGCGGCGTTCATGGCCGATTCCAGGTCACCCTGCTCCAGCCAGTTCTTGGCTTGCTGCGACTTGTTGGCCCAGATGCCGGCAAAGCAGTCGGCCTGCAACTCCATGCGCACCGACAGGGCGTTGTTCTCGCGTTCGCTCACGCGGCCACGCATGCTGTCCACTTTCTGCGTGGTGCCCAGCAGCGTCTGCACGTGGTGGCCCACCTCGTGCGCCACCACGTAAGCGCGGGCGAATTCGCCCGGCGCGCCCAACTGGCGCTGCAGGGTCTCGAAGAAGCTCATGTCCAGATACACCTTCTGGTCGGCAGGGCAGTAGAACGGGCCCATGGCGCTTTGCCCCGTGCCGCAAGCCGTGGGTACGTAGCCACGGAACAGCACCAGCTTGGGCTGGCGGTACTGCGCGCCGCCCTGGCGAAAAATTTGCGTCCAGGCGTCCTCGGTCGAAGCCAGCACGGTGGAAACGAAGGCCGCCGCCTGGTCGTTGGCCGGCGGCGTTTGCGCCGGGCCTTGCTGCACCACCTGCGGCGCGCCGCCGCCCGACAGCACGCCGATCGTCGTCAGCGGGTTGATGCCGAACACGCCCCAGGCCAGGAGCGCGATGACGATGGTGCCGATGCCAATGCCTCCCCCAATGCCGAAGCCGCGGCCACCCCCGCCGCCCGCGCGGCGGTCTTCCACGTTGCTTGACTGTCGGTTGCCTTCCCATCTCATGATCCGCTCCTGGCGCGCACCGGTTGCGCTAAATTCCAGCAATGGTAGCCGCCCGCCGACCCTCGCGTCAGTCAGACAAGCCCGACAAGCCGCGCCCCGTGCTGGTGACGGGGTTCGACCCGTTTGGCGGCGACGCGCTCAATCCCAGCTGGCTGATCGCGCAGGCGCTGCACCGGCGCCAGATCGGCGGCCACCGCGTGGTGGCGGCGCAATTGCCGACGGTGTTCGGCGCATCGCTGAAACGCCTGAACGCCCTGCTGGCCGAGCACCGGCCGGCGCTGGTGATCTGCCTGGGCCTGGCCGCATCGCGCGCGGCGATGTCGCTGGAGCGCGTGGCCATCAACGTCAACGACGCCCGCATCGCCGACAACGCCGGCGCCCAGCCCATCGACACGCCAGTGGTCGCGGGGGCGCCGGCGGCCTACTTCAGCACGCTGCCCATCAAGGCCATGCAGGCCGAGATGAACTGGGCCGGCATTCCGGCCGAAATCTCGCAGACCGCCGGCACCTTCGTCTGCAACCACGTGTTCTATGGGCTGATGCACCGGCTGGCGACGGCGCGCGGGCTCAAGCACACGCGCGGCGGCTTCATCCACGTGCCCATGCTGCCGGAGCAGGGCGATCCCAGCCTGCCGCTGGACCGGATGGTGGAGGGTCTGCGCATTGGTATCCGCACCGCGCTGGCGGTTCGCGAAGACGTGCGCCTGGGCGGCGGCGCGGTGGATTGACGGGCGGGAAGCCCGCCGTACCTGCGTCTCGATGCGCCAGAATACTCGCCCATGAATATCCTGCTGGACGTTTCCCAAACCGCCGCGCGCCTGCCATGGGCGCCACTCGTCGATGAAATCGAAGCCTTGCTGACCGACCCCAGCGTACAGGTGCCGCCGCGCATCGTGCTGCCGCTGGCTGGCGGTGGCAGCTTGTTCGCCATGCCTGGCTGCGATGCGCGCACGGCGATGACCAAGCTCATCACCTTCACGCCCGCCAACGTGGGTACGCCAACGCCCACCATTCAGGGCGACGTGACGGTGTTCGACATCGCCAGCGGCACGCGCACGCTGATCCTCGATGGCCCCACCGTCACCGGGCGGCGCACCGCCGCCGTCTCGGCGCTTGGCGCGCGCTGGCTGGCGCCCAACCTGCAGGGGCCGATGCTCATCGTTGGTGCCGGCGTGCAGGGTCAGGCCCACGTCGAGGTGTTCGCCGCCGCGCTGGGCGTGAAGCAGTTCCGCATCGCCTCGCGCCGCCGCGCCAGTGCCGAGGCGCTGGCCGCGCACGCGCAAGGCCTGGGCCTGCAGGCCGAAGTCGTCGACGATGCCGACGCCGCGCTGGCCGACTGCCCGCTGGTCGCCACCTGCACCCCCGCCAGCGGCGTGGTGCTGCGCGCGCAGCCGCGTGCCGACGCCTTCATCGCCGCCGTGGGCGCCTTCACGCCGAAGATGGTGGAGCTTGCGCCCGAGCTGTGCCGCGCCATCGCGGAGCAAGGCCGCATCGTGGTCGATTCGCGCGATGCCGAGCACGAAGCGGGCGACCTGCTGCAGGCCGGTCTGGACGTGACCGCCATGCCGGCGCTGGTCGATGTGGTGAGCGCTCAGCAAAAAGCCCGCGACGCGCGCGGGCCGATGTTGTTCAAGAGCTGCGGCTGGGCCGGCTGGGATCTGGCGGCGGCGCGGCTGGCGGCCAAGACCGTGTCAGGCTGAGAGCCTGTTCACAGTCCCCGCGCGGGTGCCTGGGCGTGTGCGCGGCGCGCTGCTTCGTTATCGCGCTTGCCAATGGCCCAAGAGCGGCGTGGCTGCTCAGTTGCTCAGTGCTACCACGCCCACGCGGGCCTCGTCGGTGTAGACCGCATCGGCCAGCACGGGTGCCGTCTGCTCGGCAAACCGGAAGTCGTGGCCCTTGCGCACCTGCGCTCGCGCCACCCCGGCTATCGACGCCAGCAGCAGCACGACGACGGCCAGCAAGCCGATGAAGACAACCAGGCGCTCTGGCGAAATCAGCGCTATCAAGTCGTCTGAACTGATTGAACCGATGGTTTGTCCGCGCTTTGACCGCATCCATGCGGCGGGCGAAAGTGTGTCCTGGATGTCGGGGGTGTGCGTGTTCGTAACCATGTGTTGAATGCTACGAACGCGGGCCGTGGCGGCAACCCGGCCAGTGGCGATGGCTGGTGTAGGAAAAATGCGAACCGCGTCGTCGCCGTGCGGCGATACGGCGGACAAGCGCGGCGCGAGGAGTTTGGGGGCAGCCTCTCAGGTCTTGGGTAGCGTCACGCCCACCTGGCCCTGGTACTTGCCGCCGCGGTCCTTGTAGCTGGTCTCGCACACCTCGTCGCTCTCGAAGAACAGCACCTGCGCGCAGCCCTCACCCGCGTAGATCTTGGCCGGCAGCGGCGTGGTGTTGCTGAACTCCAGCGTCACGTAGCCTTCCCACTCCGGCTCGAACGGCGTGACGTTGACGATGATGCCGCAGCGCGCATAGGTGCTCTTGCCCAGGCAGATGGTCAGCACGCTGCGCGGGATGCGGAAGTACTCCACCGTGCGCGCCAGCGCAAAGCTGTTGGGCGGGATGATGCAGACGTCGCCGGTGAAGTCGACAAAGCTTTTCTCGTCGAAATTCTTCGGATCGACCACCGTGCTGTGGATGTTGGTGAAGATCTTGAATTCGGGTGCGCAACGGATGTCGTAGCCGTAGCTGCTGGTGCCGTAACTGACGATTTTCTTGCCGTCACGCTCGCGAATCTGGCCCGGCTCGAACGGCTCGATCATGCCGTGCTGCTCGGCCATGCGGCGGATCCACTTGTCGCTCTTGATGCTCATGTCGGATTACTCTGATTTTGATAGCTGGTTGCGCTGATCATGTGCGCTTCAGGCCGCTATTTTGCTTGCTTATCAACGAGTTTCAGAGCGTGCATGCATGCACGCGGTTTTCCATCGTTTTTTGTGGGAGCGGGCTTGCCCGCGATAAGCCTTGGCTCAGGGCGAAACGCTGCCATCGCGGCCAAGGCCGCTCCTACAAGCCGTAGCTGAGACTTCTTGATCAAGCTATTTTGCTTGAGAAATGATGGCGCGCACGCCCACGCGGTCGCTGCGTGGTGGCGTGAAGGCGATAGGGCAGCCTGACCAGCTTGAAGGGGCTGGGCTGGCTGTCGCCGCCAAGGTGAAGGGCGGGGCAACCCATGCAGCCCGCATGCGGCATCACGCTGTCAACCGTGGTGCCCCGAAAGAGCAGAGAAAGCTATAAAACAGATAGCTGTAAAGCTATATTTGGTAACGCATTATGTCGAATGACATAGTGAATCCAGAGACTCGCTGATATGCTGCCGCACTTTGAATCTTAATGATTTCGAGTGAGCAGGAAAGTGGCGGTCATGCGCAAGAACGTGCGCCAGAAAATGGTCGAAGGAGCCACCCAGGTGCTGTCGCGCCGGGGGCTGCACGCGACGGCGTTTTCGGAAGTGCTGGCGCTGACGGGCACCTCGCGCGGCTCCATCTATCACCACTTTCCCGGCGGCAAGGCCGAGCTGATCGGGGCCGTGCTGGAAGACTTCAGCATCCGGCTGGACGACCAGTTGCAGGCGCTGCATGGGCAGCCTGCCGAGGTGGTGGTGAGCGAGGCGCTGACCCTGTGGCGCAGCCGCCTGCTGCGCGACGACTGCGATTCCGGCTGTCCCGTGGCGGCCGTGGTGGTGGCCGCGGACTCAACGCGCCTGCAGCAGGATTGCAGACGGGCTTTTGAGCAGTGGACGGGCACGCTGGCCGCCGCGCTCAAGGCGGGCGGCTTCCCGGCGGCGCGGGCTGGCTCGTTCGCCGCCTTGCTGATGGCGGGCATGCAGGGCGCCATGCTGCTGGCGCGCGCCAGCGGCGAGATCGCGCCTTTCGACGCGGTGGCCGAGCAGTTGCGCCAGCAGGCCGAGCTGCTGGCGGCGTGACGCGCGCGGCATCTGGCGTGTTCGATGTCCGCAAGCGCCATGAGCAGCAGCCTGCGGCCGTGCGGCGCCGGCTCCCCGCACAAGCGTGCTGCGTTGGGCGTTTCAAACAAGGGTGAGCAAAGCCGCTTGAGCGGCGAGCCAGCGCGGCGCGATCGGGTGCACAGCGTGCTTGCCAAACGAATGAGCCTGATCGAAACCGGAAAAGTCAGTGCTCATGCGGGGGCCCCAAGGGTGACAAAGCAGTCAACCGCCTCTTCCAGGCTGAGTGCATGTTGCATCGCTGAAAGCTGTGCAGCAACCGAACAATTGCCAAAAAGTACCGCTTTACGAGCAAGCCCTACACGTAAACACCGAACTGGGTGGGCAGCTTTTCTGGCTATAAATCCTTCGACGTTTCTACCAATTCAAATTTTTTGGAGGTAAATCCATGCTTAGCCGTTTTTTCTCCATCGTCGCGCTTGCCTCGTTGACAAGTCTGTGTGGGCCTGTGCTCGCACAGGCTCAGCCAAACCGTTCTGGTACGCATTCGGCAGCCCTGACTGAATTGCATTTTGGTACCGAATCGGGCTATCAGCCTTATGAATACAAAAATGCCCAGGGCAAACTCGCCGGTCTGGACATTGATATTGGTGAGGCTATTTGCGCATACTTGAAAGTACGCTGCAAATGGACCGACATGCCGTTCGATCAACTCATCCCCGCCGTGCAGGCCAATAAAATCGACGGCGCGCTGGCTTCGATCACGATTACCAACGCGCGCAAGGAGCAGATAGAGTTTTCGGATCGGTTGTACATGAAGATTCCGACCCTCATCAGTGCCAAGAGCGCCAAGCTGCGGCCCACTGCACAGGCCCTCAAGGGCAAACGCGTGGGCGTGCAGGCCGGTGCGGCCCACGAGGCTTTCGCCCTGGAGCATTGGAAGCCAGCAGGCGTGGAGGTGGTATCGCTCAAGACGCAAACCGAAATTTATCCGCTACTGGTGGCGGGAAAACTGGACGCCACACTGACAGATACGGTCGAGTCCGAGTATGCATTCATTAGAACGAAGGAAGGCAGTGAGTTCATGCAGGCAAATACCGAGCTGGCGATGGAGGGAGTGCTCGTCAGCGGTGCTGGTATCGGAATGAACAAGGGAAATAAGGAGTTGCATCAGACCATCAATGAGGCAATTAGAGCCTTGAAGAGGGATGGAACGATTACTGCAATCATCCGCAAGTATGTGACCTACGACATTCGCGCGCGCTAAAGCAGCTTGTCATGAGAAAAAGGGCCTGGCGCAAGCCCTTTCTCAACTGTATCGGTGAGCATCATTGCTCAAAACCACCACGGTGGCCACCGAAGCCGCGGTTGCCACTGCTGCCCACGCAATTTACTGTAAATGTCGTGGGTTCATGGCACGCGCTAGCGCGGCAGCGGCGTGACCACGCCTTGGGCCAGCCAGTCCATCGACAGAATGCCCGCGTCGTCTAGCGCCTGGCCGCGCGCGGCGCGCGCGTGGCCTTCGCTGTCGGTGATGGGGCCGCTGAACGGGTGCAGCCGGCCGGCGGCGATGTCCTGCTGGCGCGCCAGTACCTCGCGCTGCACGGCGGCGGGCACCTTGGGGCCGAAGGCATCGACGCGGATCATGCCTTCCTTCACGCCGCCCCACAGGTTGGCGCTGCGCCAAGTGCCGTCCCGCACCGCCCGCACGCGCCGCGTGTAGTAGTCGCCCCATTGGTGCGTGATGGCGGCGATTTGCGCCGTGGGTGCCACCTTGCGCATGTCGGAGTGGTAGGCCACGGCCAGCTTGCCGCGCTCTTCGGCGGCGATCATCACGGCGTTGGAGCCGGTGTGCTGGGCCAGCACGTCGGCGCCCTGGTTCATCAGCGTGATGGCGGCGTCGCGCTCGCGCGGCGGGTTGAACCACTCGTTCAGCCAGATGACCTTGACCTCGGCCTTCGGGTTCACGCTGCGCATGCCCAGCGTGAAGGCGTTGATGCCCTGCAGCACCTCGGGGATCGGAAAGCCCGCCACGTAGCCCGCCTGGTTCGACTTCGTCATGCGCCCGGCGGCGATGCCGGCCAGGTAGCGCCCCTCGTAATAGCGCGCGTTGGCGGTGGCCACGTTGGGCGCCTGCTTGTAGCCGGTGATGGATTCGAACCTCACGGCGGGAAAGTCGCGCGCCACCTTCAGCGTCGGCTCCATGTAGCCGAAGCTGGGCGTGAAGATGACCTGGTGGCCCTGCACCGCCAGGTCGCGGATCACGCGCTCGGCGTCGGCGCCCTCGGCCACGTTCTCGACATAGGTGGTTTGCACCTGCGCGCCCAGGGCGCGCTCGACCGCGCGGCGGCCCTCGTCATGCTGGCGTGACCAGCCGGCCTCGGTAAGCGGCGTGACGTACACCCACGCGGCCTTGACGGGTGCGGTGGCGGGCTGGGCGAAAGCGGGGAATGAACAGCAAGCGGCCACGAGCGTGGCGGCGAGGTTTTTGTACATGGTGTTCCTCTACATGGCCCCGAAAACAAAAAACGCCAGACCGCCGGGGCAGCGGTCTGGCGGGCGCGATTGTAGGGCGGGGCGGCGAACGCGGCGGGTTGGAGCGCGGCGCGAGGAGTTTGAGGACAGCCTCTCAGGCCGCGAACACGCTGCGCGCGCCCAGATAGCGCGGTGCGAAATAGCGGCTGTTCAGGCTGTCCTTGCGCACCGTGCCGCCGCTGGACGGCGCATGCACGAATTGCGCGCCACCCACGTAGATGCCCATGTGCGAGAACGGCGCGCCGCTGGTGTTGAAGAACACCAGGTCGCCGCGTTGCAGCCGGCTTTCATCGACCGGCTGGGTGACCGCGGCCCACTGCGCCGTGCTGCGCGGCAGGCGCGTGGCGCCATCGGTGACCCGGCCGTACACGTAATGCACCAGACCGCTGCAGTCAAAGCCGCCATCGGGCGTGTTGCCGCCATACCGGTAGGGGGTGTTGACCAGCAACATGGCCTGCGCGACGCTGGCTTCGCGCCCCGAGGGGTCGAGCGCCAGCGGTGGCCGCGAGGGAGGCACTGGCACCGGCGCGCGCCGCGCCACGGTGCCGCCACCGCGCCGCGCGCTGGGGGCCGGGCGCCGGCTGCCGCAACCGGCCAGCAGCGCGCCCACGGCCAGGGCAGCCAGCACGTGGCGGCGCTGGGCGAATGGGTCGGGCGATGAAGTCATGCTCATTTCAGGCCTTTCGCGCTTGCCGGATAAGCGCCGGAAGCTATTTTATGTATAGCATCCGCAGATTGCCAAGCCTGGTACGCCGGCACAGAGATTTCGGAACATGGTGAAAGTGATGGATTCGGCCCGAGGGCTAGGCGCACACCGCAGCGATACCGGGTGGTATCGCGAGGATGTGCAACGCCGCCATCGCGGGCAAGCCCGCTCCCACAAAAGCGGGCGCAAGTACAAGCAACGCCGCTGCGCCGCGCCAGCCACACATCACCAGTCAAGTCGGTGCGCCCTCGCGCGCCGCAGGTGCTCACACCCTTATCGAAAGCACTACAACGTGAATTGATCGGAGTCCCGACTCCTTAAAAACCGCATAAAATTTAGTAAAAAAACAGTCACATCATGAGGCTTATGCAACTATCACGAATTTTGCGCGCCGGGACATGCGCGGCGGGCATGGGGTGCGCGATGGCGGCCCAGGCGCAAGCGCCTCAGCTCAACCTGCCCGACCCCGTGGCCGAGCAGCGTCGCGCGCAGGAGCGCCAGCAGGAACAACAGCAGCGCATCGAGCAGCAAAGCGAACGCGGCCAGCCCGAGGCGCCAGCGGTGGCCACGCCCACCAACCCTTACGCACGCCTGCCAAGCGACGAATCGCCCTGCTTCATCCTCCACCGCATCCAGTTTCAGGCCCCCGATGGGCAGGCCGTTGCGCCGGCCCTGATGAGCGGGCTGGACACCGCGGTCCTCATGAGCCGCGAGCCCGATTCGCGGCAACGCGTGGACGACAGCCCCATCGACCGCTGCGTGGGCGCCAACGGCATCAACACGCTGCTGGAGCGTGCGCAAAACCACCTCATTGATCGCGGCTACATCACCAGCCGGGCGCTGGCCGGTGCGCAAGACCTGAAATCCGGCGTGCTCAACATCACCATCGTGCCCGGCTACGTGACGGCGATCCGCGCCAAACCCGCCGAAGCCGTCGAAGGCGCCGAACCCACCAGTGGGCGGCACATCGGCGCGGCGGGGCTGTACACCGCCCTGCCCACCGGTGCGGGCCGGCTGCTGAACCTGCGCGACATCGAGCAAGGCCTGGAAAACCTCAAACGCGCGCCCACGGCCGACGCCGACATCCAGATCGTCCCCGCCGACCCGGCCAGCCTGCCCGCTGGCGCGCCCGCCTTTGGCCAAAGCGAGTTGCAAGTGGCCTACCAGCAAGGCCGTCCCGTGCGTTTTGGCGTCTCGCTCGACGACAGCGGCACGCGCGGCACCGGCAAATACCAGGGCGGCATCACCTTCAGCGTCGACAGCCCTCTGGGCCTGAACGACCTGTTCTACGTCAGCCTCAATCACGGCCTGGCCGGCTCGGCCCGTGGCACGCGGGGCCACGTCATCTCCTACAGCATCCCCTTCGGCTACTGGACGCTGGGCGCCAACTGGAACGCCAACCGCTACCACCAGACCGTGGCTGGCGCCAGCCAGAGCTACGTCTACCGTGGTCACGGCACGGGCGCCGAGGTGTTCGCCAGCCGCGTGCTGTACCGCGACGCGCAACGCAAGACCATGGCCACCATCAAAGGCTGGCACCGCACCAGCCGCAACTTCATCGACGACACCGAAATCGAGGTACAGCGCCGCCGCGTCGGCGGCTGGGCCGCGCAGATCGGCCACCGCGAATACTTCGGCAAGTCCAGCCTTGATCTGAACGTGGCCTACAAGCGGGGCACCGGCGCCTTCGGCACCCTGGCCGCGCCCGAAGAAGGCTTTGGCGAAGGCACCTCGCGCTTCGCGCTCATCACTGCCGATGCCTCGCTCAACATCCCCTTCACCGTTGGTGATCAGCCATTCCGCTACCAGGGCCAATGGCGCTGGCAAACCCACCGCACGCCGCTGACCCCGCAAGACCGCATGGCCATTGGCGGGCGCTACACCGTGCGCGGCTTCGACGGCGAAAACTCGCTGATGGGCGAACGCGGCTGGCTGCTGCGCAATGACCTCGGCTGGCAGCTCCCGCAAGCCGGTCTGGAGCTTTACCTGGGGCTGGACTATGGCCGCGTCGGCGGCCCCAGCACGCCATGGCAGTTGGGACGCAGCCTGGGCGGCGCCGTGCTGGGCGTGCGCGGCTCGGGCAGCGGCGCGGCCAAGGGCCTGAGCTACGACTTCTTCATCGGCGCTCCCGTACACAAGCCGTCGGGCTTCAAGACGGCCTCCACCACCTTCGGCTTCAACCTTCACTGGCAGTTCTGAGCGGCGCGGGCACGCCCGGTGCCCGCCCGCACGCACTTCATCACCGCCTCTTCATCGACCCCCGACTTCGCGAGCCCACCCCATGAACCAACAGCACCACCGCATCATCTTCAACCGTTCACGCGGGCAATACATGGCGGTGGCCGAAACCGCCAAGTCCCAGGCCAAGGGCAGCGCCACCGCGGGCGGCGAAAGCCGCGCATCGCGCCCCTTGGCCCTGGGCCCGCTGGTGCTGGGCTGCGCCACCGCCGCCTTGACTGCCTCGCTGGCGCAGGCGCAGATCGTGGCCGACCCCAACGCCCCCGGCCCGCAGCGCCCCACCGTGCTGGCCGCGCCCAACGGCGTGCCCGTGGTCAACATCCAGACCCCCAGCGCCGCCGGCGTCAGCCGCAACACCTACAGCCAGTTCGACGTCGGCGGCCAGGGTGCCATCCTCAACAACAGCCGTGGCAACGTGCAAAGCCAGTTGGGCGGCTGGGTGCAAGGCAACCCCTGGCTGGCCAAGGGCCCGGCGCGCATCATCCTCAACGAAGTCAACAGCGCCAACCCCAGCCAGATCAAGGGCTACGTCGAAATCGCCGGCCAGCGGGCCGAACTCGTCATCGCCAACCCCGCCGGCATCAACATCGAAGGCGGCGGCTTCATCAACGCCAGCCGCGCCATCCTGACCACCGGCACGCCGCAACTGGGCCAGGGCGGTAGCCTGGACGGCTACCGGGTCGAGCGCGGCACCATCACCATCGGCGGCAAGGGCCTGGACGCCAGCCTGACCGACTACACCGGCATCCTGGCGCGCGCCGCCCAGCTCAACGCCGGCGTCTGGGCCAAGGACCTGGCCGTCATCACCGGCCAGAACACCGTGGCCGCCAGCGGCGGCCAGGCAGGCCGGGCCGACATCCAGGCCACCGGCCAGGGCGCGCCGGGCCAGCCCCAATTCGCCCTGGACGTCAGCAAACTCGGCGGCATGTACGCCGGCAAGATCGTGCTCATCGGCACCGAAGCCGGCGTGGGCGTGCGCAACGCCGGAGCCATCGGCGCCAGCGCCGGCCAAGTCAGCCTGAGCGCCGACGGCCTGCTCACCAACAGCGGCACCCTCGGCGCCACCGCCGCCGGCCAGCACGTCGTCATCGACACCCATGGCCGTGGCCTCGCCAACAGCGGCACCATCGCCAGCCAGGCCGACGTGCGGATCAGCGACAGCGGCGCCCTGCGCAACAGCGGCACCATCAACGCCGCGCGCGAGCTGCACGCGCGCGCCACCGACCTGGACAACAGCCAGGGCACACTGGAGGCCGCCCGCCTGGACATTGGCGCTGGCAACCTGACCAACACCAGCGGCAAGATCAGCCAAAGCGGCTCGCAGCAACTGTCCGTCAACGCGCAAACCCTCAGCAACACCACGCACGACGGACAAAGCGGCGTACTGGGCGCCCAGCCCGTGCCCCCCGGCACCGGTACTGGTGGCACGCCCGGCCAGCCTGGCACCGGCGCCACGCCCGCCACCCCCGCGTCACCCACCACCGCGCCCAGCACCTCCACCGGCGGAGCCGCCACCCGGCCAGTGCCCGGCGTGGCCGCCCCCCTGGCCGCCGGCCAGATCGCCATCGCCAGCCACCTGGACAACGCCGGCGGCCAGATCGTCGCCAATGGCGCCACCGACCTCACCGTCACCCAGCGCCTGACCAACAGCGGCACCGTGCAAGTACGCGCGCTGGACGTCCAAGGCAAGCTGGACAACAGCGGTGGCCGCCTGAATGCACAGACATTGCAGAACAATCTGGACCAGTTGAGCAATCGCGACGGCAAGATGGCCATCCAGTCCGACTTGCAACTCCATGCCCGGCATCTGGACAACACACGCGGCCAGATCACCACGACCGGAAATCTGGTCGCCACGGTGCAACAAGGCATCGTGAACCAGGCCGCCACCCTGGCTGCCGAAGGCGATGTCACACTCACCAGCCTGACGCTGGACAACAGTGCCATCGGAGACAAAGGCGGCCGCATCAGCAGCAACAGCGGCAAGCTCACGGTGCAGGCTGGCGAGTCGATCAGCAATCGCGGCGGCAGTATCCAGACAGCCAGCACCGCCGCCGACAAAACCCTCACCCTGAGCACCGGCGTGCTGGACAACACTGGTGGCCAGCTCCGCCAAAGCGGCGCCGGCACCATGACCGTGAACGCCAGTCAACGCCTGCTCAACGGCCAGGGTGGCGCCGTCTCCAGCCAGGGCGCGCTGACCCTGAACGCAGGAGCAGTCAACAACGTCGATGGCGGCATCACCGCGCGGCGCGGCCTCACCGCCCGCACCGGCGAATTCGACAACAGCCAGGGCCAGTTGCTGGCGCAAGAGACGCTCACGCTGCAAGGCACGGGCGCGCTCATCAACACCGGCGGGCAAATCGGCGCCAACCAGGCGCTGAGCCTTGCCAGCGCCAGCACGATCAACGACCAGAAGGGGCGCATCCACTCCAGCACGGGCGACGTCCGGTTGAACACCGGCGCGCTGAACAACCAGGGCGGCGCCATCACCGCCGCCAAGGGCGCCACCCTGAGCACGCAGGCGCTGGACAACACCCAAGGCCAGATCCGCGGCGCCACGCTGTCGATCAACACCCAGCGGCAAGCCCTGACCAACCGCCAGGGCAAGCTCACCGCCGGCAGCGGCGCCATCGACATCGCCAGCGGCGCCCTGCACAACCAGGGCGGCGCCGTGCAAGCGGCCACCACGCTGACGCTGAACACCCACAACCAGGCACTGGGCAATACCCAGGGCGGACAGATCAGCGCCGCCGGCCACGCCACGCTGACCACGGGCGCGCTGGACAACAGCGGTGGCCGCATCCAGGCCGGCGGCACGGTCGCCGCCACCGCCAGCGCGCCGGCACGCACCGTCCTGTCCGACGTGACGATACAGGCCGGCGGCCCGATCAAGAACGCGCAAGGCGCGGTACAGGCCTCGCGCGACATCGCCGTCGTGGCCGCATCCAGCATCGACAACAGCCAGGGCCAGCTGCTGGCCGGCCAGGCACTGCGCGTGCAGGGCGCGCAAGCTGTCGTCAACACCGGCGGCAAGCTGCAGGCCAACGAACAGGTACGGATCACCAGCGCCAGCCTGTCCAACGACCAGCGCGGGCAGATCAGCTCGGCCCGCGACAGCGTGACGGTGGACACCGGCGCGCTGAACAACCAGGGCGGCCTCATCACCGCCCAGACCGCCACCCGTGTTGGCTCGCGGTCCCTGGACAACACGGCTGGCCAGATCATCGGCAGCACCCTGCACATCGACACGCACCAGCAAAGCCTGAACAACCAGCGCGGCAAGCTGGTGTCCGGCACCGGGGTTCTGGACATTCAAAGCGGTGCGCTGAACAACGAAGGCGGCCTGGTGCAGGCCAAACAGAACCTGAACATCGACACGCACGGCCAGACGCTCGCCAACACCCACAACCTCGATGACGGTGGACTGCTCGCGGGCGGCGACCTGCAACTCAAGGCCGGTGGCTGGGTCAACCAGTCGGGCCGGGCCCAGGCCACCGGCGCGCTGCAAGCACAGGCCGCCAGCCTGGACAACAGCGCCGGCAAGGTGCTGTCGGCGCGCACGCTCACCCTCGCCACCACTGGCGACGCCACCAACACGAACGGACAAATCACCGCCGCCGAGGCGGTGCGCCTGAACACCGGCAGCCTGCGCAACGATGCGAAAGGCCGCATCGGCTCCGTCACCGACGCCGTCACCGTCCAGACCGGCGACTTCGACAACCAGAACGGCACGGTGGCCGCCAAGACCGACATCGCCATCACCAGCCAGGCCCTGAACAACAGCCGGGGCACCATCTCCGGCGGCACGCTCGCCATCGACACGCAGCGCCAAAGCCTGCGCAACGACGCCGGCCAACTGGTGGCCAGCGCCGGCGCGCTGGGCATCCAGGCCGGCGCCATCAGCAACCAGGACGGCGCCGCCGTGTTCGCCAGCGGACCGCTGCACGTGACCGCCAGCGCCGGGCTGCACAACCAGCGAGGCAGCCTCTCCAGCCATGGCGATGCCCGCATCGACGTCACCGGCGCCATCGACAACACCGCCGGCCTGCTGCAGGCCGGCAAGAACAAGGTGGGCACGCTGAACGTGCGCGGCACCGGCGCCATCGACAACCGCGCCGGTGGCCACATCGGCAGCCAGGGCGAGCTAACGCTCGCCAGCGGCGCGGCCCTGCACAACCAGGGCGGCAGCGTGGCCGGCAACGGCGCCGCCGTGGTGCAAGCGGCCGGCGTGAACAATGCCGGCGGCAAGCTCAGCGCCGACGCCCTGGTACTGCAAAGCCGTGACGCGGCCGGCCAGTGGCAAGCCGTGGACAACCAGGGCGGCAGCATCGCCGCCCGCCAGCACCTGAGCATCGACAGCGGCCGGCTCGACAACAGCCAGGCCGGCACCATCACCACCGTCCAGGCGGGCGGCGCCCTGGTGCTGCGCACCCACGGCCAGGACATCGTCAACCGCCAGTCCGGCGACAAGGGTGGCCTGCTGGCCGCTGGCAGCCTGCACGCCGACGCCCAGGGCGGGCAGATCGACAACGCCAGCGGCGGCTACATCGGCGCCAAGGGCCCGTTGGACCTGCACGCCGCGCGCATCCTCAACCAGTCGGGAACCATCACCGCCGATCAGCACATCGGCTTAAAAACCACCGCCGCCAGCGGCACCGGTCTGGACAACGGCGGCGGCGCCGTGCACGCCAAGGACAGCAACCTCACCATCACCGCCGGCGCGGCCGACATCGACAACCGCGCGGGCCGGCTCACGGCCGGCGGCAACCTGTCGGCCACCACCACGGGCGCTCTGCACAACCAGCAGGGCCAGATGACCGCCGGCCAGACATTGGCCGTCACGGACAGCGCCGCCATCACCAACACCGGCGGCACCCTGCATGCCGGCCAATTGCTGGCCCTGCGCAACACCACCGTCACCGGCGACGGCAAGCTCCTGTCCGACCGTGACCTGGAACTGGCCCTGCGCGGCAGCTACACCCTCGGCGCCGGTGGCGAACTCAGCGCCAACGGCCAGCTCACGCTGTCGAGCCAGGGCGACATCGTCAACCAGGGCCAAATCCTGGGCGGCAGCGGTGTCAGCGTCAGCGCCAGCAACATCGACAACCAGGCCGGCGCCAGCATCACCTCGCACGGCAAGACCACCGTCACCGCCAGCAACACGCTGACCAACCGGGGCCTGATCGACGGCGCCCACACCGAAGTCGGCGCCGCCACGCTGAACAACACGGGCACTGGCCGCATCTATGGCGACCAGGTCTCGGTGCGCGCCGGCACCCTGCACAACCAGGCCGACACCAGCACGGGCGTGCGCCAAAGCGCCACCATCGCCGCGCGCCAGCGGCTGGACATCGGCGCGCACACCGTCCACAACACCGCGGGCGCCACGCTGCTCAGCCTGGGCCAGTTGAACATCTCCGGCGCCCTGGACGGCCAGGGCCAGGCCAGCGCCGTGCAAGCCGGCGCCATCCACAACCACGGCGCCAGCATCGAAGCGCTGGGCGGCATGCACCTGAACGCCGCCAACGTCAACAACACCAATGCCGGTTTGACCATCAACGCCCAGGTGCCGCAAGGCACGCAGGCCCAGGCCGACATGTATGCCGCGCCGGGCGGGGCACCAGAAGAAGCCAAGTGGTTCCGCGAAGTCGGCGACCCAGATGGCGCGCTGTACCGCGTGGTGCATCCCGACCGCTTTGGCATCCACTTGCCCCCGGCCTACAAGGCGCCCCAGCAATCTTGCCACTTCGATGGCAACTGCCATACCGTGCCGGCCTACTACGAGCCGCGCAACTCGCTCCGCTACCAGCAACACGGCGTGCAGCCGCCACCGGCTCAAGCCGTGGCCCTGCCCAAGCCCACCGACTTTGGCGCCCGGATCGGCTTTGACATCGGGGTAGACGGCTCTGGCGGCGGCACTTACCCCATCTGGGTTGCCGGCTCGAACAAGGCCGGCTACGACGCGGCCATGGCCGCCTACCGCGCCGACCAGAAAGCCTGGCACGACGCCGCGATCAAGCTGAACCAGATCATCACCGCCACCAATGCCGAGAACAACCGAACCACCGCCCGGCTTCGCGACTACACCTTGCTGCATGGACTCACGCAGACCACGTACAAGGACCAGGTGGCCAGCACCGACCCTGGGCGCATCCGCGCTGGCGGCGGCATCAGCGTCAACGGCAACCTGAACAACACCGACAGCTCCGTGATCGCCGGCGGCGCCATCCAGGTGGCCGGCGGCAGCGCCAACAACGCGGCCACCGATGGCACCCAGCGCGTTACCACCACGGGGTTGGCGACTGATTTCCACTGGAGATACAGCGGGATTCCCAAGGGAGATAAACAAAAAAAGAAACCCGGCAAAACCACCGCCTACACCCACACCGCCACCACCACCTTCAAGCTCGACACGCTGGTCTACCAGCCGTTCGCCAACGTCACCAGCACCGCCACCGTGGCGGGCAACACCAACGGCGGCCAGCACGTGCAAGCCCTGGGCAGTCAAGGCCCCGGCCATGGCAGGCAGCAGCACGGCGCCCTGTCCACCGCCGCCAGCGGCGCGGCCTCGCAAGCCACCCAAGCGCTGCTGGCCCTGAACGCGCCAGGCGCCAGCGGCCCCCGGCCCGTCGCCGTGGGCCTGCCCGTCGACACCGCCTCAGCCGGTGGCACGCCCCCGCCCCTCGAAGTCAAGCTGCCCGGCGGCAGCGCGCAAGGCCCGCTGATCGCGCGCACCTCGCCGCCGGCCATCCAGTTGCCCAGCAGCAGCCTGTTCACCGTGCACGCCGGTCGCGGCCACGCCCCGCTGATCGAAACCGACCCGCGGTTCACCAGCTACCGCCAGTGGCTCAGCTCGGACTACATGCTGCGCGCGCTGGACATCGACCCCGCCCGCACCCACAAGCGCCTGGGCGACGGCTTCTACGAGCAAGGCCTCATCCGCGACCAGATCGGCCAGCTCACCGGCCGGCGCTTCGCGGGCGATCACCGAGGCGATGACGAGCAATACAAGGCGCTGATGGACGCCGGCGTGACCTTCGCGCGCGCGCACGGCATCCGCCCCGGCATCGCGCTGGCGCCCCAGCAGATCGCCCAGCTCACCAGCGACATCGTCTGGCTCGTCGAGCGCCCCGTCACCCTGTCCGACGGCACGCGCCAGAACGTGCTGGTGCCACAGGTCTACGTGGTACTGCGCGCGGACGACCTGCAGCCCACCGGCGCCCTCATCAGCGGCCACAACGTGCAAATGACACTCACGGGCGATCTGAGCAACAGCGGCACCATCGCCGGGCGCCACATCGTCAACCTTGGCGCCCAGGACCTCCAGAACGTGGGCGGACGCATCAGCGCCGCCGCCGTCGGCCTGCACGCCACGCGCGACATCCATGTCACCGGCGGCGCCGTCGAAGCCCGCGACACCTTGCTCGCCCAGGCCGGACGCGACATCCACCTCACCACCACCACCCGCTCCAGCGCGGGCGGCGACGCCCACAACGGCTACAGCCACACCGGCATCGACCGCGTCGCCGGTCTGTACGTCACCACCTCCGATGGCGAACCAGGCTCTGCCGCCCTGCTCGTACAAGCAGGCCGCGACATCCACCTGAGCGGCGCCCAGATCAACAACCGCAACACCAACGCCGCCACCGTCATCGACGCCGGCCAGCACCTGAACATCGGCGCCGTCAACGTCGGCCAGCAGCAGAACATCCGCCACGACAGCCGCAACCACCTGAACTGGAGCGCCAGCGGCGAAATCGGCAGCCAGCTGCAAAGCGCCGGCGACACCCGGCTGAAGGCCGGCAGCGACCTGAACGTACACGCCTCCAGCGTCCAGGCCGCAGGCCACCTCCAAGCCAGCGCCGGACGGAACGTGAACATCGAATCCGGCAGCGCCACCGAAACCGCCAGCAGCGCCTACTACAGCAAGCGCAGCGGCCTGCTGGGCAGCCGCAGCAGCACGCGGCGCGACGACACCGCCAGCACCAGCGCCATCGCCAGCAGTCTGGGCGGCCAGCGCGTGAGCATCGACGCCGGCCACGACCTCAGCATCAAGGGCTCGGAAGTCATCGGCGACCAAGGCACCACCCTGAGCGCCGGCCACGACGTGCGCATCACCGCCGCGGCCACCCACACCGAACAAAGCCACTTCTCTGAAACCAAGCAATCGGGCCTGTTCGGCTCCGGCGGCATGGGCATCACCCTGGGCCGCAAACAACAATCCACCGACACCCAGAGCCAGGCCAGCGGCAGCGCCGCCAGCACCGTGGGCGCCATCGACGGCCACGTCAGCATCACCGCCGGCAACCACTACCAGCAAACCGGCAGCCGCCTCACCGCCCCGAAGGGCGACATCGACGTCAGCGCCAAACGCATCGACATCGAAGCCGAACGCACCAGCGCCAGCAGCCAGAGCCAGCAAAAGTTCAAGCAAAGCGGCCTGAGCGTGAGCGTGGGCAGCCCCCTCATCAACGCCGCCCAAACCACCGTCCAACTCGGCCAGGCCATGGGCAACACCGGCAGTGCCCGCATGCAAGCGCTGGGCGCCGCAGCCGCCGCCGCCAACATCTACAACAACGCTGGCGCCATCCAGGGCGCCCTGACCAACCCCGCCAGCAGCGCCAACCTCTCCATCAGCCTGGGCACCAGCCAAAGCCAATCCAGCCAATCCCAGCAATCCAGCGGCAGCGACGCCAGCACCATCGCCGCTGGCGGCAACGTGCGCCTCAAAGCCACCGGAGGCGGTCAGGACAGCAACATCACCATCACCGGCAGCGCCATCCAGGCCGGCGGCAACGCCACCCTCGTCGCAGACAACCGCATCCAACTGCAAGCGGCCCAACACGGCAGCGAAGACAGCAGCCGCAACAACTCCAGCAGCGCCAGCATCGGCCTGGGCATGGGCGGCGTCACCTTGAGCGCCAGCAAAGGCCAAGGCCAAGGCGCAAGCCAAAGCCTGACCCACGCCAACAGCCAACTCAGCGCCGGCAACACCCTCACCCTGCAAAGCGGCGGCGACACCCGGCTCGAAGGCGCCGTGCTGGCAGGCCAGACCGTCAAAGCCGACATAGGCGGCGACCTGATCGGCCAAAGCCTGCAGGGCAGCAGCCAATACAAAGCCAACAGCAAGAACGTGGGCGGCAGCCTCACCGTCGGCCCCACCGGCCTCACCGGCGCCAGCCTCAGCGCCGGCAAAACCCACATCGACAGCCAATACCAATCGGTAGGCGAGCAAACGGCCATTCGCGCAGGCGATGGCGGCTTCGACATCCAGGTCAAAGGCAAGACGGCACTGACCGGCGCGCAAATCACCAGCACGCAAAAAGCCGTGGACGAAGGCAACAACCGCTTTGAATCCCAAGGCGGCATCACGCTGCAGGACATGCACAACAGTGCCCGCTACCAAGGCAGCGGCGTGCAAGTGGGCGTGGGTATCAGCCAAGGCCAGGGTGATGGTCAGGGCCAGCACAACCTGAGCCGCAGCGTGGGCTTTGGCAGCGACAAGGGCCAAGCCCAATCCACCAGCACAGCG
>JAUNUR010000021.1 GCA_030538085.1 Pseudomonadota bacterium | reverse complement strand
AACAGGTTCTTGCCGCCCTTCCAGATCGACTGGTGCACGTGCATGCCGCTGCCGTTGTCGCCGTGGTAGGGCTTGGGCATGAAGGTGGCCGTCTTGCCGTAGCTGTCGGCCACGTTCCAGATCACGTACTTCATGCGCTGCGTCCAGTCGGCGCGCTCGACCAGCGTGCTGAACTTGGTGCCGATCTCCATCTGGCCGGCGCCCGCCACCTCGTGGTGGAACACCTCGACCGGGATGCCCAGCGCTTCGAGGATCAGCACCATCTCGGCGCGCATGTCGTGCGTGCTGTCGACCGGCGCCACGGGGAAGTAGCCGCCCTTGGTGGTGGGCCGGTGGCCGCGGTTGCCGCCTTCGAGCTTGGCGCCGGTGTTCCAGGGCGCCTCGTACTCCTCGATCTGGTAGAAGGTGTGGCCGGGCTCGGTGCCCCAGCGCACGCCGTCGAAGACGAAGAACTCGGGCTCGGGGCCGAAGTAGGCGGTGTCGCCAATGCCGCTGGCCTTCAGATACGCCTCGGCGCGCTTGGCGAGTGAACGCGGGTCGCGGTCGTAGGCTTTGCCGTCGCCCGGCTCCAGCACGTCGCAGGTCAGTACCAGGGTGGGCTCTTCATAGAACGGATCGACGTAGGCGGTGGCCGGATCGGGCATCAGCAGCATGTCGGAAGCCTCGATGCCCTTCCAGCCCGCCATGGACGATCCGTCGAAGGCGTGGCCGTCGCTGAACTTGTCCTCGTCGAAGTGCGACACCGGCACGCTCACGTGCTGCTCCTTGCCCCGGGTGTCGGTGAAGCGGAAATCGACGAACTTGCACTCGTTTTCCTGCACGAGCTTCATGACATCGGCGACGGACTTGACCATCAAATTCTCCTAAGCGGGATGGGTGGTTTGAAAGTGTGACGGCCAGTGAAACGCAGCTTCCATGCCAACACTACGGGGCACTCTGAAACAGCCAGGGCAAGGTCGTCGTGGGAGAGATTTTGCCTGCTCTTGGGCCTTCAACCGGGCTGCCAAGCGAAATTTGATGCCGTTGGACGCCTCTTTTTGGTGCACGCGGGCAGCGCGCACCAAAGACGGGATTTCAAGGACGCACCAATTCAGGGCCGTAGCTGAGCTTGAAGGGTAGCAGCCACTCGCGCAGATCGGCGAAAGCCGCCGGCACCGCATCGGGCGCGCCTTTCACGCCCAGCTCGATGTGCCGGCCATGCTGCGGATGGTCGACGCTGGGCAGGCTGAACACCTTGACGCCCGGGTGTTCGGCTTCCACGCGCTCCATCACCGGCGACAGCTCGGCCTCCGCGCCGCCGAAGATGATCACCGAGCGCTCCTGCCAGGCGCGCTGGCGAAAGCAGTGCGACCAGTGCGTGTCCAGCGCCCATTCGATCATCGGCCAGGCCATGACTGGAAAGCCCGGTACAAAATAAATCATGCCCCCACGCTCCCCCGCTGCGCGAGGTGCGCTGCCCCCCAAGGGGGCCGCACCCCGTCTTGGGAGCGGCCCGGCGGCGGGGTGAAAAGCGCCCCCCGCTTGCCCCGCAACACTGAAACCCGGAATCTGGTTGTACGGGTTGGGCACGATGTCCGCGCCTTCGGGGAACACCCCCATGTTCAGGCGGTGCAGGTTGTCGGGGCGCTCGGGCTCCCACGGCACGCCCTCCTGCTCGGCCACGGCCTGCAGCCGCTGCAGGATCAGGCGCCTGGCCTCGGGGTGCAGCGCCAGCGGCACGCCCAGCGCGGCGGCGGCGCACTGGCGCGTGTGGTCGTCCGGCGTGGCGCCGATGCCGCCGGTGCAGAACACCACGTCGCCCGAGTCGAGCGCGCGCCGCAGCATGGCGGTGATGCGCGCTGGCTCGTCGCCCACGTACTGCGCCCAGGCCAGCGACAGACCACGCTCGGCCAGCAAAGTGATGACTTTCGCCAGATGTTTGTCGGCGCGCTTGCCCGACAGGATTTCGTCGCCAATGATGATGAGGCCGAACGACGGCACGGCAGAGGATTCAGCTTGAGTGGGTTGCATCGCGCCAGGGAACATCGGTAATGGACGAGCGCGCATCGGCTGGCGGCAACGCGCCCGCGGGCGGCGGCGCTGGCGGCGTGGGGTGAGTGGAGCGCGCGGCTCGCAACTGCTGCAGCGCATCCAGGCAATAGTGCGCGAACCACAGCGACGAGAACACGAAGACGAGGGTGTGGATCCAGATCGCCAGCGGCACCAGCACCACGAACAGCGCCGCGAACAGCACGCCCGAGGCCCACACGATGCCAGGCGCGGCCCCCATGTAACCGGCAACGATGCCCATGGCCAGCAAGGGCCAGCGATGGGCCTTGAAGATGGCGGCGCGCTCGGCGCCGCTGGCGTAATCGGCCAGCGCGTCGAAGCTCATCACGCGGTAGGTCAGCCAGCCCCAGATGAGCGGCGGCAGCAACAGCACCAGCGGCGGAATCAGCCACAGGGGCAAGCTCAGAATCAGCGCCACCACCGCCACCAGCAGCGAGCCAGCGGACCAGGCGATGGACGCCGCCAGCGACGCCCCTTGCTGCCGCTGCAAGGCAGGAAAACGCCGCGCGGCCACCAGCCGCGCCAGCACCGGCGTCATGAAGGTGGACACCACGACCAGCGAGGTCAGCACGATCACCGGCGTGACCAGCGCCACCAGCGCGAACGGTGCCAGCAGCCCCGCCAGCCCACCCAGTTGAAGCCGGCTATCCAGCCAATCGACGACGGGCCAACTGGCCAGCGCCACGCGCATCCATTCAAGCGCGCCGCTCCAGAAAAAGTAGCCCAGGCCCAGCGCCAGCGCCGTCATCACCAGCAAGGGCAGCAAGGTCAGGCCGATGACGCGCGGCAACAGCACGTGGCCGAGCGCGCGAACGAAGGCGTCGAGGACGCGTTGGATCATGAACGAAGCATAGCGCGGCGGCCGCGCCGCATGTCAGCCTTTCAGGCTCGGAAAATCTTCTTCGAAATACTCGAACTCGCCGCGCGGCGGTGTCGCCGGCGCGTTAGCACCGTCGCGCATGACCTCGGCGGTTTTCTCCGGGCTGTCTTCATAGCCGACCATCAGGCCGAGCGGGCGCATGGTCAGATTCAGCGACACCTCGCCTTCATTGGCAAGCTGCTCGTCCGCATCCACCGCCATCACCTCGTAAGGTGGGGCAGATCACACCATCGAGGTTTGCGGAAAAAGACTTTCCAGCGCCCATCCATCGGGCGCGAGAAGCTATCAAATAAGCAGCATCAAGATTGCTGCCGGGGCGCTGGCGCCTTGGGTGCCGGCGGCACGTCGCGCCAGTGCACATCCTGCACGCGCGTGGAGGCCGAGGCGCCCGTCACATCGGTCGCGTCGGCGCGCGGCGTGGCGCTGCCGGTGCGCTGATGCGGCCAGCGCTGGCGCGTCATTTCGCGGTAGCGGCGCCACAGCACGGTGACGGCGGCGGGGCGGCCAGTGAACATGCTGCTGACCAGGCTGACGACCACCATCACCACCAGCCAGATCGCCAGGCTGGTGGCGAACACCAAGCCCAGCATGGCCAGCATGGCCCACACGAACAGCCCGAACGCGGCGCTGACGAAGCGCTCGATGCCGCTGCCCGAGGACGACGACGAGGAAGGCAAGGAATAGAAAAACATACCGTTCATGCTCCGTAAGACCGTGCGCCATGCCGAAAGTTCAGCCACCTCGACTAGGAGGAGCCGGTCTGTCAAGGCAGCAACGCCAGCGCGTGCAGATAGCCAGGTGAGTGCATCAGGGTACTCCAATCCAGCGCGGGCCGCCTGGCCAGCAGCGCCAGGCGGCGCTCTTCGCTGGCGTCGGACGGCGTCCACCGCCCCTTGAGTTGCGCTTCGGCCAGGCCGTCGATGGCGTCGTCAAGCACGCTACCCGAACCCAGCGACTGGTTGCACAGCAGCGCCAGGTCGCAGCCCGCGTGCAACGCGGCCAGCACGGCCTCGGTGGGCGTGACGGTGCGGCCTTCGATGTGGCGGGCGGCCTCCATGCTCAGGTCGTCGGTGAAGATGGCACCGCCAAAGCCCAGGCGCTGGCGCAGCACCGCCTGCAGCCAGCGCGGCGAATAACCGGCGGGGCGCTTGTCCACCTTGGGATAGACCACGTGCGCGGCCATCACGGCATCGAGCGACATGCCCAGCCAGCCATACGGCGCGGCATCATCAGCCAGGATGGCCTTGAGCGAGCGGCCATCGCGCGGCAAGTCGGTATGCGAATCGGCGGCGACGAAGCCGTGGCCGGGAAAGTGCTTGCCACAGTTGCCCATACCGGCGCGCAGCAGGCCATGCATCACGCTCTTGGCGAGCACGGTGACGACGCGCGCGTCGGCATGGAAGGCGCGGTCGCCGATCACGCCGCTGGGTCCCCAGTCGAGATCAAGCACGGGCGTGAACGAGAAATCAACCCCGCAGGCCCGCAGCTCGGCCGCCAGCACGTAGCCGCAGGCGGTGGCGGCGTCCTGCGCGCGCAGGGCATCGTGCATCCACAGCTCGCCCAGCGCGCGCATGGGCGGCAGGTGGGTGAAGCCATCGGTGCGAAAGCGCTGCACGCGGCCGCCTTCATGGTCGACGCAGATCAGCAGGTCGGGCCGCAACCGCTTGACGCTGGCGCACAGCGCCGTGAGCTGCTCGCGGCTCTGCCAGTTGCGGCCGAACAGGATCAGCCCGCCCACCAGCGGGTGCGCCAGGCGGCGGCGGTCGTCGTCGGTCAGCTGCGTACCGGCAATGTCGATGATGAGGGGGGCGTGCTGCATGGACCCGGATACTATGATATTAATAGCTATTTGCGCTTGCCAGACAAGCGCTGCAGGCCGATTTCATTCAGAATCCCGCACGCGCTTCTCGACCACGCAGAAGCTGGCCGCGTACTCGCTCTCGTCCGTCACGCTGATGTGCGCCGTGAGGCCCTGCGCCTCGAACCAGTCCTTCAGCCCACCGTGCAGCATGATCACTGGTTCGCCGCTGGGCAGGTTGGCGATCTCGCACAAGCGCCATTGCATGGGCAGGCGCATGCCCAGGCCGATGGCCTTGCTGAACGCTTCCTTGGCCGAGAAGCGCGTGGCCAGATAGCGCAGGCCGCGCTCGGGCCAGCGCGCGCTGCGGCGACGCCACGCGGCCAGTTCGGCGTCGGACAGGATCTTCTGCGCGAAACGCTCGCCATGCCGCTCGAAGCTGGCGCGGATGCGGCGGATGTCGCAGATGTCGGTGCCGATGCCGTGGATCATGGTGGAGTGATGTCGCTGCCCACCGCTGAAGGCAGAGCGGGTCGTGGACAAGAATCCATCATCCGCCCGCCGCGTCGATGCAGCGCAGATAGTCGCGCACCGTGGCCGCGTAGCCCAGCTCCAGCGCATCGGAAATCAGGGCGTGGCCGATGGAAACCTCGGCCACGCCGGGCACGGCGCGCAGGAAGTCGGTGAGGTTATCGCGGTTCAGATCGTGCCCCGCGTTGACGCCCAGGCCGTTGGTCAACGCGGCCTGCGCGGCGCCAGCGTAGGCAATCAGCTGCCGCTGACGCGCGGCGGGGTCGGCATGGGCGGCGGCGTAGGGTTCGGTGTACAGCTCGACGCGGTCGGCGCCCACCTCGGCGGCCCAGACCATCAGCGCCGGGGCGGGGTCCATGAACAGGCTGACGCGCACCCCCAAGGCGCGGCACTCGGCCACCAGGGGCTTCAGGCGCGCACGCACGGCGGCATCGTCGAGGTGCCAGCCGTGATCGCTGGTGAACTGGTCTTCGCTGTCGGGCACGAAGGTGGCCTGGTGAGGCCGCACGGCACGGATGAAGTCCAGCAGGTTGTGCGTGGGGTTGCCTTCGATGTTGTATTCGCGGCCGGGCCAGCGCTGCATCAGCGCGGCGAGTTCATGCACGTCGGCCGCGCGGATGTGACGCTCATCGGGCCGCGGGTGCACGGTGATGCCGTGCGCGCCGGCCTGCAGGCAGAGTTCGGCGGCGCGGGTGACGCTGGGAATGCCCAGGTGGCGCGTGTTGCGCACCAGAGCGACCTTGTTGACATTGACGGAGAGTTGGGTTTGCCGAGCGGTTGTTGTCACGATAGCGCCTGTATGTCCATCATCAGCTGCCGCGTGCGCAGCGTGCCGATACCGCAATGGTAGTGGAGCAATTCGCGCAACTGCTGGCGCAACTGACCGCGCGCCTCGCCGGGCCAGCGGGCCACGGCTTGCAGCGCAGTGGAAAACGGCGCCGCATCGTCCAGCGCCTGTGCCAGCGCCCGCCAGTGCGCACCGGACAGCCAGCAGGCATCGTCGGCATGGGCCGCGCGCAGGCCACCTTCGGCGACCAGACGGTACGGCGCCTCGGCGTCGAGCGGCGCGAAAGTCAGCGTCTGCGCGCCGAGCGCGGGCAGATGGCCGGTTTCGCGCAGCAGCAGCAACTCGAAGGCACGCAGCGCGGCGGCCACCAGGGGCTCGGCATCCTCCGACGCCAGCACGTGTACCAGTTGGGCGTAGGCATCGAACAAGCGCGGGTGCGCGTCTTCGCGCGCCAACAGGCGCATGAGCAGTTCATTGGCGTAATAACCCGACAGCAGTGCATCGCCCGTGGGCATCACCTGGCCGCCGCCCCATTCGGCGCCTTTCAGCGTGCGAATTTCGGCATCGCCCCCCCAACTGAGCGACAAGGGCTGCAGCGGCAGCAGCACCGGGCGGAAGTTGGAGGATGGTCGCTTGGCCCCCTTGGCCACCAGCGCCACGCGGCCATGCGTGCGCGTGAACGCCTCGACGATGACGCTGGATTCGCTCCAGTCGTAGTGGTGCAGCACGTAGGCGGGCTCGTGAACGACGCGCTTCAGTTCAGACTCCCGCGACCAGACTTCAGCGACCCACGCGCAAACCACGCGCCATCACCAACCGGTCGTGGCAAGGGGCTGCGCAGCAAGCCCCAGAATGGGCCGCGAAGCAGGCCATGCGGGAACGCCGTGTCCGGACCTGCGCCGGACACTGGCGTTGTCCCCCTGGGGGGAAGCCGCGTCAGCGGCTCAGGGGGGGGCCTATTCATACCCGAAGCTGCGCACCCGCGCCTCGTCGTCGGCCCAGCCGCTGCGCACCTTCACCCACAGCTCAATGAACACCTTGCAATCCATCAGCTTTTCCAGTTCCTGCCGCGCCTCGGTGCCGATGCGTTTGAGGCGCTCGCCCTTCTCGCCGATCACCATGGCTTTGTGGCCGTCGCGCTCGACCACGATGGTGGCGGCAATGCGCACCATGCGGCCATGGGCCTTGCTTTTTTCTTCCTTGAACTGCTCGACCACCACGGTGGAGGTGTAGGGCAACTCGTCGCCCGTCAGGCGGAACAGTTTCTCACGCACGACTTCGCCAGCAAGGAATTTCTCGCTCTTGTCGGTCAGCTCGTCCTCGCTGTACCACCAGGGCTGCTCGGGCAGGTAGCGCTCGCAAATCTGCAGCAGCTTGCGCACGTCCTTGGGCTGCTTGGCCGACATTGGCACGAATTCGGCGAACGGATGGCGCTCCTGCATGTCGCGCAGCCAGGGCGCCACCTCGGCACGGCGGTGTACGGTATCGAGCTTGTTGGCCACCAGAATGGCGGGCGTGCCGGCTTTCAGCAGCGACAGCACCTTGGCATCGCCCAGCGTGAAGCTGCCCGCCTCGACCACGAACAGGATCAGGTCCACGCCGTCGATGGCGCCCAGCACCGTCTTGTTGAGCGACTTGTTCAGCGCCGCCGAGTGCTTGGTCTGGAAGCCCGGCGTGTCAACGAACACGAACTGCGTGCCGCCACCACCTTCGCCCGTCAGCGTGCGGATGCCGGTGATACGGTGCCGCGTGGTCTGCGCCTTGCGGCTGGTGATGCTGATCTTCTGGCCCACCAGCGCGTTCAGCAGCGTGGACTTGCCGACGTTGGGCTTGCCGACGATGGCGATCAGGCCGCAGCGCTGCACTGTTCCGGCATCAGTTTGGCCATCGGGCGGCGCCGAGTCAGCGCCGGCGGCCTTGTTCTTGGAAGCATTCATGTAGCGTTCGATTCCAGTGTCTGCAGCATGGCGGTGGCCGCCGCCTGTTCCGCCGCGCGGCGCGAAGCGCCTTGGCCCAGCGCCTCCAGATCGAGCTGCGACACCCGGCACGCCACCTCGAAGGTCTGGCGGTGGGCCTCTCCCAGGATCTGCTTCACCTCATACTGCGGCAACGCCATCTTGCGCCCCTGCAACCATTCCTGCAAGGCGGTCTTGGCGTCCTTGGCGGCGGCCGACATGGCGGGCGAAATTTCCACCCGCTCGAACAATCGGCGCACCAGCGCATCGGCCGCGGCTGGGCCGCCATCCAGGAACACCGCGCCAATGATGGCCTCCAGCGCATCGGCCAGGATGGACGGACGGCGCTGGCCGCCCGAGCGCATTTCCCCTTCGCCCAGGCGCAGCAGCGGCGACAGCTCCAGCTCCAGCGCCAGGCGGTGCAGACTGTCCTGCCGCACCAGGTGGGCGCGCAGGCGAGACAAGTCACCCTCGGCCCCGCTGCCCAGCGCTTCATACAGCATGTGCGCCACGGCCAGGCCCAGCACCGAATCACCCAGGAATTCCAGGCGCTCGTTGTGATCGGCGCAATAGCTGCGGTGCGTCAGCGCCCGCTCCAGCAGCGCCGGTGTCACGAACCGGTACTGCAGGCGCGACTGCAAGGCTTGCAAGCTGACGGACGCGCTCATGGCGCGCCCCGAGGGCGAACGATGCTCAGTTGTAGCCACTCGCCGAGGAGCCGCGGTACTTGAGCAGCAGATACGCCGGGCCGACCAGGGGAATTTCCTTGTCGTAGGCAAAGTCGACCACCACCTTGTCACCCATCTTGGTGACGTCCAGATCCTTGCCGGAGATGGAGGTGATGTAGTCGACCGACGCCGCGCGATCAAACGCCGCACGCACCGCAGGCACGGTATCGCCATCGGCGGCGGCCTTCTTGACGGCTTTCTGGATCGCCATGAATTCAGTGGCGGTGGGCAGCACGCGCGCGCCGACCACCACCACCAGCGCCAACAGAACACCAAAAAACAGCAAGCTGATCAGCGAGAGGCCCCGCTGGGACGAACGAGTGGATTGCATAGGTTTCATGGAAAGATCAGTTGAAAGAGCCAATACGCTTGAGATCGCCGAAATTCATCCACACGAGGAAGGCCTTGCCCACGATGTTGCCGTCCGGCACGAACCCCCAGAAACGGGAATCCAGCGAATCGTCGCGATTGTCGCCCATCATGAAGTAATGTCCCTGCGGCACCGTGCAGACCACTCCCTCGATGCTGTAACGGCAGTTCTCCTTGTACGGAAAATCAAAAACGCCGCTGATGAACGCCGAGTCGCGTTCATCAATGATGATGCGGTGGTTTTTCTGGCCCAGTTGCTCGTCGAACTGCTTGTAGTACTCCATGGTGGATTCGTTGAGGAAATCGGTGACCGCCGTGTGCGGCACCGGTTGCCCGTTCACCGTGAGCTGCTTGTTCAGGTACGCCACCTCATCGCCCGGTGCGCCAACCACGCGCTTGATGTAGTCCACGCTGGGCTGCGGCGGGTAGCGAAACACCACCACGTCGCCGCGCTGCACCGGCTTGCCCTGGGTCAGGCGCGTGTGGATCACCGGCAGCTTGAGGCCGTAGGTGAACTTGTTCACCAGAATCAGGTCGCCCACCAGCAACGTCGGAATCATGGAGCCCGAGGGAATCTTGAACGGCTCGAACACGAAGGAACGCAGCAGGAACACGATCAGGATCACGTTGAACAATCCCGCCGTGTAATCCAGCCACCAGGGCTGCGCCAGCACGCGCTCGCGCGCTGCGGCCAGATCGCCCTGATCAACCTGCGTGATCCCCTGCGCGGCCAGCTCGGCCCGGCGCTGATGGGTCTGCTGCTGCAAGGCATCCGCGGCGGCGCGGCGCCGTGGCAAAAAAACAAGGCGTTCAGCCAGCCAGTAAAGCCCCGTCACCACCGTGGCGACGAACAGCAGCAACGCGAAGTTGCCCTGGATAAAGCCGAAATACCAGGCTGCTCCGTACCCCACGAAACCCGCCAACACAAAAGCCGTCAAGATCGGCATCATTCCTCCACCTGCAGGATCGCCAGAAAAGCCTCCTGCGGCACCTCGACCGAACCAATCTGCTTCATCCGCTTCTTGCCCGCTTTCTGTTTTTCCAATAGTTTGCGCTTGCGGGTGATGTCACCCCCATAGCATTTTGCCAGCACGTTCTTGCGCAGCGCCTTGATGTTCTCGCGCGCGATGATGTTGGCGCCGATGGCCGCCTGGATGGCCACGTCGAATTGCTGGCGGCTGATGATCTCGCGCATCTTGGCCGCCACCGCCCGGCCACGGTACTGCGCCTGGCTGCGGTGCACGATGATCGACAGCGCATCGACCTTCTCGCCGTTGAGCAGGATGTCCACCTTCACCACGTCGGACGGGCGGTACTCCTTGAACTCATAGTCCATCGACGCATAGCCACGGCTGACGGATTTGAGCTTGTCGAAGAAGTCGAGCACGATCTCGCCCAGCGGCAGGTCATACGTGAGCATCACCTGGCGACCATGGTAGGACATGTTGAGTTGCACGCCGCGCTTCTGGTTGGCCAGCGTCATCACCGGGCCGACATAGTCCTGCGGCATGTACAGGTGCACGGTGACGATGGGTTCGCGCACCTCGTGGATCTTGCCCTGATCGGGCATCTTGGACGGGTTCTCGACCTGGATCACCTCGCCGTCGGCCTTCTCCACCTCGTACACCACGCTGGGGGCGGTGGTGATCAGATCCATGTCGAACTCGCGCTCCAGCCGCTCCTGCACGATCTCCATGTGCAGCAGACCCAGGAAACCGCAGCGGAAGCCAAAGCCCAGTGCCTGCGACACCTCGGGCTCGAAGTGCAGGCTGGCGTCGTTGAGCTGGAGTTTTTCCAGCGAATCGCGCAGCGCGTCGTACTGGTTGGCCTCGGTCGGGTACAGGCCGGCGAACACCTGCGGTTGGATTTCCTTGAAGCCGGGCAGCGCTTTCTCGGCCGGCCCCAGGTTGTTGGGCAGCTTCTTCTCCAGCGTGATGGTGTCGCCCACCTTGGCGGCCTTCAGCTCCTTGATGCCCGCGATGATGTAGCCCACCTCGCCCGCCTCCAGCGCATCGCGGGGCAGTTGCGCGGGCGTGAATACGCCCACGTTGTTGGCCTCGTAGGCGGAGCCCGTGGCCATCATCTTGAAGCGCTCGCCTTTCAGCAGGCGGCCATCGACCACGCGCACCAGCATCACCACGCCCACGTAGGCGTCGAACCAGCTGTCGATGATCATGGCGCGCAGCGGCGCATCCACCTTGCCGCGTGGCGCCGGCACCTTGGCGACGATCTGCTCCAGCACATCGTCGATGCCCATGCCCGTCTTGGCGGAGATGGCGATGGCCTCGCTGGCATCGA
Organism: Pseudomonadota bacterium; assembly: GCA_030538085.1. GTDB lineage: Bacteria > Pseudomonadota > Gammaproteobacteria > Burkholderiales > Burkholderiaceae_C > Ottowia. The sequence goes on along the minus strand of JAUNUR010000021.1, from coordinate 33,314 downwards.
TGCCAATCACGTCCTCAATCTCGGCCTTGGCGTTCTCAGGGTCGGCCTGCGGCAGATCCATCTTGTTGAGCACCGGCAGCACTTCAACATTCAGGTCGAGCGCGGTGTAACAGTTGGCTACCGTCTGCGCCTCGACACCCTGCGAGGCATCGACGACCAGCAACGCACCTTCGCACGCGGAGAGCGAACGCGAGACTTCGTACGAGAAGTCCACATGCCCCGGTGTGTCGATCAGATTGAGGTTGTAGACCTGACCATCACGCGCCTTGTATTGCAGCGCGGCGGTCTGCGCCTTGATGGTTATCCCCCGCTCTTTCTCGATGTCCATGGAGTCGAGCACCTGCTCGCTCATCTCGCGGTCAGCGAGGCCGCCACAGCGTGAAATCAGCCGATCAGCGAGCGTGGACTTGCCATGATCGATGTGCGCGATGATTGAAAAATTTCTGATGTGGTCCATCAATGAAAGCAGGCAAGTATTTGAATTACCAAAGGGCACACATGAAAAAAAGGGCGCGCCCATGATGTGACGCGCCCTCAACCAACAATCTTTGGCAACTGCGATAGTTGGGACTTCATTGTAGGCAAAAAACGCCTCCGACTCAGACCCACGGAAGTTATCTTGTTGCCGTTGCGGTATTGCAACGCAATGTTATCAACAGCTTATCAACAATTCGATGGTGCCGGTTATGGGCAACTTGAAAGGCGCTGTGGATTTCCACGAATCACACGCCGTTACACCACATCGTGGTGAATTTCAGGCTTCCATATGCACAAAATCACTGGTTGATTGGTGAAATTCTATCCAAATGCTTATGTGGACCATCGACGGTGCACGCCCGCCCACGGCCCCGTCGGCGGACTCGTCTGTTGTCAAAAAGCCGAAAAACCAGGCCGATCTCCCGGCCTGCAAGCAGGTTCAGCGCGTGGGACGCACCAACACGAACTGCACCAGATCACCCCGCTGAATCAGCATGTTCACCGGCTTGCCCCGGTCTGCCTTGGCCACGGCAGCCTCGAACTCGCGCACATTTTGGATTTCGGCATTGCCCACCGACAGGATGACATCGCCTTCTCTCAACCCGGCACGGGCACCCGCATCGGCCGCAGCTTCCACACGCACGCCGCGCTTGACCTTGAGCTCGCGCTTTTGCGCCTCGGTCAATTCAACCACCGTCAGACCCAGGGCCTGGCCCGCACCAGCCGCCTTGGGCGCTTCACTGCCGCGCGTGGCGGGGCGACGCGCCGTCTGCTCGGGTTCCAGCTCGGCAATGGTGATGTTCAAGTCACGGTTCTGCCCACGACGGAACACCGTGATGCCGCTGCGCGTGCCGGGCTTGGTATTGCCCACCAGGCGCGGCAGATCGGACGCCTTCTCGATGGCACGGCCCTCGAAGCGCGTGATGATGTCGCCCGCCTCGACGCCCGCCTTCTCGGCCGGCGAGCCTGCTTCTACATTGCGCACCAGCGCACCCTGCGGCTTGCCCAGGCCGATGGACTCGGCCACCTCGCGCGTCACCTCGGCGATCTGCACGCCGATGCGCCCGCGCGTCACCCGGCCAGTGGCACGCAACTGTTCGCTCACGCGCATGGCCTCGTCGATGGGAATGGCGAACGAAATGCCCATGAAGCCACCCGAGCGCGAATAAATCTGGCTGTTGATGCCCACCACCTCGCCGCGCATGTTGATCAGCGGGCCGCCCGAGTTGCCGGGGTTCACGGCCACGTCGGTCTGGATGAAGGGCAGGTAGTCACCAGTGTCGCGCTGCTTGGCGCTGACGATGCCGGCGGTGACGGTGTTCTCCAGCCCGAAAGGTGATCCGATGGCCATCACCCATTCGCCCACGCGCAGGCGGTTGATGTCGCCAATGCGCACCGCCGGCAGGCCGGTGGCTTCGATCTTCACCACGGCCACGTCGGTGCGCTTGTCGGCGCCGATGATCTTGGCCTTGAACTCGCGCTTGTCGGGCAGCGTCACCACCACCTCATCCGCGCCATCGACCACGTGCGCGTTGGTCATCACGAAGCCATCCGGCGAGATGATGAAGCCCGAGCCCACGCCTCGCGGCACTTCCTGATCGGGTTGTTGCGGCTGCGGCCGGTTGGGACGCGGCCCCTGGCGCGGTACATTGGGCATGGGAATGCCGAAGAAACGCCGGAAGAACTCCTGCATTTCCTCGTCCATCTGGCCGGAGCCCCCGCCGGCGCGCACACGCTCCATGGTGCGGATGTTGACCACGGCCGGTCCTACGGTATCGACCAGATCGGTGAAGTCGGGCAGTCCACGCACCGACGGCGCCGCGGGCACCGGCGCCTGCGCCATGGAAGCCACGGGCATGCACAGCGCCATGGCTGTCAACAACGGCGCGGCCACGGCAAACAGGCCCAGTTTTTTCATCTTCGTCGGCATAGGGTTCAAACTCTCTTTCTTGTCAGAATCAACGCAAAAACGCCCACGGGCACACTGCATTGAGCAAAAGCGGTCATTCGCTCCGGGCAAACTCAGGGCCGTCGCTCCAGCCCCTCGATGAACGCTCGAAGCGTGGCGGCGGGCACCTCGCCCACGGCCGTTACCCACCATTCACCGGAATGGTCAGGCCAGCGCAGGGCCAGGGCATGAGTGGCACCGATGGTGGAAGCGCCTTCGCCTTCATGGCGTTGCCGGTCAAACGGCTCCATGAACAGCGACACCGTGGCCAAGCCGTCGGTGAATATCCACTGCACCGCCGATTCCGCTTTCGACAGCGGGCGGCGATAGCAGTTCTGCGACTGAAAGCCCGGCACAGGCGCCTTCAGGCGCCAGCCTTCGGCCTCCGCCGTGGTCCGCACACGCTCCGACTTGACGACCCGATACCCCTCGGTGCTCGACATCATCTGGCGCAACCTGTTCGCCTGCACCGGTGCATTCAGCTGCAACTCGGAAAACGCGACCTGCTCCAGCACACGCCCGCGGCTGTCCAGCGTCTGCATCTTCACCACCATGCCGGTGCGCATCTCGCTCCAGATACGGTAGCCGAAGCGCCAGGCATCGCGCGGTGTCAGCACCACGATATCGGCATCGAAGCCGGCAACGCGGCCATGGCCTACTTCACGGGCGGCGTAGAAATCCGCCGTGGGAAAATCGCGCCCAACACTGAGCAGATTCGGAAACGCCCCACCCGCTTCGCGCTGGTCGAGCTTCGCCACGCGCGCCTCGGGCAGGAAGGTGACCACGGATTCATTGCGGCGGAAAGTGGAGCGCGGCACGCCCGTCAGGGCTTCCACGCGCTCCATCTGCACGTCGCCCTCGCACACGTGCCAGATGCGTGAGCTGGACATGGCGCCGGAAGCCGATGACACCACGAACGTGCCCATGTACGACGGCACTTGCGCGCCCTGCTGCAAACGCACCAGCCACTCGGCCACGCTGCGCTGCGGCGGCCCGACCGGACGATCCGATGCACCATCGCCGAACGGCACGCCCCCTTGCGCCCCGGCCAGCGTGAGCAAGCCGCCGGCACACCAAACAATGGCTGCCTGCCGCAGCCGCCGGCCCCACCGCCGACGCCGGCCGCTCGCGTCGCCACAGGATGGCGCCTGTCTCATCCGCACAGCCGCGCTCAACGCCCGGGACTTTCAAACGTGGCGTTGCGCAGAAAACCCGCCGCGTTGCCCAACGCCGTCGCGCCCGAGGTCTGGCGGTGCGCGGCCAGCAATTCGTCCAGCCGCGCATCGCGCAGCATGACGGCGCCCGCGTCGGCCTCAAGCGCGCCCGAAGCCATGGTCACCGGCACCGGAGCCGCGAGCGTGACGATCCGTGTGGGCGCGGCTGATCCAGCTTGCGCCAGTTGGGCGCCATGACCAGGCTGCGGGCCAATGCTGCCCATGGCGCCCCAACCGATGGCCGCCACGGCGGCGAAAGAAGCTAGGCCAGCCACCATCTTCCAGCGGAACACGCCATCGTTGGCCGCCGGCTGCGCGACATCGCGCACCTGGATCGGGCTGGGCGCGGGCACCGCCACGGGCTGCGCCTCTTGCCGCAGGCGCGCACTCAGGCGAGACACGAAAGCGCTGTCATGACCGCAGGCCGCCAGATCGGTGGAGCGCAGCACATCGCCCACCAGGTGATACAGCCGCCAGCATTCGCAGGCTTCCTCGGAGGCCATCATCCGCAGCGCCGCCGACGCATCGCCGCCTTGCAACCGCCCGTCCATCAGGGCCGATACCGCTTCGCGATCCAGTTGACTGTCAAGTTGAGTCTTCATGATTGAGCACCGTTACCGATTCTTCCCACCCACCGTTTACCAACGCTTGCCTGTCTGGTGGCTCAGCAAGGGCTTGACCCTGGCTGAAATCGCCTCACGCGCCCGGAAAATCCGGGACCGTACCGTGCCGATCGGGCAATTCATCGCTTCCGCAATCTCTTCATAACTCAGCCCTTCGATCTCGCGCAACGTGACGGCGGTACGCAAATCCTCGGGCAGGGCCTCCATCGCCTCGTTGACTGCCGCGGCGATTTCGCGTGCGGCCAGTTCCGACTCAGGCGTGGATTCCGAGATTAGTTCGTTTTCCCGACGGGAAGTTTCATCATCATCGTCGGCTGAATACAAGGCCGCCTCGGTCATCACCGGATCGCGCTTGAGTTCCATCAGCGACTTCTTGGCCGTGTTGACGGCGATGCGATAAAGCCAGGTATAGAACTGGGCATCGCCCCGGAACTGGTGCAGCGCGCGCCAGGCACGGATAAAGGTTTCCTGAGCGATGTCGGGCACCAGGTCGACATCGCGCACCATGCGGCCAATCAGCCGCTCAATGCGGCGCTGGTACTTGATGACCAGCAACTCGTACGCCCGCTGGTCGCCCGCGGTTGCCCGCTCGACGAGCAGCGCATCGCTATCGGAGGGAGCTGGGGGAGAGGCGGCGGGTTCGGTCACGCAAAATCAGGCTTCAAAAACGGCGACGCGCCCGGCATCAGGCGCGTTCGGCATCGGCTTTGGGCACCGAGCCCTGCTTGGCCGAAGTCTCCGGCGAATATAGCGCACAGCGCAGCAGGTGCCAGCGTTGCCGGTCGACGGAAGCCTGCGCCCACAGCCAGATGGCGCGGCCACCGTCTTCCGGGCGAAACCACAGCAGCATCCAGCGCTGCGCATCCAGCCTGACCTGAACCAGGGCGCCTTCCTGCTCGCCACCGGATACCACGAGCAGCCACCAGCGCTCGCCATCCCAGCGCAGATGGCGCGGCACCTGCTGGCGCCAGAAACGCCAGCAGGCCATCGTGGCAGCACCCGAAAACACCGCCAGAACCATGGCCGACCACGCCTTGTGTGCGCCGGTTGACGGCCAGAACCACGTGGACATCAGCATCAACAGGCCGCCCGCCGACAATGCCAGCAACCCCACGGCCAGCGCGCGGGTACGGCCCACGGGAAAGATCACCGCGGGCACGCCAGTCAAGATTCGATGCCTTCCTGATTCAGGCGCGGCAGCAAAGCACTACTGGCCGCCGCTAGCGCCATCAAACGCGCTTGAACACCAGCGAGCCGTTGGTGCCGCCAAAGCCGAAGTTGTTCTTCAGCACCACATCGACCTTCAAGTCCCGCGCGGTGTTGGCGCAGTAGTCCAGATCGCACTCCGGATCCTGTTCGAAGATGTTGATCGTGGGCGGCACCTTCTGCTCGTGCAGCGCGAGGATGGTGAACACGCTCTCGATGCCACCCGCGCCACCCAGCAGGTGGCCGGTCATTGACTTGGTGGAGCTGACCACGGTGGACTTCGCGTGCTCGCCCAGCGCCGCCTTGATGGCGTTGGACTCGTTCACGTCGCCCAGCGGGGTGGAAGTGCCGTGCGCGTTGACGTAGCCGATCTGCTCGGCATTCACCCCGGCGTTGCACAACGCCGCCACCATGGCGCGGCGCGGGCCGTCCATGTTGGGCGCGGTCATGTGGCCGGCATCGGCGCTCATGCCAAAGCCAGCCAGTTCAGCATAGATTTTGGCGCCACGGGCCTTGGCGCGCTCGTATTCTTCCAGCACGACGATGCCGGCACCCTCTCCCAGCACGAAGCCGTCGCGGTCCTTGTCCCAAGGGCGCGAGGCGGCCTTGGGGTCGTCGTTGCGGGTCGAGAGCGCGCGCATGGCGGCAAAGCCGCCAATGCCCAGCGGCGATACCGTGGACTCGGCGCCACCGGCCACCACCACGTCGGCATCGCCATGTTCGATCAAGCGCGCGCCCTGGCCAATGCAATGCAGGCCGGTGGTACAGGCCGTCGCGATAGCAAGGTTTGGCCCCTTGAAGCCGAACTTCATTGAAACCTGGCCCGCCACCATGTTGACGATGGAGGCCGGCACGAAGAACGGCGAAATGCGCCGCGCACCGCGCGCGGTGAATTCGCCGTGCGTCTCCTCGATCATCGGCAGACCGCCGATGCCCGAGCCGATCACGCAGCCAATGCGCGTGGCGACCTCTTCACCCAGCGCCTCGCCCACGGGCAGGCCGGCATCTTGCACCGCCTCGGCGGCGGCCACGATGCCGTAATGGATGAAGGTGTCCATGGTGCGCGCTTCTTTCGCCGAGATGTGCGGCGAAATGTCCAGCCCCTTCACCTCGCCGGCGATGCGGGAGGCGAACTGACTGGCGTCGAAGCGCGTGATGAGATCAATGCCCGAGCGGCCGGCCAGCAGGCTGGCCCAGCTTTCCGCCACCGTGTTGCCCACGGGGCTGACACAACCCAGGCCGGTGACAACGACGCGGCGTCGGGACATGTCGGGGGCTCAGGCCTTCTTGCTGTTGGCGTAGTCGATGGCGGCCTGCACCGTGGTGATCTTCTCGGCGTCCTCGTCCGGAATCTCGATACCGAACTCGTCTTCCAGCGCCATCACCAGTTCCACGGTGTCGAGCGAGTCCGCGCCCAGATCGGCCACGAAGGCCTTTTCGTTGGTGACTTGAGACTCTTCCACGCCGAGCTGCTCGGCGATGATTTTCTTGACACGTGCTTCGATATCGCTCATGGGTTCCCTCTGAGGGTGATGAAAAAACGGATTTTACCCGCGCTTACCTGGCTGCTCGGAGCCGGCGGGCGCGAATCGGTGAGTGTATGGCTTTATGCCATGAACATGCCGCCGTTGACGTGCAGTTCCTGCCCCGTCACGTAGCCCGCCTCGGGGCTGGCCAGATAGGCCACGGCGGCGGCGATGTCGGCCGGCTGGCCCAGGCGGCCCAGCGGAATCTGCCCGGTCAGCGCTTTCTGCTGCTCCTCGCCCAGCGCCGCCGTCATGTCGGTGGCGATGAAGCCCGGCGCCACGCAGTTCACGGTGATGCCACGGCTGCCCAGCTCGCGCGCCAGCGCGCGCGTCATGCCCGCCACGCCGGCCTTGGCCGCCGCGTAGTTGGCCTGGCCGGGGTTGCCCGAGACGCCCACCACGCTGGTGATGCTGACGATACGGCCATGGCGCTGCTTCATCATGGGGCGCATCACGGCACGGCTCATGCGGAACACTGCCTTCAGGTTGGTGTCGAGCACGGCATCCCAGTCTTCGTCCTTCATGCGCATGGCGAGCTGGTCGCGCGTGATACCGGCGTTGTTGACCAGCACGTGCAACGCGCCGTGCTCCTTGACGATGGCGTCGATCAGGCCTTCGGCCGCCGCCGCGTCGTTGACATCAAGCGCGGCGCCGCGGCAGCCCGGATAGGCGGCCAGCGCGGCGCAGATCCTGCCAGCGCCCTCTTCCGTGGTCGCCGTGCCGACGACCTTCATGCCGCGCGCCGCCAGCGTCTGCGCGATAGCGGCGCCAATGCCGCGTGAAGCGCCCGTGACCAGGGCCACCTGGCCCGTCATGACAGTTTCAGACATTCGTTTTCCCTCTCGCTTGTAGCCTGGCTCAGGCCAGCAGCGCCTTCACCTCGGCCAGCGTGGCCGGGTCGTACATCGCCACGCCTGTCAGTTCGGCGTCGATGCGCTTGGTCATGCCAGCCAGCACCTTGCCGGGACCGCATTCGACCACGGTGTGCAGCCCCATGGCCTTGATCTTGTGGATGCACTCGACCCAGCGCACCGGGCCAAAGGCCTGCCGGTACAGCGCGTCGCGGATGCGGTCGTGGTCGCCCTCGATGGCGACGTCGATGTTGTTGACCACCGGAATCTTCGGGTCAGCGAAGTCCACGGCGTCCAGCGCCCCTTTCAGCCGCTCAGCGGCGGGCTTCATCAGGCTGCTGTGAAACGGCGCCGACACCGGCAGCGGCAGCGCGCGCTTGGCACCCATGCCTTTCAGCACTTCGCAGGCCTTCTCGACCGCCGCCTTGGTGCCAGCGATCACGGTCTGCACCGGATCATTGAAATTGACGGCCTCCACCACTTCGGTGCCGTTCTTGCCCATGGCGCCCGTCACTTCCTCGCAACCGGCGATCACTTTCGCGGCCTCCAGCCCCAGGATGGCGGCCATGGCGCCGGTGCCGACGGGCACAGCCTCCTGCATGGCCAGGGCACGCAGGCGCACCAGCGGCACGGCCTCGGCCAGCGGCAAAGCCTCCGCGGCGACCAGCGCTGAATACTCACCCAGCGAATGCCCCGCCACCGCCGCCGGCAGCGCCCCACCCTCTGCACGCCAGACGCGCCAGCAGGCCACGCCAGCCACCAGCATCACGGGCTGGGTGTTGGTGGTCAGCGCCAGGTCTTCCTTGGGGCCACCCGCGATCAGCGCGCCAAGATCCTCGCCCAGCGCGTCAGAGGCCTCCTGCACCGTGTCGCGCACCACTGGGTGCTCGCCCCAGGCGTCTAACATGCCGACGGATTGCGAACCCTGACCGGGGAAAACAAAGGCGATGGGTTTCATGGATAGCGTTCTTGATGGTGAGTGAAATTGAGCAGCTTCCCTTATACAGCAAGCACCAGCAGCTACAGATCAAGAAGCACGGCCCCCCAGGTGAAGCCACCGCCCACGCCTTCGAGCAGCACCGTCTGACCAGGCTTGACCCGTCCCGAGCGCACGCCGTGGTCGAGCGCCAGCGGAATCGACGCGGCCGAGGTGTTGCCGTGGTCGTGCACGGTCACCACCATGCGCTCCAGGGGCAGGTTCAGCTTTCTGGCAGTGCCCTGCATGATGCGGATGTTGGCCTGATGGGGAATCAGCCAGTCGATCTGGCTTTCGGTCTTGCCGGCCTTGTCCAGCACCGTCCGCGCCGCCTGGTCGAGCACGCTGACGGCCAGCTTGAACACGGCCTGCCCATTCATCTTCAGCAGCGGATCGCCCAGCACCTGTCCGCCAGCCACCGTGCCGGGCACGCAAAGAATGCCGACATGCTTGCCATCGGCATGCAAATCGGTCGCCAGAATGCCGGGCGTGTCGCTGCCCTCCAGCACCACGGCGCCCGCGCCATCGCCGAACAGCACGCAGGTGGTGCGGTCGTTGAAATCGAGGATGCGGCTGAACACCTCGGCGCCGATGACCAACGCGCGCGTGGCATTGCCGGCCTTGATCATGGCGTCGGCCACGGTCAGCGCGTAGACGAAGCCCGAGCACACCGCCTGCAGATCAAACACCGGGCAACCGGCGATGCCCAGCTTGTGCTGCACGATGGCCGCCGTGGCCGGAAACACCATGTCGGGCGTGGAAGTGGCCACGATGATGAGATCGATGTCGGTCGCGCGCAACCCCGCCGCCTGCAAGGCCGCCTGGGCCGCCGGCACCGCCAGGTCGCTGGTGGTCACCTCGGGCGCGGCGAAATGGCGCGCGTGGATGCCGGTGCGCTCGACGATCCACTGGTTCGACGTCTCGATGCCCCGCGTGGCCAGTTCGGCCACCAGTTCCTCGTTCGTCACACGACGCGGCGGCAGACAACTGCCGGTGCCGGTGATGCGGGAATAGCGTCGAGTCATGCTGTCAGATTATTTAACCGATTCTCGGGAACCGCCCCGGCGATGTGTTTCAGGCTGGCAGCGGCTGGGCCAGTGGCGTGGGCGCCGAATCCGCCAGCAGGGGCGCCGCGTGGGCAATACGCTCTCGCACGCGATCAAGCAGTTGGTTGCTGGCCGCATCATACGCGCGGCGCAGGGCCTGCTCGAAGGCCACCGCATCGGCCGAGCCATGGCTCTTGAACACCAGCCCGCGCAGACCCAGCAGCGCGGCGCCGTTGTAGCGGCGGTGATCCATGCGCCGCTGCAGGGCTTTTAGCACCGGATAGGCAACGATGGCTGCAAATTTGGTGAAGATGCCACGTGAAAACTCTTCCTTGAGGAAGCCAACGATCATCGACGCCAGCCCCTCGCTGGTCTTCAGGGCCACGTTGCCAACGAAGCCGTCGCACACCACGATGTCGGCCGCGCCCTTGAAAATATCGTTGCCCTCGACGTTGCCGATGAAGTTCAGGTCACCCGAACCCGCCGCCGCGCGCAGCAACTCACCGGCACGCTTGATCTCGTCGCTCCCCTTGATGGCCTCTTCGCCGATATTGAGCAGCCCCACCGTCGGCTGCCCGTCGTTCTTCAGCACCGACACCAGAGCCGAGCCCATCACCGCGAACTGCAGCAGGTGCTCGGCCGTGCAATCGACGTTGGCACCCAGGTCCAGCACCGTGGTCGCCGCGCCCTTGGCGTTGGGCAACTGGGTGGCGATGGCGGGGCGCTCGATGCCCTCCAGCGTCTTCAGCAGATAGCGCGCGATCGCCATCAGCGCGCCGGTGTTACCGGCCGATACCGCCGCCTGGGCCGCGCCGTCCTTCACCTGCTGGATCGCCACGCGCATGGACGAATCCTTTTTCTTGCGCAGGGCCACCTCCACCGCATCGTCCATGGCCACCACCTCGGTGGCGGGCACCACGCGGGCACGCTCATGCGCGAAACCGGCCAGCGCCTCGGCTTGCCCGACCAGCAAGAGCCGCGCATCCGGGTACCGCTCCAGAAACCGCTGGCACGCTGGCAAGGTGACCTTGACACCATGGTCGCCGCCCATGCAGTCCACAGCCAGAACAATCATGCAAGCCCCATGCAAAACCGCCACGCCAGCCATCACCCCCGATGGATTGGCATGACAAAAAACCGCTTCAGAAACACCAAAGGCCCGAGGCTACAAGCTGTAGCGCCGGGCCTGGCCAAGCAAAAGACATCGGCAACGGGTGGCTGGAACCGCACATGGCGCGCCCAGACCCGCAGCCGGCAATCAGGCTTCGGTCTTGGGTTTGATTACCTGACGGCCGCGGTAGAAGCCGTTGGGGCTGATGTGGTGACGCAGATGCGTCTCGCCCGTGGTCGGCTCCACGGCGATGCCGGGCGCGGACAGGGCGTTGTGCGAACGGTGCATGCCGCGCTTGGAAGGCGACTTCTTGTTTTGCTGAACAGCCATGATGGCTCCTTTGGTGTGTGGCCCGAGGCCACGGAGCAAACCGCCGCCTCAAAAAGCAAGTTGAAAATTGTTTTGACGCATCCGGCACTGGAAACCCCAGCCGGCTCTTGCGCGCGAAGCCTTCGATTATAGCCCGATTTTGGCTGCTTTTACCAGTGGCGGCAGGCAGTTAGCGCGTTTTCAGTTGGACTTGTCTGTCTTGAGCACGGCCAGCGCGGCGAACGGGTTGGCCTTTTCTTCCTGCGCCGCATCGAAATCGGCACTCTGCGCCGACAGCCGCACGCCTTCGGGACACTGCTCGTGGCGCGGCACCAGCGGCAACGCCATCAGCAGTTCATCCTCGATCAAGTCGCGCAGATCGAAGTCCGGCGCCAGCGCCAGCACGTCGTCGTCGGAAGCCTCGTCCAGCGCGGCGGCGGCGTCTTCATCGGGCACGAAGACGAAATGCCGGTCCACCTCCACCGGCACGCGCACCTCGCCCATGCAGCGCTGGCAGGTCAACGGCAGATCGGCCCGCGCGCGCAAATGCAGCGCCGGACGGCGACTGCCGTCGATGGTGCCGCGCTGCTCGCCATCGACTTGCCAGTCAATGACCAAATCATGCTCTGGCTCACGCAACTCCTGCGCAAGCCGCTCGTATTTTTGAAGCGGATCGTGCGCCGACAGATGGGCCTTGGCGGTCACGAAGGCCGCCACGTCAAGCCGGTCGGGCTGAAACGTCTTGCTCATCGGGGCAGTGTAAGAGAATCGCGCGCATGCCGTCTTCCACCCATCGCCCGTTGATCCTGGGCTCCACCTCGCCCTACCGGCGCGAACTGCTGGCCCGCCTGGGCCTGCCCTTCACCACCGAGGCACCGCGCGTGGACGAAGCCCCGCAGCCCGGCGAATCACCGCGCAAGCTGGCCCTGCGCCTGGCGCTGGCCAAGGCGCGCGACGTGGCCGCGCGGCACCCACGGGCCATCGTCATTGGCTCCGATCAGGTGGCTGATCTGGACGGCGAGCCGCTGGGCAAGCCGGGCACGCATGAGCGCGCCGTGGCGCAACTGCGCCGCATGCGCGGACAAACGGTGATCTTCCAGACCGCGCTGGCGGTAGTGTGCGCCGAAGCGGGCTTCGAGCAGACCGACCTGGCCGCTGTGGAGGTGCTGTTCCGTGACCTAAGCGATGACGAAATCGAACGCTATCTGCACACCGAGCAGCCCTACGACTGCGCCGGCAGCGCCAAGAGCGAGGGTTTGGGCATCGCGCTGCTGGACGCCATCCACAACGACGACCCGACCGCGCTGGTCGGCCTGCCGCTGATCCGCACCGCCCGCTTGCTGCGCGCCGCCGGGTTGACGTTGCCATGACCGCGCCCGCCCCCAAGGGCCGGCTGTTGCTGGTGCCCACCCCGCTCGACCACGGCTGCGACACGCAGACGCCGCTGGACGCGGTACTGCCTGCCGGCACGATCCAGGCCGCCGCCGCCCTCACCCACTGGATCAGTGAAAACGCCAAATCCACCCGCGCCTTCCTCAAGCGCGTCGATGCGCTGGAGCCGCTGGCGCAGCCGATTCAGGCGCAGCAGATCACCGAACTGCCGCGCGAAGTGCACAAGAAAGGCGACCACGCCGGCAGCACGCGCTTCGACGCCCGGCCGCTGCTGGCGCCCGCGCTGCAGGGTCACGATGTCGGCCTGATCAGCGAAGCGGGCATGCCCGCCGTGGCCGACCCCGGCAGCTCGGTGGTGCGCGCCGCGCACGATCTGGGCATCACGGTGCTGCCGCTGGTCGGGCCGGTGTCATTGCTGCTGGCGCTGGCCGCCAGCGGGCTGAACGGGCAGAACTTCGCCTTCGTCGGCTACCTGCCGCAGGACGCCGCCGCACGCACGCAGCGCGTGCGCGAGCTGGAGGCGCTGGCACACAAGACCGGCCAGACGCAGTTGTTCATCGAAACGCCCTACCGCAATCCGGCGGTTTGGCAGGCGCTGGTGCAGACGCTCAAGCCCGGCACGCGACTGACGGTGGCCCAGGGATTGACGCTGGCCGATGGTCGCGTGCGCTCGGCGGCGGTCAGCAACTGGCGCCAGGGCAGCGCAGCCGAACTGGATCGCGCCCCGGCCGTGTTCGCCATCGGGGCCTGAGCGAGGCTCAGCGCACGCTGGGCGCCACCTGCAGCGCCTTCACGGCGCCCTCGCCCATGGCCGCGCCAAAGCGCTTGGCAAAACGCTCTGCCAGGTTCTTTTTGTTGGAGTAGTCCACCAGCTTGTCGGCCTTCACCACGTCGCGCGCCACGGAATCCAGGCTGCCAAACTCGTCCGCCAGGCCCAGTTGCACCGCTTGCTCGCCGGTCCAGAACAGGCCGCTGAACATTTCCGGCGTTTCCTTCAGGCGCTCGCCGCGCCCCTTTTTCACCACATCGATGAACTGGCGGTGAATCTGCCCCAGCATGGCCTGCGCATGCTGCTTGTGCGCTTCGGATTGCGGGCTGAACGGATCGAGAAAGCCCTTGTTCTCGCCCGCCGTCAGCAGGCGCCGCTCGACACCCAGTTTGTCCAGCGTGTCGACGAAGCCAAAGCCGTTGATCAGCACGCCGATGCTGCCGACGATGCTGGCCTTGTCGACATAGATCTTGTCGGCCGACGAGGCGATGTAGTAAGCGGCCGAAGCGGCGGTTTCTTCCACCACGGCGTACACGGGCTTCTTGTGCAGCGCGCGCAGGCGGTGGATTTCGTCGGTGATCAGCCCCGCCTGCACCGGGCTGCCGCCGGGCGAATTGATCAGCAGCACCAGCGCCTGCGCGCCCTTGTCTTCCATGGCGCTACGCAGCGCGGGCAGCACAAACTCGGCACTGGCCTCAGCCTCGTCGGCGATCTCGCCCTTGATGGCGACCATGGCGGTGTGCGGCGTGGCCGGGGCGTTGGTGGGCAGTGCGTCGGCGAACAGCACCCAGATCAGCACGCCGAACAGCACCATCCACAGCAAGCTGCGCACGATGCGCCAGCGGCGGGCGGCGCGGCGCTCGCGCAGGTCGGCCAGCAGCAGTTTTTCGATGGCCTCGCGCTCCCAGTGGATCGTCTTGGCGTTCAGGGTGACTTCGTTTTCCATGGCATGGTGGGGTTGGTTGGCTGGAAACAGGCGCCGTGGCGCTCTATCAAAACAGGAGCTGCTTGCGCTTGCCGCACAAGCATTTCAGATTGATTTTTCTTGAAATCATTACTGGATATGCGCAAGCCACTATAAAAATAGAAGTTATGTTCACGCTAGAACTCGATCGGCTTCAGCGCGTGGCTGGTGTGCCAGTGCACCACGCCATCGTGTTCGCTCATCCGCACCTTGACCAGTCCGCCCCGGCACGGCCCGCCGCTGCATTCGCCGGTGTCTGGCTTGAACACCGCGCCGTGCGTGGCGCACAGCAACCATTGGCCGGTGTCGTCGAACACGCGATTGGGCTGGTAGTCCAGCTCCATCGCCACATGGGTGCAGCGGTTCAGGTAAGCGTGTGGCTGGCCCTCGAAACGCACGGCGAAAGCACGCAGCGTCTGGCCGTCGTAGGCCACGTCGAAAGGCACGGCCAGGCCGCCCTCTTGCAGGTCGGCGCTGTTGCACAGGGCAATGGCTTGTGAATCGGTATCGGTCATATGGAAACGACAGTCAAAAAACCAGTAACTCAGGCGTTGTCGGCCAGCCAGCGGTGCAGTTCGCCAGCCGAATGGGCGATGAAGCGCGGGCCGAGGGCGTGGAACTCACCCGGCGCGTGCGCGCCGTAGCTCACGCCCACGCTGGCGCAGCCGGCGTTCACGGCCATCTGCAAATCGTGGGTGGTGTCGCCGATCATCAGCGTGCGCTCGGGCTCGGCGCCGAACTCGCGCATCAACTCGTGCAGCATGCGCGGGTGCGGCTTGCCGGCGGTTTCGTCCGCCGTGCGTGAGCCGTCGAAGATGCCATGCAACTGGCGCGAGGCCAGCACGTCGTCCAGGCCTCGGCGGCTCTTGCCGGTGGCCACCGTGAGCCAGTGGTGGCGGCTTTTCAGATCGGCCAGCATGGGCAGCACGCCGTCGAACAGGCTGATGTCGTGCTGGCGCGCCAGATAGTGGTGGCGGTAGCGTTCGCCCAGCAGCGGGTATTTTTCTTTCGGCACGTCGGGCGCGGCGTGCGCCAGCGCCGGGATCAGCGCCATGCCGATCACATAAGCGGCGGCTTTGTCAGTGGGCTTAGCACCGCCCACGTCCAGCACCGCCTGCTGGATGCTGCGCACGATGATGGCTGTGGAATCGAACAGGGTGCCGTCCCAGTCGAAGCAGATCAGGTCGAATTGGCGCGGGCGGGTCATGGAGAGCGTGGAAGAAAAGAAGCCAGATCGGCGGGCAGAGGGCCGTGCAGTTCCACGGCCTGCGCCGTGGCCGGATGCACGAACTGTAGCCGCCACGCGTGCAGGAACATGCGCTTCAACCCCTGCTTTTGCATGGCCTTGTTGCGCTCGAAATCACCATATTTATCATCACCCGCGATCGGGTGACCCTGCGATGCCAGGTGCACGCGGATCTGGTGCGTGCGGCCCGTCTTGATGGTCACTTCAAGCAGGGTGAAGCCGTTCAGGCGCTCGCGCACCTTCACCAGGCTGATCGAGCGCATACCGTCCGGGTCGTCCTTGCTTGTCGTCTTCACGCGCCGCTCGCCATCTTCCAGCAGGTACTTGCGCAGTGGCGCGTCGATCACCTTCAACCGCTCGGGCCAGTCGCCCAGCACCAGCGCCAGGTAGGTCTTGCCGGTTTCGCGCTCACGGAACTGGTCCTGCAGATGTTTGAGCGCGCTGCGCCTCTTGGCCACCAGCAGGATGCCGCTGGTTTCGCGGTCGAGCCGGTGCACCAGTTCCAGAAAGCGGGCATCCGGGCGTGCCCGGCGCAACTGCTCGATGACGCCAAAGCTCACGCCCGAGCCGCCATGCACCGCCACGCCGGCGGGCTTGTCGAGCGCGATCAGGTGTTCGTCTTCCAGCAGGATCGGGAATTCGCGCGCTGGCGCGGCGGCAGCCTTGTCCTCGGGCGAGCGTTCGCTCACCCGCACCGGCGGCACCCGCACCACGTCGCCCGCCGCCACCCGCGTGTCAGCGGCGGCGCGGCCCTTGTTCACGCGCACTTCGCCGCTGCGGATGATGCGGTAGACGTGGGTCTTGGGCACGCCTTTAAGGTGGCGGATCAGGAAGTTGTCCAGGCGCTGGCCGGCGCTCTCGGCGTCCACCGTCAGCCAGCCGACCTGGGGTTTGCCCTGAGCCAGCGGCGAGGCCGCTTTGGCACCTATAATGCGATTCACTGGCAACCGGCCGTAAGTGGTTGAATTTGAAATGGAAGTCACCGCCCGAATGAGCGGGTAGTCTATTCCACCCGCCCACGAGCAGCCGCCAGTACAAGGTCGATGCCGCACCTGCACAAGAAAGCGCCCTGCCCCCACGAATCGGGCAGGCACGCCAAGAAAAGCGCAGGATCAGGCCGACGTGATGAAACACTGAACACGGAATACCCATGACCGGCAGGCCACCCCAAAGTGATGGTGCCCGCGGGTCGGATCGAAGCGAGACTCTTGTTGTGCTGATGGCATTGATCATGGCCCTGACACGCTGGCTGCGGCTGGCGGTTTTCAAGCCAAGTACCGCCCCAGCCAGCGCCCACCCAGCGCGAGCAGCTACTTTTCATGTAGCAACTTCGCTTTGGGCAGCCCTCGCACCCATCCAAGCCAGCCCGCCTGACCCTGGCCGCTGAACCCCAGCGGCCAGCATGAAGGCGCGCGCACCGCACGCCTTCTCCCCAAAAGTCAGTCGCCGCGGCCATTCCGCCCGTTTCATTGCGCCGTCCAAGGCATCTTGGGTTTTCCCCTTGGGGAAGCCGCCCGCTGCTTTTGATTTGAAGGACAACGCATCATGAAACGGATGCTGATCAACGCCACGCAGGCCGAAGAGCGCCGCCTGGCGATCGTCGATGGACAGAAACTGCTCGATTACGAGATCGAGATCGAAGGGCGCGAACAGCGCAAGGGCAACATCTACAAGGCGGTGGTCACGCGCGTCGAGCCGTCGCTGGAGGCCTGCTTCGTCGACTACGGCGAAGACCGCCACGGCTTTCTGCCGTTCAAGGAAATCTCGCGCCAGTATTTTGCCGAGGGCGTGTCGCCCAGCCAGGCCAAGATCAACGACGTGATCAAGGAAGGCCAGGAGTTGCTGGTCCAGGTCGAGAAGGAAGAGCGCGGCAACAAGGGCGCCGCGCTGACCACCTTCATCAGCCTGGCGGGCCGCTACGTGGTGCTGATGCCCAACAACCCGCGCGGCGGTGGCGTCAGCCGCCGTATCGAGGGCGAGGACCGCGCCGAGCTGAAAGAGGCGATGGACCAGCTCGAATACCCGAAAGGCATGAGCATCATCGCCCGCACCGCCGGCATCGGCCGCACCGCGCCCGAGTTGCAATGGGACCTGAACTACCTGCTGAAGCTGTGGGACGCCGTGGACGGCGCCGCCAAGGCCGGCAAGGGCGCCTTCCTGATCTATCAGGAGAGCAACCTCGTCATCCGCGCCATCCGCGACTATTTCAACTCGGACATCGGTGACATCCTGATCGACACGGATGACATCTACGAGCAGGCGCACCAGTTCATGAGCCACGTGATGCCCGAGCAGGCGTACCGCGTGAAGCGCTACCGCGACAACGCGCCGCTGTTCAGCCGCTTTCAGATCGAGCACCAGATCGAATCGGCCTACTCGCGCACCGTCACCCTGCCCTCGGGCGGCGCCATCGTGATCGACCACGCCGAGGCGCTGGTGGCGGTGGACGTCAACTCGGCGCGCGCCATCAAGGGCGGCGACATCGAGGAAACCGCCACCCGCACCAACCTGGAGGCCGCCGACGAGGTGGCGCGCCAGATGCGCCTGCGCGATTTGGGCGGCCTGATCGTGATCGACTTCATCGACATGGAAGAGGCCAAGAACCGCCGCGAGGTCGAAAACCGTCTGCGCGAGGCCCTGCGCCAGGACCGCGCCCGCGTGCAGTTCGGCTCCATCAGCAAGTTCGGCCTGCTGGAGATGAGCCGCCAGCGCCTGAAGCCCGCGCTGTCCGAAGGTGCCTCCATCCCCTGCCCGCGCTGCGGCGGCTCCGGCCACGTGCGCGACACCGAATCGTCGGCGCTGCAGATCCTGCGCATCATTCAGGAAGAGTGCATGAAGGACAACACCGCCGCCGTCCATGTGCAGGTGCCGGTGGAAGTGGCCAGCTTCCTGCTGAACGAGAAGCGCCCCGAAATCGCCAAGATCGAGCTCAAGCAGCGCGTCAACGTCACCCTGGTGCCCAACAAGACGCTGGAGACGCCGCACTACAAGCTGGAACGCCTGAAGCACGACGACCCGCGCCTGGACGACATCGACTCCAGCTACAAGCTGGCCGAGGAGTTCGAGGACCCGACCACCGTCACCCGCCGCAGCCAGGAGCCGACCAACCGCCAGCAGCCTGTCATCAAGGGTGTGCTGCGCGACAGCCCGGCGCCGGTGGCCGAGGCCAAGCCCGAGCCGGTGGCGACGGCGCCCGCCGTGGCCCCTGCACCGGTGGCCTTGGCACCCGCCGCCGCCCCTGCATCGGCCGGCCTGATAGGCTGGCTGAAGAGCCTGTTCGGCAGCGCCCCGCCACCCGCACCCGTGCCAGCCCCCGCGCCGACGCCCACCCCCGCCACCGAAAAGCGCGAAAGCCGTGGTGGCCGCGACAGCGAACGCCGTGGCGGACGCGGTGGCCGTGGCGGCCAGCGTGGTGAACGCAGCGACGGCCGCGGCAGCGACGAGCGCCGCAGCGAAACCCGCGCCGAGGGCCAGGGCGAATCCCGCAGCGGCCAGCGCGACGGCAGCCGCCGCAACGGCGAACGCAGTGAGCGTGGCGACCGCGGCCCACGCGGCGACCGCCAGCGCGAGCGCCGCGACGCCGTGCCGAGCGACAGCCCGACGACCGACGTGGCCGGGCAAGACGCCAGCATCGACACCAGCGCCCGTCCGCCGCGTGGTGAACGCGGTGAGCGCGGCGAAGGCCGCCGCAATCGTGGCGAGGGCCGCCGCGAGCGTGGCGACCGCGCCGAGCGCGCCGACGGCCAGCCGCAAGACGACGCGGCCATCGCCACCACGGCACTGGCCGCTGCCCTGCCCGACGGCAGCCCCACATCCGACACCAACGGTGACGCCCCGCAAGCCGAAGAGCGCCGCGAACGCCGTTCGCGCGACCGCTATGGCCGTGACCGCCGCGACCGCAACAGCGAGCGCCGCGACGAGCGCGCCGCCGAGCTGCCCGGCAGCGTGTCGGCCGATGGCACCGTGGCGCAGACCGCGCCCGAAGCTGGCAGCGACGCACCGCGCTCGTACTTCACGCGCAGCGGGGCCGCCGATGCGGCCACGGCGACCGCCACCACGGTTTCCGAGTCCGAGGAAAAACCAGCTCAGGCGCTAGCGCGGCAAGCGCCGCAAGCCATGGTGTCCGAAGCCGCTCAGGCACCTGCCTCTGCCGCCACCAACGGCCATGCCGCGCCGCAAACGGCAGGCATGCCCAAGGTAACGCCCTTCGCCCTGCCGCTGGGCGAGCTGGAATCGCTGGCGCAAGCCGCCGGTCTGCAGTGGGTGAACTCCGACGCCGACAAAGTCGCCAGCGTGCAGGCCGCCATCGCCGCCGAGCCACAGCCGATCCACGTGCCGCGCGAGCGCCCGCCGCTGGTCGAGATCGACGAAGGCCCGCTGGTACTGGTCGAAACGCGCAAGGATCTGCGCCAGGTCACCCTGCCGTTCGAGCAAGGCGGTACACCAGGGCATTGATTCTCCAAGCCGATCAGCCGACACGTGCGCCAAGTCAATCCAGCAAAAGCAAATCCGCTGACCTGGCGCACATGCCGCACCACTTCGCAACACTTTTAACTACCATCCGAGAGGATTTCGTCCTACACTCCCCTGCTTGACAAATGCGCGATTGGTGCGCTGTGTCAAAACCAGGCCCGGCTGGTCTCGCTAGGCTACAGGCTTTCGCTTTAAAGGGGCTTCACGGCCCCTTTCCACTGCACCGCTTTTTTTCTGCATGCCCATGGCTCGATCCACCGTTCTCATCGTCACGCCCGAGCAGACACGCTCTCTTGAAGTCGACACCCGGCTGCTTGCCTGGCTTCGGCCGCTGCTGATGGGCCTGGGTGCCAGCACCGTGCTGCTGGGCGTGGGGCTGGTGGGCCTGGGCGCGCAGCACCTGATCTCCCGCGCGGACAGCCAGCAGGCGCTGAACGAACGCCGGCAGGAAATCAACGCCCTGCGCCAGGAAGTGGCGGACCTGAAGAACTTCACATCCGCCGAGATCAATGCCAAGCTGGCGGCGCTGAAAAAGTCCGAACAGATGATTGGCGACCTGCAGACCTACCTGCAGGCGCGCGGCGTCAACGTCAAGCCGGTTTCCATCGAGCCGCCCAAGGGCCAGCCCAACCCCGCGGCCGGTGGCCCGATCATGCAAGCCCAGGTAGGCAAGCCCGTGCCCTACACCGGCAGCTTCGCGAACGACGCCAGCAACCTGCTGGAGGCGCTGCAATCCATCCCCCTGGGCCTGCCGCACGAGGGGGGGATGACCTCCGCCTTTGGCGAACGCGCCAACCCCTTCACCGGCCGTGGCGCCGAATCGCATGGCGGGCTCGACTTCAAGGGCACCACGGGCGATCCCGTGCAGGTCACCGCCGCTGGCCGCGTGGTGTTCGCCGGCTGGCAAGGCGGCTACGGCAATCTGGTGGAAGTGGCGCACGCCCACGGCTACAACACGCTGTACGCGCACCTGTCGCGCATCGAGGTTGAGAAAGGCCAGCAACTGACCGCTGGCGAAGTGGTGGGCCTGCTGGGCTCCACTGGCCGCTCCACCGGCCCGCATCTGCATTACGAGGTGCAGCGGCGTGGCGAACGGCAGAACCCCGAGCAGTTTCTGGCGCTCAACGACGCCGCTGATTCCAATCCCTGATCACTTCTTGAATCCCAGTAAGGCCCGCTGCATGTTCGGCTCCCGAGACAAGTCCTCCACCCGCGCGTTCACCGACACCTCGTCCGGCAAGCAGATCGACACCATCATTGCCGATCAGTGCACGCTGGAAGGCGATCTGACGACCAAGAACTCGATCAAGGTGGATGGCCGCATCCAGGGCACCCTGCGGGCCGAGGGCCGCGCCATCATCGGCGAAACCGGCAGCGTCAAGGGCGACGTGCACGCCGCCGACCTGCTGGTGCTGGGCCGGCTGGAGGGCAACGTGCACGCCCAGCGCCTGCACCTGCAGGCCAGCGCGCAGATCCACGGCAACATCGAGGCCGAAACCCTGCAGGTCGATCCAGGGGCGCGCTACCAGGGCAGCGTCACCATGCGTGACGGCGGCACCCCTCCCGTGCTGCCCTTCAACCCAAGCACCGACCAGTCCACGCCCAAGACGCCCAAGGACTGAGCCCGCTTCCGGCCCGCACCCAATGTCCGCCAAGCACACCCGCGGACATTGACATCCAGACACCCGTTTGTCACTGCTTCTGCGGTAAGCTGCGCCGTTGCTGGCGCCGTGCGCTGGCAAAAATGGCTCTATAGCTTTTGCCTAAAAATAGATTAGACGAAATGAATCGCAAATTCAATAGCTCTAATCTATACTTCACGCATCGCAACTTCATCAACCAAGGAGAACACGCATGTCCCTGATCAACACCCAAGTCCAGCCCTTCAAGGCCCAGGCCTTCCACAACGGCCAGTTCGAGGAAGTCACCGAGAAAAACCTGTCCAACGGCAAGAACTGGTCCGTGGTCATCTTCATGCCCGCTGCCTTCACCTTCAACTGCCCGACCGAGATTGAGGACGCGGCCGACCACTACGCCGAATTCCAACAGGCCAATGCCGAGGTGTACATCGTCACCACCGACACGCACTTCAGCCACAAGGTGTGGCACGAGACGTCCGACGCCGTCGGCAAGGCCAAGTTCTTCCTGGTGGGCGACCCCACGCACCAACTGACCAACGCCTTCGGCGTGCACATCCCCGAAGAAGGCCTGGCCCTGCGCGGCACCTTCGTGATCGACCCCAGCGGCACGATCAAGACCATGGAAGTGCACTCCAACGAAATCGCCCGTGACGTGAAGGAAACCGTGCGCAAGCTGAAGGCCGCCCAGTACACCGCCGCCCACCCCGGCGAAGTGTGCCCCGCCAAGTGGAAGGAAGGCGAGAAGACGCTGAAGCCCTCCATCGACCTGGTCGGCAAGATCTAAGCCCACTGCACGAAGCGCCCCCGGCGTTTTATCGACAAGCCGAACGGCGACAGGGCGCCCTGCCCTGCCGTTCGGCTTTTTATTGACAAAATCAGGCTCTGGCGCCCGTCCATCAAGCGCCAGCAGCTATCAAACAAGGAGTGACCACCATGTTGGACGACGACATCAAGCAACAACTGACCGCCTACCTCGAGCGCGTGAAGGAGCCGTTCGAGATGGTGGCCTCGCTGGACGACGGCGACAAGTCGACCGAGCTGCGCGAACTGCTCGAAGAAGTCGCCGCCGCCCGCCCCGACAAGATCACGCTGCGCACCGATGGCAGCGACGCGCGCAAGCCATCGTTCACCTTGGCAGCCAAGGGCGCCAACACCAGCCTGCGCTTTGCCGCCATCCCCATGGGGCACGAGTTCACCAGCCTGATCCTGGCCCTGCTGTGGACCGGCGGCCACCCACCCAAGGTGGAGGCCGACGTGCTGGAGCAGATCAAGGCGCTCGACGTCGACCTCGACTTCGAGGTCTACATGAGCCTGTCGTGCCACAACTGCCCCGACGTGGTGCAGGCGCTGTCGCTCATGAGCATCTACAACCCGCGCATTAAAACCACCGTCATCGACGGCGGCCTGTTCCAGAAAGAGATCGAAGAGCGCGAGATCATGGGCGTGCCCACCGTGTTCCTGAACGGCGCGTTCTTCGCCAACGGGCGCATGAGCGTGGAAGAAATCATCCAGAAGGTCGATACCGGCGCCGCCAAGCGCGATGCCGAGAAGCTGTCCGCCAAGGCCCCGTTCGAGGTGCTCATCGTCGGCGGTGGTCCCGCTGGCGCGGCTGCCGCGATTTATGCAGCACGCAAGGGCATCCGCACCGGCGTCGTGGCCGAGCGCTTCGGCGGCCAGGTCAACGACACCATGGAGATCGCCAACTACCCCGGCATCCCCGAAACTAACGGCCCCGCCTACGCCGCCGCGCTGGAGCAGCACGTGCGCAACTACGAGGTCGACATCATGAACACGCAGCGCGTGGCCGAGTTGGTGCCCGCCGCACAGCCCGGCGGCTACGTCACCGTCAAGCTCGACAACGGCGGCACGCTGCAAAGCCGCACCGTCATCCTGGCCACCGGCGCGCGCTGGCGCAACGTCAACGTGCCGGGCGAGCAGGAATACAAGACCAAGGGCGTGGCCTACTGCCCGCACTGCGACGGCCCGCTGTTCAAGGGCAAGGACGTGGCCGTCATCGGCGGCGGCAACTCCGGCGTCGAGGCAGCTATCGACCTGGCTGGCGTGGTCAAGCACGTCACCGTGTTCGAGTTCCTGCCCGAGATGAAGGCCGACGCCGTGCTGGTAAAAAAGCTCAAGAGCCTACCCAACGTGACCATCCACACCAACGCGCAGACCACCGAGATCACGGGTGCGAGCGGCAAGGTCAATGGCCTGAAGTTCAAGCACCGCGGCGATGGCACCGATGCCAGCGTCGACCTGGAAGGCGTGTTCGTGCAGATCGGTCTGGTGCCCAACACCGAGTTCCTGGGCGAGGTCGTCGAGCGCAGCAAGTTCGGCGAGATCGTCGTCAACGCGCGCGGCGAGACCAACGTGCCCGGCGTGTTCGCGGCGGGCGATTGCACCACGGTGCCGTACAAGCAGATCGTGGTGGCGGCGGGTGCCGGCTCCACGGCAGCGCTGAGTGCGTTTGACTACCTGATCCGCACACCGGCGCCGGAGAGCGCCAAAGCCTAGTGGACAAAAAGCGCTGACGACTCGATCGCTGGCGCCGCGCCACGCAAGCCCGACTCAAAGAAAAACCCCGCGCAGATTGCGCGGGGTTTTTCATTTTCGGTGCCGTCATCGGTAACGCTTGAGGCCACCGGCGCCGAAGTGCGAAGGGAAGCGAGCGCGCGGCGAACCCATGTTGACTGCGGGTGACAACGATGTTCAGGTGCCAATCATCCGGAATGCGACATTTAAGGTTACTCTTTTTCCTTGCACGCGGCAGGCAATTGATTCGGGCGAATATCGGCCTTTCCATCAGCACCCTCGACGCCCGCGCAACTCCATACCACGGAGCCGTCACTGTCCAGCTTCGGGGTGTACAGCAGCGGCCCTTGGCTGGTGTGCACGGTGACGGTCATCGTGTCGGAGTCGTACTCCAGTGACTCGCCAGACGCCAGCGTCGACTCCGCATTCACTTCCTGAAGTGACTCAGGAATGGCTTCATCTTTTTGATACGCCTGTCCAAGCGCCGCGGTCACCGGCTGCACCAGCGCATCCACCGCCGTCAGCTTGGCACGCACGGTGTAATCTTGATAAGCTGGCAGGGCCACGGCCACCAGCACCCCGATCAGATACACCCAGATCAATATGCCCCAAACACCCAGGCGACCCGAATAGGGAATCAGGATCGCCAACAAGTAAGAAAATATGTTGCGGCGTGGAATCTCGGGCTGTTCCAGGTTCATCACCCGCGCAACACGTTTGGTCAGCCACGGATAGGCGCCCACCAGTTCGTGCAGGGACATCCAGAAACCTTTGGTGTAGCGGGTTTGCCCAACAAAGGCTTGCAAACTGGTGTCTTTCCACCGCTCGGCACCCGAAGCCAGTGCCACCAGCGCATAGGCGGCATTTTGGGGCGAAGCGCAGCATGCCAGACCATGCCGGTCACAGGTGCTTTCCCGCGCACGGGAATAGGCCGCGCCCAGCAAAGGCAGCCACAACACCGGCCAGCGCAGGAACTGCCACGACAAGTGACGCATCCGCAAATGCCCCATTTCGTGGCCGATGTAGAAGTTGACGCCATCGGGGTGCTCTTTCATGGCGTCAACCACGCTGGACAGCAGCACCACATACGGCACCCCCAGGAACTTGGTGGCAAAGGCGTTCATGCCGCCATCGCCATTGAGCACGTACACCCTTGGCGCTTTCTTCAACTGCAGGCGTTCCATGCAAAACTGCACTTTCGCATGCAAGTCGGGCAACTGCTCCGGTGATAGCTCGACTCCCGATCCGCGAATATGAGAGATCAGTGCTGATTGCGCCATCAAATAAAACAAAAAGCCAACCAATAATGCCACTAACAGGCTGCCCAGAATACCCACCAGCGCCGCGCTGGGCAATGCATTTACAAGTCCCGCCGCCAGAAAAATCCAGACCGCCGAACCCAATATCAAGGTCAACCATCCCAATATCGTTTCATTGGGATAAACCAGTTTATTCATGTTATTCCTTTATTAAAAAAGCGCGTGCCTTGACGCCTCCGGTGCACCTCCGCCAGCGGCACTGCGGATGTCATTGTATGTGCGCGCCATGACACCGCCGAGGCGCCGCCGCCTCGAACAATGGCACAATGTCCAGCTTGGCCGGCGCACCGTCGGGTGCCGCCAGGAAACGATGATTTGGGGTTGTTTGACTCATGAAGCTCTGTGGTTTTGATATTGGCATTGAACGGCCTTTTTTTCTGATCGCCGGGCCGTGCGTGGTGGAGTCTGAACAATTACAGATGGACGTTGCCGGACAACTCAAGGACATCACGGCGTCGCTGGGCATCCCCTTCATCTTCAAGAGCAGCTACGACAAGGCCAATCGGTCGTCGGGCAACAGCTTTCGCGGGCCGGGCATGGACAAGGGGCT
This sequence comes from Pseudomonadota bacterium, assembly GCA_030538085.1. GTDB lineage: Bacteria > Pseudomonadota > Gammaproteobacteria > Burkholderiales > Burkholderiaceae_C > Ottowia. Next base: position 7,142 of record JAUNUR010000021.1, on the reverse strand, counting down.
AGAGATCCTCGCCAAGATCAAGCGCGAGCTGAACCTGCCGGTGCTGACCGACGTGCACACCGAAGCCGAGATTCCCGCAGTGGCCGCCGTGGTCGACGTGCTGCAGACCCCCGCCTTTCTGTGCCGCCAGACCGACTTCATCCGCGCCGTGGCTCAAAGCGGCAAGCCAGTCAACATCAAGAAAGGCCAGTTCCTCGCACCCCATGACATGAAGAACGTGATCGACAAGGCGCGCGCGGCAGCGGCCGAGAAGGGCCTACCCACCGACGTCTTCATGGCCTGCGAGCGCGGCGCCAGCTTTGGCTACAACAACCTCGTCAGCGACATGCGCAGCCTGGCCATCCTGCGCGAAACGGGTGCGCCGGTGGTGTTCGACGCCACGCATTCGGTGCAATTGCCGGGCGGCCAGGGCACGTCAAGCGGCGGCCAGCGCGAGATGGTGCCGGTGCTGGCACGCGCCGCCGTGGCGGTGGGCGTGGCTGGGCTGTTCATGGAAACGCACCCCGACCCGGCCAACGCGCTGTCGGACGGCCCCAACGCCGTACCGCTGAAGCACATGAAGGCCCTGCTCGAAACCCTGATGGCGCTGGACGCCGTGACCAAGCGGCACGGCTACCTGGAAGACCATTTCAACGCCTAAACCACCCCGCTTTCGAGGTTCGCCATGCCCTACGGCTACGTCATCGCCAACATCCAGGTCACCAACCCGGCTCAGATGGAAGAATACCGCAAGTTCAGCACCGCCGCCGTGCAGGCCAATGGTGGCGAGTTCATCGTGCGCGGCGGTCAACAGGAAGTACTGGAAGGCAGCGCCCATCCCCGTACGGTGGTGCTGCGCTTCCCAAGCTACGCACAAGCGCGCGCCTTTTACGACTCGCCTGAGTACCGGCAGGCCCGCGAGCAGCGCGTGGGCGCGGGGGTATTCAATCTGCTGTGCGTGGAAGGCGTCTGATTAGCTATTTACTTCATAGCATCCTCCGCCTGTTTCATGGGCGCCGAGGCCTGATTTGATTCATGAAACTCGTTAAAGGAAAAGCAAACCATGAGCGCCATCGTTGACATCGTCGGTCGTGAAATTCTCGACAGCCGCGGCAACCCCACCGTTGAATGCGACGTGCTGCTGGAGTCCGGCGTGATGGGCCGCGCCGCCGTGCCCAGTGGCGCCTCCACCGGCTCGCGCGAAGCCATCGAACTGCGCGACGGCGACAAGAAGCGCTACCTGGGCAAGGGCGTGCTGAAGGCCGTCGAGCACATCAACACCGAGATTTCCGAGGCCGTGCTGGGCCTGGATGCCAGCGAGCAGGCCTTCCTCGACAAGACCCTGATCGACCTGGACGGCACCGAGAACAAGTCGCGCCTGGGCGCCAACGCCATGCTGGCGGTGTCGATGGCCGTGGCGCGCGCGGCGGCTGAAGAAAGCGGTCTGCCGCTGTACCGCTACTTCGGCGGCATGAACGGCTGCCAGCTGCCGGTGCCGATGATGAACGTCATCAACGGCGGCGCCCACGCCAACAACAACCTCGATTTGCAGGAGTTCATGATCATCCCCGTGGGCGCGCCCAGCTTCCGCGAGGCGCTGCGCCAGGGCGCCGAGGTGTTCCATGCGCTCAAGAAGATCATCCACGACAAGGGGATGAGCGTGGCCGTGGGCGACGAAGGCGGCTTTGCGCCCAACGTCGACAACCACGAGGCCGCCATTCAGCTCATCCTGCAGGCGATCAGTGACGCCGGCTACACCGCCGGCCAGGACATCGTGCTGGGGCTGGACTGCGCGTCATCCGAGTTCTACAAGGACGGCCAGTACGTGCTGGAGGGCGAAGGCGGCGTGAAGCTGAGCGCCGCGCAGTGGACCGACATGCTGGCCACCTGGGTCGACAAATACCCCATCATCAGCATCGAGGACGGCATGGCCGAGGGCGACTGGGACGGCTGGAAGCTGCTGACCGAAAAGCTCGGCGACAAGGTGCAGTTGGTGGGCGATGACTTGTTCGTCACCAACACCAAGATCCTGAAGGAAGGCATCGACAAGCAGATCGGCAACTCGATCCTCATCAAGATCAACCAGATCGGCACGCTGACCGAGACCTTCCAAGCCATCGAGATGGCCAAGCGCGCGGGCTACACCGCCGTCATCAGCCACCGCTCGGGCGAGACGGAAGACAGCACCATCGCCGACATCGCCGTGGGCCTGAATGCAGGGCAGATCAAGACCGGATCCTTAAGCCGCTCCGACCGCATGGCCAAATACAACCAGTTGCTGCGCATCGAGGAAGACCTGGGCGACATGGCCGAATATCCCGGCCGCGCGGCGTTCTACAACCTCAAGTGATATCGCCGGGGGCGCGGATGATCAGAGCCTTCTTCAACTGATCTGTCTGCCTCCCCCGTCTGTGTGACTGTACGAGACAAACTGGCGCTATACTGAAACGATAGCAGCCCAGCACCGCTTCATCAGCCTTCGCCCGCCATGGTTCACCGCATCGTCCCAGCCGTCCTGATCGTGCTGCTGGTGGTCGTCCAAGCACAACTGTGGGTGGGGCGTGGCAGCCTGCCCAACGTGACGGCGCTGCAGCGCAAGCTGGATCAGCAAAAGGCCGCCAATGCGCAGGCACGGTTGGTGAACGAGCAACTGGCGTCGGAGGTGGAAGACCTGCGCGCTGGCCTGGGCATGGTCGAGGAGCGTGCCCGCATCGAGTTGGGCATGGTCAAGCCGAATGAGATTTTCGTGCAGGTCACGCCGCGCTGAACCGCGCCGCTTGCCCCCGCCGCGCCCGCGTCAGTAGTCGGGCTGCCAATCCACCGTGATGCGCTTGCCCGCCAGATCAACGTCGTCCACGTACGCATCGACGAACGGGATCATGCGCTCCTGCGGCTTGCCATCTTCCTCGTAACCAATCACCAGCACTTGCTGCGGACCGGTGGCCATGAGGTCGGTCACGGTGCCCAGCGCCACGCCCTCGCGGTTGATAACGGCCAGGCCGATCAGATCGACCCAGTAATACTCGCCCTCTTCGAGCGTGGGAAAGGACGAGCGGGCGATGAAGATGCGCGCGCCCTTGAGGCCTTCGGCGGCGGTGCGGTCGGGGATATCCTGCGCGCTGGCGACCACCGCGTCGGCGTGGTCCCGGGCTTGCTTGATCTTCAGCAGCACCGTGCCCGCGAACGAGTTCTTGGCGCCGCGCTCGGCGGGCTGCAAAAACCAGCGCTTGGAAGAAAAAAGCGCCTCGGGCGAGGCGCTGTAAGGCTGGATCTTGAACCAGCCCTTGATGCCCCAGGCGTCCAGCACGCGGCCGACTTCGACCGCGTCCGCCGGCAGTTCGGCCGGCTCCAGGCCTGGGTTCATCGGTACGGTCAGGCGGCGGCGGGCGCGGCCTTGGCAGCCTGCTTGACCAGGCGCTGCACGGTGGGCGACGGCTGGGCACCAACGCTGAGCCAGTGGTTCAGGCGGTCCTGGGCAATGCGCAGGCCTTCGGCGCCACCGGTGGCGGTGGGGTTGTAGAAACCGATGCGCTCGATGAAGCGGCCATCGCGGCGCACGCGCTTGTCGGCAACCACGATGTTGAAGAAGGGACGGGCCTTGGCGCCGCCGCGCGAAAGACGAATAACGACCATGATGTGTTTGAATCCTGTGGGTGGTGACTCGGTGCCGGCGTGACCGTGCACCAGGGTTCTTCCGATGTTGAGACACGCGACATGGCCACCCGGCCAGCGACACACCGAAAACCCATCATTATATCTCCCAATCGGTCGTTTTTGATACCTTCCTCCCAGGAAGATTGGGCCAATGTACCGGGAAGTTGCCCAAATACAGCGATCTCTTACACATTGGCTTTCAAAATGACAAATGGCCTCGTTTGTCGTGCGGCGCCAGCCGCAGTCATTGGTCATCGTTTGTGTGCTGCCCACTCGCCCGTAATCCATGGCGCCGCCACCTTGGCACGGTGTTGACCCGCGGACACCGTGTGGATTGCGGCCTTCGCCGCAATGACGGGAAAGGGTGAAGACGTTGCGCCCTCTTCCGGCTGCGGCTGCTCAAGCGCAGCGCAAACTCCCACGCTCACCAAGGCCCCGGAAAGGGATGGCACTCAGAGCCTGTTCAATGTCTCGGCGCGAGGAGTTTGAGGGCAGCCTCTCAAAACAACGCCAGACTGAACCAGTACCCCAGTGCCGCCACCAGCGCGCTGGCGGGGATGGTCAAAATCCATGCCCACACGATGTTGCCCGCCACGCCCCAGCGCACGGCGCTGGCACGCTGGGTGGAGCCCACGCCCACAATCGCGCCGGTGATGGTGTGCGTGGTCGACACCGGAATGCCGAAGGCCGTGGCCAGAAACAGCGTCAGCGCCCCACCCGTTTCGGCACAGAAGCCGCCCACGGGCTTGAGCTTGGTGATTTTCTGCCCCATCGTCTTGACGATGCGCCAGCCGCCGAACATGGTGCCGGCCGCGATGGCCGCGTAGCAGCTGACGATCACCCACATGGGAGGCGCCGCGTCGCTGGCCGCCGTGTAGCCGGTGGCGATCAGCAGCAGCCAGATGATGCCGATGGTTTTCTGCGCGTCGTTGCCGCCATGGCCCAGGCTGTAGGCGCCGGCGCTGACCAGTTGCAGGCGGCGGAACCACCTGTCCACCCGGCCCGGCCGCGTGCGGCGAAACAACCAGGCCACGGCCACCATCAGCAGCGAGCCCAGCAGGTAACCCAGCAGCGGCGACACGAAGATGAAGGCCACCGTCTTCAGGATGCCGCTGGCGATCAGGTGCCCGAAGCCCGACTTGGCGATCACCGCGCCAACGATGCCGCCGATGAGCGCGTGCGAGGAACTGCTGGGAATGCCGTAGTACCAGGTCAGCAGGTTCCAGCTGATAGCGCCCACCAGCGCACCGAACACCACATGCGTGTCCACCACGCCGGGCTGCACGATACCCTTGCCCACCGTGGCGGCCACGGACAGGTGGAACACGAAGATGGCGATGAAGTTGAAGAAAGCCGCGAACATCACCGCTTGAGCGGGCTTGAGCACGCCGGTGGAGACCACGGTGGCAATCGAGTTGGCGGCATCGTGAAAGCCGTTCATGAAGTCGAACGCGATCGCGAGCAGCACCAGCAGCATCACGACCCAGAGGGCAGCTTGAGCGGTTTCCATGGACTTGTCTATCGTTGAGAATGGGCTAATGACGGAATGACTCACAGGCCATCGCGCACAGCGAGGTCATGAGTTTTCGAGCACGATGCCCTCGATCTGGTTGGCCACCTCCTCGCACTTGTCGGTCACGGTTTCCAGCAGTTCGTAGATGGCGCGCAGCTTGATCAGCTCGCGCACGTCCTCTTCCTCGCGGAACAGCTTGCTCATGGCGCTGCGCATCACGCGGTCGGCGTCGGATTCGAGCTGGTCGATTTCCTCGCAGGTCTTCAGCGTCGCCTCGGCCACGTTCTGCTCGGCCACCTTGCCCAGCAGCCGCACCGCCGCCTGCAAGCGCTGGCAGCACTTGACGGCCAGATCCGTCAGGCGCTCGATTTCCTCCGTCATGTGGTGAATGTCGTACAGCGCCATGGTCTCGGCCGAGTCCTGCAGCAGATCGGCCACGTCGTCCATCAGGTTGATCAGGCTGTGAATCTGCTCGCGGTCGATGGGGGTGATGAAGGTGGTGTGAACCAGGCGGCTGACTTCCGCCGTCACACGGTCGGCGGCGCGCTCGGCATCGTCCACCCGCTGGTTGTAGCGGCCGCGCGCCGCCTCGTCGGCATAGTGCGCCACCAGCTGCTGAAACGCCTGCGCAGCCTCGACAATGTGGTCGGCGTGCTGGTTGAACAACTCAAAAAAATTGCCCTCCTTGGGCAACAGTTTGCTGAACAGCATGAGAAAGACCTTTTCCTCGTTGGAATTCCAACATCATGAATATGAATGTTTCATGACTTGTTACGAGAGTGTACCCACCGCCAGCTTTCCAGACCTGACACGTTGCGCCCCAGCCACCATGGACGCTGAAACACCCCGCGTTCGGCGGGCCACGTCCTGCGGAACACCTGGCGCGGCTCCACGGCCATGGGTTCAGGGGTGAAAAACCAGCGTCCGTCCTGTTGATCCCGATGCAAGCCACGCCCTCCCCCAGCCGCCCGCTGGCCTATGCGTGCCTGGCACTGTCCATGGCGCTGGTGGGCAGCTACGTGGCTTTGTCCAAGCCGCTGGCGGCCATCTTTCCGGTCATGCTGCTGGCCTGGCTGCGCTTTGGCATTGGCGGCCTGGCCATGCTGCACTGGCTCAAGAAACCGCTTGATGAACCACCGCTGACGCCGCGCACCCGGCGCCTGCTGTTCATCGAATCCTTCCTCGGCAACTTCCTGTTCACGCTGTGCATGATCAGCGGCGTGAAGCTGACCACGGCGGTGTCGGCCGGCGTCATCCTGGCCGCGATTCCGGCGGCGGTGGCGGTGTTGAGCTGGTTGATCCTGCGCGAAAGCGTGGCCCCGCGCGTGTGGGCCGGCGTGGCCTGCGCGGTCATCGGCATCGCGCTGGTGGCGCTGTCTAAGCAGGAGCCAGCCGCGCAAGACACGCCGCAGCAGGCCTGGCTGGGCAACCTGCTGCTGATCGGCGCCGTGCTGTGCGAAGCCAGCTACGCCGTCATCGGCAAGACGCTGACGGCCAGCCTGTCGCCGCGCCGCATCAGCGCGCTGATCAATGGCTGGGGCTTCGTGCTGAGCATGCCCTTTGGCCTGTGGCTGGCCTGGCGTTTCGACTTCGGCGCCGTGCCGGCATCCGCCTGGCTGCTGCTGGTGTTCTACGCGCTGGCCGCCTGCGTGTGGACGGTGTGGCTGTGGATGACGGGGCTGAAAAGCGTGCCGGCGGCGCAAGCCGGCGTGTTCACCGTGATGCTGCCCATCAGCGCCGCCGCCGTGGGCGTGGTGGCGCTGGGAGAGCGCCCGAGCACGCTGCAACTGCTGGCCTACGGCGTGGCGCTGATCGGCGTGCTGCTGGCCACGCTGCCGCCGCGCGCGGCGTGGCGCGTCAAGCGGTGACGCCACATCTGCAACCGGGTGTATCACCCTTGAACCTAGAAACGGCAGTTGGATGCGCCTGAACGTGCCGCGCTGGGCGTGCCAGGCAAGGGCAAGTGCCGCGGCTCCAAAGCTGCCTGCGCAGCTTT
>JAUNUR010000020.1 GCA_030538085.1 Pseudomonadota bacterium | reverse complement strand
TTGAAGCGCTGAATCATGGTGCCCATGGCGCCATCGAGGATGACGAGGCGTTGGCGCAGGATGGCGGGCAGCGCGGCGGCGCGGGTATAGGCGGGCGTTGTCATGGCGCCGGATTCTAGAGAGCGTGGGCGCACCCGTCTCCATTGCGGACAATCCAGGGTTTTCTTCGCCGCTTGCCGTGTCCGCATCTTCCGTCCCCACCAACATCCTGAACGAGGTCTTCGGCTACCCCGCCTTTCGCGGCCAGCAGCAGGCCATCGTCCACCACGTCACCGCCGGCGGCGATGCGCTGGTGCTGATGCCCACCGGCGGCGGCAAAAGCCTGTGCTACCAGATTCCCGCCATCGCGCGCCAGCGGGCTGGCCACGGCGTGACGCTGGTGGTATCGCCCCTGATCGCGCTCATGCACGACCAGGTGGGCGCGCTACACGAGGCCGGCGTGGCGGCGGCCTTTCTCAACTCCACGCAGGACTGGGAGCAGACCGAGGACATCGAGCGGCGCCTGCTGGCCGGCCAGCTGACGCTGCTGTACGCCGCGCCCGAGCGCGTGGGCACGCCGCGCTTTCTGGGCCTGCTGGACACGCTGCACGCGCACGGCGCCTTGAGCCTGTTCGCCATCGACGAGGCGCATTGCGTGAGCCAGTGGGGGCACGACTTCCGCCCTGAATACCGCCAGTTGACGGTGCTGCACGAGCGCTTCGCCCAGGTGCCGCGCATCGCGCTCACCGCCACCGCCGACGACGTGACCCGCGCCGACATCATCGAGCGCCTGCAACTGGAGCACGCCAAGCAGTTCGTCAGCAGCTTCGACAGGCCAAACATCCGTTACGCAATCGTCGAGAAGAAGGACCCAACGCGCCAGCTGCTGGCCTTCATCGAGCGCGAGCACGCGGGCGAGGCCGGCATCGTCTACTGCCAGTCGCGCAAGCGGGTGGAAGAGCTGGCCGCCACGCTGTGCGAGCACGGCATCGACGCGCTGCCCTACCACGCCGGCCTGGACGCGGCCACGCGCCAGCAGAACCAGGATCGTTTTCTGCGCGCCGAGCCCGACGCGGGCGTGGTGATGTGCGCCACCATCGCCTTCGGCATGGGCATTGACAAGCCCGACGTGCGCTTCGTCGCCCACGTGGACATGCCCAAGAACATCGAGGGCTACTACCAGGAAACCGGCCGCGCTGGCCGCGACGGCGAGCCGGCCAACGCCTGGATGGCCTACGGCCTGCAGGACGTGGTGAACCAGCGCCGCATGATCGACGAAAGCCCGGCCGAGGCGGACTTCAAGCAGGTCATGGTGTCCAAGCTCGACGCCCTGCTGGCCCTGGCCGAAGCCACCGACTGCCGGCGCGTGCGGTTGCTGCGCTATTTCGGCGAGGCCAGCCAGCCCTGCGGCAACTGCGACAACTGCCTGCGGCCGCCCGACGTCTGGGACGCCACCGACTGCGCGCGCAAGCTGCTGTCCACCATCTACCGCGTGCAACAAATGAGCGGTATCGGCTTTGGCGCCGGCCACATCATGGACATCGTGCGCGGCAAGCGCACCGACAAGGTGGCCCAGTTCGGCCACGAGCAGTTGTCCACCTTCGGCATCGGCGCCGAATTCAGCGAGGCGCAGTTGCGTGGCGTGCTGCGCCAGCTGATCGCCGTCGGCGCGCTGCACGTCGACGCACAGGCCTACAACACCCTGAAGCTGCTGGAGCCCGCGCGCCCGATCCTGAAAGGCGAGCAACCCGTGCGCCTGCGCGCCGCCACGGCCGCCCCTGCGCGTGAGCGCACGCGCAAGCCACGCACCGCCACGCCAGCCCCCGCCGTGGCCGAGCTGGACACTGCCGCGCAGGCGCGCTTCGCGGCGCTGAAAGCCTGGCGCGGCGAGGTGGCGCGCGAGCACAACCTGCCCGCCTACGTGATCTTCCACGACGCCACCCTGACCGCCATCGCCGCCCGCGCGCCACGGTCGCTGGACGACCTGCAAGGCATCAGCGGCATGGGCGCGACCAAGCTGGAGCGCTATGGGGAAGAGGTGGTGCGGGTGAGCCTGAGCACCGGGCTCGCCTAAGCTGACCGCCCCACCTCACAGCCTGCGGTGCAGCAACGCCGGCAGTTGCGCCCGCCGCGCCGCCAGTTGCCCCGCATCCAGGTCGGCCAGCACCACGGCAGCGCCCTCGGGCTGCACGCCCAGCACCTGGCCCCAGGCATCGACCACCATGCTGTGCCCCCAGGTGCGGCGCCCGTTCTCGTGCAGGCCGCCCTGCGCGGCGGCGATGACGCCCGCCAGGTTTTCGATGGCGCGGGCGCGCAGCAGCACTTCCCAGTGCGCCTGGCCGGTAACGTGGGTGAAGGCGCTGGGCACCAGCAGCAGGTCGGCCCCCTGCGCCGCATAGGCGCGGTACAGCTCGGGAAAACGCAGGTCGTAGCACACGCTCATGCCAATGCGCCACGCGTGGCCGTCGCGCGACGGCAGCTCGAACAGCGTGGGCACGCTACCGCGCGCCAGCACCGCCGCCTCGTCGTAGGCGCGCGTGCCGTCGTCGAACTTGAACAGGTGAATCTTGTCGTAACACGCCACGCGCTCGCCTTGCGGGTTGAACGCCAGCGACGCATTGCGCACCCGCGCTTCGTCGCGCGGTTCGCACGACAGCGGCAGCGTGCCACCGACGATCCACAGGCCCAGCTCGCGCGCCGTGGCGGCCAGCCAGTCCTGGATTGCCCCCTCGCCCAGCACTTCCTGCAGCGCCAGCTTGTCGGTGTCGCGCTGACCCATGACGCAGAAGTATTCGGGCAGCACGGCCAGCTCGGCCCCGGCCCGCGCGGCCTGCGCCAGCAGCGCGTGCGCATCGCGCAGGTTGTCGTCGACGCGGGTGCCCGACACCATCTGGATGGCGGCGACTTTCATGGCTTTTCCTCCTCGTTGACGGGTTCGGCTGGCAAGGCGGCCGATGCCGGCGCACTGGCTGCCGCGGCCGCGCCGCTGGCCCGCGTGTCGACGCGCTTGACCTGCGGGTCGTCCCAACCGCCGCCGACGTGGAACTCGCGCGTGGCGGCCTTGATCAGCGGCTGCTTGAGCACCAATTGTGCGATGAAGGCGCCGATGCCGATGGCGGGGTTGATCATGGTGGCGGCCAGCGCGGCGGTGCCGGCGTCGATTTCGGGCACCACCAGCACGCGCAAGTCCTGCGTCTCCTGGCCGATGTCCGCGCTGCCTTCCATCAACACGGCGGCGTTGATGCCTTTCATTTGCAGGTTGCGGGTGGCGGCGATGCCGCGCTGCACGTCGACGTCGCCGCGCACGAAGTCAAACGCGAAGCCGGCGGAGAACAGGTCGCGGAAATCCAGCGTCAGCCGGCGGGGCAGTGCCTGAAGGCTGAGCACGCTCAGCAATTTGGCCGCGCCGGGGTCGGCCTTCAGGAACTGCCCGGCGCCCACGTCCACGCGCAGCTTGCCCGCCATGCTGGGGTAATGCGGCGAAAACGGCGCGCCACGCCAGCCCAGGCTGCCCTCGATCTGTCCGCGCCCGCGCGCCAGCACGCCGGGCATGTCGAAGCGCGCCAGCAAATGGCCGGCGTCGCGGATGTCGAGCTTGAAATCCAGCGCCGTGCGGCGCGGGTCGTCGGGCGCGCGCGGTCCGCGCGGGTTGACCGGCAGCGCCGGGCCGCGTGCCGCCGTGGCCCAGCGCCCGCTGGCGGTGAAGGTGGCCTCGGGGGTGCGCACGGCCAGGCGCGTGAGTTCCCACTCCTGCGCGCCTGCGCCCTGGCCCGCCGGAGCCACATCGTGGTTGATGGCTTCCACTTCCAGCCGGCCCAGCTTCTTGCCGCGCAACTCGAAATCATCGACCACCACGTCCAGCGCTGGAATGTGGGACGGCGGGCGCGCCAGCAAGGTCTGGTCGTCGCTGGCACTGGCGGGAATGCTGAGCCGCGTCAGCCGCGCATGCACCTTGCCGGCGCGGCCACCGGCCGTGCCCTCGTTGTATTCGACCTGGCCGCTCAGCTCGCGCGCCTGCACGTCGGCGCGCCACCTGGCGCCTTCGCGCGTGCCGCTGGCCGCCACGTCGTGCAGCACGTGGCCGTCCGCCAGCAGTTCGTCCGCGCGCAGCGACCACACGCCGGGCACGAAGCCGCTTTCCGCCCGTGCCTGCGTGGGCGCCGATGGCTCGGGCGCGTCGTCGCCAAACACGCGGGTCAGCGCGGCATCCCAGGCCGGCGCATCCAGGCGCGGCATGTGCACGCGGGCCAGCACGCCGCTGTCTGGCATGGCCAGTTGCGGCTGGGCCTGCCGCCCGACACCGATGACGCCGCGCAGCACCCGGCCCGATGCGGCATCGCGCTCATATTCCACCGCCAGTTGCTCGGCCACGGCCACGCGCAAGCGGGTGCGCCCGGCGGCGGCCTGGCCGCTTTCATAGCGCAGCGGCCAGGCCGCGTCAGCCGGCTTGGTCAGGGGCGCGGGCAAATCGAACGCCATGCCACGCAAATCGCTGGTGACCAGCACATCGGGCTCGCCGGCGCGAAAGCCGATCACCGCCTCATAGGCCGCGCTGCCCGTGGCCTGGCGCGCGATGCCGGGCAGCGGCGCCCAGTCGCTGGCGCCACGCAGCCCTTCCGCCGTGGCGGTGCCCTTGACATGCAGCCGCACGGCGGGCGCGCCACCCGCGGAAGACTGGCTGCCGCCCGTCAGCCGCGCCTCGCCGCCCAGCAGTTGCGCCCGCGTGTCCTGCAGCGTGAAGCCGGTGTCGGTGAACGCCACCGCGCCGCGCGCCTGCGTCAGCAAGGGCGTGTCGGGCGTGATGCGCAACTCGTTGCCCGCCAGTTGCACATGCCCTTGCACCTGGGCATCGCGAATCTGGTTGATCGGCAAATCCAGCTTCAGGCGCAGGCTGGCGTTGCCCGTGGCCGTGGCGCGGTCCAGGGCCTGCTGGGTCAGCGCCGACAGCGGCGAGCGCTGCACGATGCCCAGCGCCGCCGACAGCGGCCCGGCGCCTTCGGCATCTACCAGCACGCGCGTGTACCCCAGGTCGGCAATGCCCGCCTGCACCCGCGTGAACTGCCAGCCTGGATGCCCGCGCACCTGCGCCCGGGCGTTCTTCACCTGCATGCTGTTGTGGTCGAAGATCAGTTCACCCGACAGCTTTTCCAGCGCCGGCCACGGCACCTGCCCGCCCGGCTGCAAGCTGGGCGGCACGTAGGCCAGCGTGGCGTCACGCACCTGCCCGGCGAAGCGGAATTCACTGCCCGGCGGCGGCTTGGCGCTGCCGATTTCACGCAGATCACCCTTGACGCGCACCGCCACGTCGCGCGCCTCGCCCGCCAGCACGGCCTCGCGCACGTAGCGGCGCGCCGACTCGGGCACGCCCAGCGGCAGGTAGCGGTGAATGCGCGCGCCGTTGGCGCGGCTGAAGGCGCCCGACAAGTCCAGCACGCCCGGAAAGCGGGCGGCGCCCTGCTGCCGGGCAAAAGTGTGCCAGCGCCCCTTGAAGCCGCCCACGGCATCGGCGTTGCGCAGCTTCAGCTCGTCCACGTCCAGCGTGATCTGACCGTCCTGCACGCGCCAGCGCGCGCGGGTGTTGAACTCGGCCAGCGGAATGCGTGGCTCGTCGAACACGCCGGGCAAGGTGAGCGCGCCATCCTGGATCGCCAGCGACGCCTGGCCGCCAGCGGACGTCGCGTCCAGCTCCAGCGTGGCGCCCTCGACACCGGGAATGCCCTCGACCGGCTTGCCGTTGGGCGCGGGCGGCGCCGGGCGGGCGCCCACCGTCACCGCGCTGGCCCTGGCCTGCACGCGCCAGCCGCGCGGCGCCTCCAGCGGACCGTCCCACCGGGCATGGATGCGCTCCACCAGCCCTTGCACGGGGTGCGATCGCAGCCGTTCATGCACGGCGGCGGGCAGCGGCAGGCGCAGCGCGATCTTGGCCAGCGCGCCCAGATCCAGCCGGTCGCCGCGCAGCTCGCCGCCGGCCGCATCGCGGTAGTTCAGCATCAGGTTGCCGCCCGGCCAGGCCAGGCCGTCGGCGTCGACGAAATGCAGATCGCGGGTATCCACCTCCATCCCGTTGCCCGTGTCGCGCCAGCCCAGGCGGCCCGTCAGCGAGGTGAACGCCAGCGGCTCCAGCCGGGGGCCGAAGGTGGCGGCCACGCCGCCCAGCGCCATGTCGGTGGTGGCCGCCGTCACCTGGCCCTTTTTCAGGTCCAGCCACAGACGCAGGGCGCCCCGGCCACCGCGCAGGTCCACGCCCCAGTCGGTCTTCAGGTCGGCGTACTGGCGCAGTTGGGACACGTCCACGCGCTCGAAATCAGCGAAGGCGCTGCCTTCCCAGTCGCGCCAGAAACCCGGATGGCGCGAGAACACCGGCTGGCGGAACTGCCCGAGCAGCGTGAAGCGGTTGCCCCAGGCGGCGTCGGGCGTGGCGTCCAGCCGCAGCTGATGGCGGCCATAGCCGTTGCGCACGACCAGTTGCACATCGTTCAGCGCCACTGGCGGCGCGCCGCGGCGCTCGTCCACCCAGCGCACGCGGCCTCCGCGCACGATGAATTCGGGCTGCGAGAAGAACCAGTCTGCCGCCCCCGTGTCGCCCGACGCGTCGCCCGACAAGTCGATACCGCCCACCAGCAGCCGGCCATCGGCGGTGCGGCGCAATTCCAGGCTGGGCTGGTCGATGACCAGTTGCTCCAGCGCGCCACGACCGAGCGACAGCACGGAAAACGCCGCCAGCACCTGCGGCACGTGCAAACCGGCGCGCCCCGTGGGGTCATGCACGCGCACGTCGCGCAGCGACACCGCCGGCACGAGACCATTGGACTTGGCCGTGATCGCGCCGATGGTGACGGGCGTTGAAATCGCACGCGAGGCGAGCTGCTCCAACCGGGGGCGAAATTCGTCGATTCGCGGCACAATGAACCAGTGGAGGATGCCCCAGGCCACCAGCAGCAGCAGCAACAAGGCAACGACGCCGCGCACCGTCCAGCGCATGACGAAGGCGGCGATTTTGAGAGACGACTGGAGCAACGGCGTGATTGGGCGAAAAGCGAGCGGGTGGGCGAGGTCTTTCAACGACCAAGCGCCTGCCTCGGAGGACTGAAGAAATTATGACCCGTGGCGATGCGCAAGGTTCTTGTGCCAACCGTGAATCTTTGTTAACCGACTTCTTTGGAATGCCCGACAGCGCCGGGCATTCGCGCCTGGTGCAGCGCCTGCGCCGCCGCTACGAAGACGAACTGCCCCTGCTGCCGCCCGGCGTACCCACCGGCGACGGCATGGCGGCCTGCCTGGCGGCGCTGGCCGAACGCGGCCACGACGAACTGGGCGCCCGCCTGCGCATCCTGCGCCAGTTGGTGATGGAGCGCCTGGTGGTGCTCGATTGCGAGCAGGCCGCGCCGCTGGACGTGGTGACCCGCGCCGTCACCGACCTGGCCGAACTGGCGCTGGACGCCGCCTGCGCCGAGGCTTTCGCCCAGCTTGACGAACGCCACGGCGCGCCCATGACCGAGGCCGGCCAGCGCGCCCAGCTGTGGGTGGTCGGCATGGGCAAGTTCGGCGCGCGCGAGTTGAACGTGTCCAGCGACATCGACCTGATCTACGTCTACGACGAAGACGGTGAAACCGCTGGCCGCGACGACGGGCGCGGGCAGATCACGGTGCACGAATACTTCACCCGCGCGGTCAAGCTGATCCAGGGCCTGATCGGCGACACCACCGAGCACGGCTTCGTGTTCCGCGTCGACCTGGCGCTGCGGCCCAACGGCAACTCCGGCCCGCCGGCCTGCTCGCTGGATGCGCTGGAGGAATACATGCTGGTGCAGGGCCGCGAATGGGAGCGCTTTGCCTGGCTCAAGAGCCGCGTGGTGGCGCCGCGCGCGGCCATCGCCAGCGGCTCGGCCCAGGCCTTGCGCGGCGTGGTGCTGCCCTTTGTGTTCCGCAAGTACCTCGACTACAGCGTGTTCGAATCGCTGCGCACGCTGCACGACCAGATCCGCAGCCACGCCAGCCGCCGCAGCGCCGGCCGGCCCGAGCGCGCCAACGACGTGAAGCTCTCGCGCGGCGGCATCCGCGAGATCGAATTCACCGTGCAACTGCTGCAGGTGGTGCGCGGCGGCCAGTTTCCCGAGTTGCGCACCCGCCCCACGCTGGAGGCGCTGCGCCGCGTGGCCTACGCCGAGCTGATGCCCGCCGAAACCGCCGACGCGCTGGCCCGTGCCTACGTGTTCCTGCGCCGGGTCGAGCACCGCATCCAGTACCTGGACGACCAGCAGACCCACATCCTGCCGACCAGCGATGCCGATCTGGACTGGATCGCCCGCACGCTGGGCCACGACGGCGCCTGCCCCTTCCTGGCAGAGCTGGACACGCACCGCGAATTCGTCGCGCAAGAGTTCGACCGCCTGCTGGGTGGCGACGCGCCCTGCAAGACCTGCCAGAAAGGCCCCAACGGCGAGGCGCGCGCCGTGCCGGACGACATCGACGCCGTGCTGCCCGCCTTCCCTGAGCGCGTGCGCGCGCACCTGGCCGAATGGCCCGAGCACCCGCGCGTGCTGGCGCTGCGCGACGAGGCTCGTGGCCGCCTGATGCGCCTGCTGCAGCGCACCGCGCAGTGGCTGGAAGAAGGCCGCGTCAATGAAGACGGCGTGCTGCGCCTGGCCGACTGGGTCGAGCCGCTGCTGCGCCGCGAAAGCTACATCGCCCTGCTACTGGAGCGCCCCGCCGTGCACGAGCGCCTGCTGCGCGTGCTGGGCGCGGCGCGCTGGCCGGCGCGCTACGCCATGCAGCACCCCGGCGTCATCGACGAGCTGGCCAGCCCCAGCCTGCTGAACGAGCGCTTCGACGCCGCCGCCTTCGAGCACGAACTGGAACTGCGCCGTGCCGCACTGGCACGCGGCCAGGAGGACGACGAGGAGAACCTGCTCAACCTGCTGCGCCGCGCGCACCATGCCGAGACCTTCCGCACGCTGGCGCGCGACGTGGAAGGCCGCATCACGGTGGAGCAGGTGGCCGACGACCTGTCGGCGCTGGCCGACGCCATCCTGCGCCTGACCATGCGCTGGTGCTGGCCGCACCTGCGCCAGAAGCACCGCGACGAGCCGCGCCTGGGCATCATTGGCTACGGTAAGCTGGGCGGCAAGGAGCTGGGCTACGGCAGCGACCTGGACATCGTGTTCGTGTTCGACGACGAGCACGAGGACGCGCAGGAGATCTACGGCGCCTTCGTGCGTAAGCTCATCACCTGGCTGACGGTGAAAACCGGCGAGGGCGACCTGTTCGAGATCGACACCGCGCTGCGGCCCAACGGCAACTCCGGCCTGCTGGTGACCGACATCGACGCCTACGCCGACTACCAGGAAAACCGCGGCAGCAACACCGCCTGGACCTGGGAGCACCAGGCCATGACGCGGGCGAGGATGGTGCCGCCCGCTGCCCCTGGCACGGTGGTGGCCGAGGGCGACGCCCTCACCGCCCGCTTCGACGCCGTGCGCCACGCCGTCATCACCGCGCCGCGCGACCACGCCGCCCTGCGCGGCGAGATCATCGCCATGCGCGAGAAGATGCGCGGCGCGCACCCCGTCGCCGACGGGTTGTTCGACGTCAAGCACAGCCCCGGCGGCATGGTGGATGCCGAGTTCGTCACCCAGTACCTGGTGCTGGCGCACACCGCCCAGCACCCCGAGCTGGCCGCCAACCTGGGCAACATCGCCCTGCTGCGCCGCGCCGAGGACGCCGGCCTGCTGCCCGCCGGCGTGGGCCAGACCGCGGCCGACGCCTACCGCGAACTGCGGCGCGTGCAGCACCGCGCACGCCTGGACGAGCAGCCCACTCAGGTCGCGTTGGAAACACTCGCCGCCGAGCGCCTGGCCATCCAGCGGCTGTGGCAGGCGGTTTTTGAATGAAAATGGCGCCTCGCGCCCGCTTCACCAGCGGCAGGCGCTATTGATTTCATACTGATTCGACCAACCTCATCCCGCCGCGCGGCGCCCGCAAGCTGCATGCATCACCGATCCTGGCCCCTGACCTGCGCTCTGTTGATAGCGGCCAGCGTGGCGCTGTGGCTGGCCAGCGCCAACGGCTACATGGTGCCGCAGCACTGGCTGTGGCACGCCGAGTACTGGCCCAGCCAGCCGTGGACGCTGTGGACGGGGCCGCTGTTGCACTTTCTGGGTGCGCACCTGGCCGGCAACGCACTGGCGCTGGCCGCGCTGGCGGTGCTGGGCACGGCGCTGCAGGCCCCCCGCTCCGACGCGCTGGCCCTGGCGCTGGCCTGGCCGCTGGGCACGCTGACGCTGCTGGTCTGGCCGCCGGTGGGTGCGTATTACGGCCTGTCTGGCCCGGTGCACGCGGCGGCGACCATTCTGGCGCTGCGCGCCCTGCAAGGCACCGCCACGCGCTGGCTGGGGCTATTGCTGGCGGGCGGGCTGCTGGTCAAACTGGCGCTGGAGCGCGGCTGGGCGGTGCCGGTGGGCTTTGACAGCGACTGGGGCTTCAACGTGGTGTTCGCCGCGCACCTGGGCAGCGCGGCGGTTGGCGCGGTACTGGCGTTGCTGCTGCAAGCGCTGGCGCCGCCGACGCGATGACAAATGACCGCGGCTGACGCCGCATGACAAATGACGAATGTCTTTTTTGTCATTGAAGCGCAGCGAAGTCATTCGTCATTCGTCATTCGTCATTTTGAAAACGAATGAAGGCCAGTCTCACGGCTACCCATTCCGGTGCTTGGCCCACTTGCCGCGAATGGCCTCGGCCACCGACAGCCGGCGCGGCCCCGGCATCAGGCGCAGCAGGCTCCCGGCCCACACTTCGCCCGGCACCTCCACCGCCAGATAGAAGCCGCTGCGCGCCTCGCGCACCATGCGCTGCGCCGCGTTGGGCAGGCCCATCACGGCGGTGAACTTGGCGCAGGGCTCGCGCGGCGCCGTCACGCGCAGCACGCAGTTGGAGCCTTCCACATGCAGGGTGTCGCCCACCCACACCTTCGGCTCCAGCAGGCCGCTGATGCTGAGGTTCTCGCCCATGAAGCCGGGCGGCAACACCTCGTCCAGCAGGCTGGCGCCACCCGCCTGCCGCGCCGCCTGCCAATAAGGCAAGTGCTCGCTCGGGTAGGCGTACACCGCTTTCTGCAGGCCGCCGTGCACGTTCAGGTCGGCCTGCTCGTCACCCGCCAGCCCCAGCGCCCCGACGGCCACCGGCCCCTCGACGGGTGATTTGCGAATGCCGCTCAACACAGTGCGCTGGCCCACGCGCAGCGGCGCGGCGGCGCCACGGCACACGGCCAGAACGCGCGCCGTGCCAGCGGGCGTCAGTGGCTGGGATGATGTCGAACCAGTGCTCACGGGCCACCATTGTGCGCGCGCTCCATGGACGGCGCGCCGTCACGCCGGCGTGCCACCCGCCTTCTGGCAAGATTCGGCTGCCATGCTGAGTTTTCTTCCCCCCTTGCTGCGCGGCGTGATCGCCTTCCTGTTGCTGGTGCTCAACACCCTGGTGTGCTGCGTGCCCCTGTTCGCGCTGGCGCTGCTGAAGCTGGTGCTGCCATGGCGCGCGGCGCGCCTGCGCATCGACCCGATCATCAACGCCATCGCCACGCAATGGATCGCCGGCAACAGCGCCTGGATGCGGCTGACCCAGACCACGCGCTGGGACGTAGAGGGCGTGGCCGAACTGCCCTACGCCGGCTGGTACCTGGTGCAGGCCAACCACCAGTCGTGGGTGGACATCTTCGCGCTGCAGCACACGCTGAACCGACGCATTCCGATGCTCAAGTTCTTTCTCAAGCAGGAACTGATCTACGTGCCGGTGATGGGACTGGCCTGGTGGGCGCTGGAGTTCCCATTCATGAAGCGCCACTCCGAGGCGGCGCTGCGCGCCAACCCGGCACTGCGCGAGCAGGACCGTGAAACCACGCGGCGCGCCTGCGCCAAGTTCTCGCTGGTGCCCACCAGCGTGATGAACTTCCCCGAAGGCACGCGCTTCACGCTGTCCAAGCACGCGGCGCAGGCCTCGCCCTACCGCCACCTGCTCAAGCCCAAGGCCGGAGCGCTGGCGCTGTCGCTGCACGCCATGGGCGAGAAGTTCGATTCGCTGATCGACGTCACCATCGTGTACCCGCACGGGCGGCCCACCTTCTGGCGCTTCATCTGCGGCCAGGTGCCCAGCATCGTGCTGCGCGCGCACCGCCGGGCCATCCCGCCGGCGTTCTGCCAGGGCGACTACGCCGCCGACCCCGCCTTTCGCGCCGAACTGCAGGGCTGGTTGAGCGAGTTGTGGGCCGAGAAGGACGCCGAGATCGAGCAGTTGCTCCAGCGCTGAGCACGGTGCTCGTCATCCCCTCATCAGCGCCTCGATGGCGTCCGGATCGACCGGCGCGTCGCGCGTGATCAGCTCGCAGCCGGTGTCGGTGACGATGGCGTCGTCCTCGATGCGGATGCCGATGTTCCAGAACTCTTTTGGCGCCTTGTCGCTCGGGCGCACGTACAGGCCCGGCTCGATGGTCAGCGCCATGCCGGGGCGCAGGATGCGGCTGGGACGGTCCTTGATGATCTCGCCCGACAGCGGATCGCGCCGCTCGCTCACCTGGCCGATCTCGCCCGGCTCCACGTAGCTGCCGCAGTCGTGCACGTCCATGCCCAGCCAGTGGCCGGTGCGGTGCATGTAATAGGCAAAGTAGGCACGGCTGGCGATGGCATCCTGAAGCGTGCCGTGCTGGTTCTTGTCGATCAGGCCCAGGTCGAGCATGCCCTGCGTCAGCACCTTCACCGTGGCGTCGTGCGGATCGGTGAAGCGCGCGCCGGGCCGTGTGGCGTCGATGGCGGCCTGCTGGCTGGCCAGCACCAGCTCGTACAACGCGCGCTGCGGGCCGGTGAACCGGCCGTTGGCGGGAAAAGTGCGGGTGATGTCCGACGCATAGCCGTCCAGCTCGCAGCCGGCGTCGATCAGCACCAGCTCGCCATCTCGGATGGGCGCCGCGTCGGCGCGGTAGTGCAGCACGCAAGCGTTGGCCCCGGCGGCGACGATGCTGCCGTAGGCCGGCGCCTGCGAGCCATGCTGGCGAAATTCGTGCAGCAGCTCGGCCTCAAGGTGGAATTCGCGCACGTCCTGCCCCGCGCGCAGCATGGCGGCGCTGCGCTGCATGGCGCGCACGTGGGCACCGGCACTGATGCGGGCCGCGCGGCGCATGATGTCCAGTTCGTGCGCGTCCTTGATCAGGCGCATCTCGTCCAGGATGGCGCACAGGTCGCGCTGCGCATCGGGCGCCAGCGCGCCATGGCGCACGCGGGCGCGCACCTTCTGCAGCCAGCCGTCGATACGGCTTTCCAGCCCCGCGTGGGTGGCGAATGGATACCAGACGGTGCGTGTGTTTTCCAGCAGCCGGGGCAGGCGCGAGTCAAGCTCGGCCACCGAATACGCCTCGTCCACGCCCAGCGCGGCGGGCGCCGCGTCCGGCCCCAGGCGAATGCCGTCCCAGATCTCGCGCTCCAGATCCTTGGGTTGGCAGAAAAGGGTGCTGCGGCCGTCGGCTGTCAGCACCAGCCAGGCATTGGGCTCGGAAAAACCGGTCAGGTAATAGAAGTAGCTGTCGTGCCGGTACGGATGATCGCTGTCGCGGTTGCGCGGCTGCTGCGGCGCGGTGGGGACAATGGCCACGGCATTGGCGCCCAGCAGGGCGGCCACGCGCGCCCGGCGGGCGGCATAGGGCGGGTTGGCGGTGTGCATTCCCAATGATGGCATGCGCCTGAATGCCATGACGAATGACCGCGGCTGGCGCCGCATGACAAATGACGAATGCTTTCGCCACCAGTCACGCCAGCGCGACAAACGCATTAAGAAAAACGTTGCAATAAAGCCGCGCGACTGTTTATATAACGGTGGACGAATATTCAAGCACGCGCCAAAATCACCCCATGAACAGGGGGTGAGAATTGACCGCGCAATCGCGGCATGGCTTCGGCTGCTTTGAAGGAATTTTTCATGAAAACCTCGTCTCTCCTGGCCCGCATGGTGGCCCCCTCGACTCTTCTAGTGGCCCTGCTGATGGCGCCGCTGGCACAGGCGCAATCCACGCTCACGTTCGCGGTCAGCGAAGGCACCTCGGGCAGCGGCTCGTCCGTTGGCGACGCACAGATGGCCGCCAAATACAAGCCCGTGGTCGAAGTGATGGAGCGCGTGCTGGAGCAGAAGGTCGCCGTGCGCTACGTGCGCGAATTCCGCCAGCTTGAGGAGGGCATGAAGAGCGCCCGTTTCGACCTGGTGATGGCGCGGCCCAGCGACTACCCGGCACGGGGCCTGCGCGATTACGGCTACACCGCCGTCACCACCACCCAGCCCGACGGCCAGTGCCTGGTGGTGGTCAAGGCCGACAGCCCGCTCAAGACACTGGCCGAGATGAAGGGCAAGCGCTTCATCCTGCCTGAACAGGCGGCCTACATGACCAAGTTCTGCCTGGCCGAACTGCGTGATCAGGGCATTCCGCTGGACCCCAACGAGGTGACTTTCGTGCGCGAGCAGGGCGCCATTCCATTCGCGCTGAAAAACGGCCTCACGCAGGTGGGCGGCATTGCCTCGTATTCGGGCGTTGCCACCCGGCTTGAAAAAGAAGGCCTGCGCGTAATCCACGAGAGCCGCCCGCAACCCTATCTGCCCCTGATCGCGGGCGCCAAGATTCCGCCCGCCAAGGTGCAGCAGCTGGGCACGGAATTGGTGGCACTGTCGAAGACGGAGCAAGGCGCCAAGGCGCTGGCCGCCATCGGCCTGAAGGGTTTCGATACCGACTCGCAGCAACGCCTGCTTGACCTGCTGGACTGGCTGGGCGACAAGAAAAACTGACCGCGATTCAAGCGGCGGCGTTGAGTTGCGCCAGCCGCTCCGGCGTGCCGACATCGGTCCACGCGCCTTCATAAAGCTCGGCGCTGACCCGCCCCGCCGCGATGGCCTTGCGCAGCAGCGGCGCCAGCGGCGCCGCCAAACCCTGCGGGTTGCCGGATGGAATGTCGCACCAGGGCTGCTCGAACAGCGCGCGCCGGTACAGCGCGATGGTGCTGAAGGTGTACTGCACGCCACCCGCGGGCGCGTCGTTCAGCGCGCCGCCGTTGGCGTCGATGGCGAAGTCGCCCTCCGTCTTGTGCGCCGGATTGGGCACCAGCCACAGATGAGCCAGGCGGTCACTGGCGGCCAAGCGCTCGACCGCCGCGGGGGCGCAAACAAAGTCCGGCGCGAAAATGTCGCCCGCCACCACCCAGAAGATGTCGTCGTCGCGCGAGGCCAGCAGCGGCAGCGCGCGCACGATGCCGCCCGCCGTCTCCAGCGCGTGGCCGAAATCACGGCCTTCGGAGGAGAAGCGGATGCAG
This sequence comes from Pseudomonadota bacterium, assembly GCA_030538085.1. Classification (GTDB taxonomy): domain Bacteria; phylum Pseudomonadota; class Gammaproteobacteria; order Burkholderiales; family Burkholderiaceae_C; genus Ottowia. The sequence continues at coordinate 30,109 of JAUNUR010000020.1, read as the reverse complement.
TCGCCATCGCTTGATGATTCCTGATTCGATAGCTGCTTACGCCCTTCAGATGGGCGCTGGAGGCTAAAATAACTCTCAATCTTCTCGCCCAACCAGGCGGTGTTGATGACGATCTCGTCCACGCCGCCCGCGCGCAGCGTTTCCACCCAGCGCTGCACCAGCGGCTTGCCCTGCACGGCCAGCAGTGGCTTAGGCGTGTGGTCGGTCAGCGGACGCATGCGCTCGCCCCGGCCGGCGGCCAGGATGAGCGCACGCACCTTGCGCAGCGGGGCGGCGGCGTGCAACCTCATGGCCGTGCCCCCCGGCGCGCTGCCCGGGCGATGTGCACTGCGGCGGCCTGAAAGACCGGCACAGCAACGGATCGGTGACGAAGGGGGTACAGGCCGTGCATGGCGCCCGAGTATGCCGAATCGGCGCGGGTCCTCAGCGACCCTGCAGCCAGCGCGCGAGCAAGGCATGCACCTGCTCAGGGTCGACCGGTTTGCGCAGCACCAAGTAGCCGTCGGCCTCGGCGGCGTGCAGCGCGGACGAGTCGAACTCGCCGCTGACCATGGCGCCGCTGGCCTCGGGACACCGTGCCAGCAGCGCCTGCAGCAGCTCGAAACCGCTTTCGCCCGAGCGCAGGCGCTGGTCGCAGAAGATGGCTTGCGGCACAAAGCCTTGATCCAGCGCCGCGAACGCCTGCATGCCATCTGCCACGCAGCGTGCTTGCACGCCCCATGCGGCCAGCATGACCTGCCAGGCGGCGATGACATGGGGGTCGTCATCGAGCACCAGGCACCTGCCATGCAGTGCCGTGGGGCGCACCGAGACCGGCTCGCTCGTCATAGCCGCTACGCCCAGCGCGTCCGCTCCGCGTAGCCTGAGCCAGAAGCAGGACCCACGGCCCAACTGCGAGCGCATGCCGTATTCGATGCCCAGCAGATCGGCACCACGCGCCACTACCGAAAGGCCGAGACCATGACCGGGGGCGTTGACGGGCCAAGCCTGGTCGCCCCGGTAATAGGGGGAAAAGATGCGTGATTGCTCTTCAGTGGCCACGCCCATGCCGGTGTCCCAGACTTCGATCGACCATCCCATGCCCCGTCGGCGCGCAGCCAGCAAGACACCGCCCGCGCGCGTGAAGCGCAGCGCGTTGTGCACGAGATTGACCAGAGCTTGGCGCAGCAGGGATGCGTCCACGAAGGCCAGCGTGTCGCCGTTGCGCGGCACATGCACGCGTAGCTGCAGCCCCAGGCTGCGCGCCTGCTCGCGGTACAGCGCCGCCGCCTCGTTCAGCAGCGGCGTCAGATCGACATACCGCGGATCGGCAACGATGCGTCCCGCTTCCAGGCTCGACAGGTTGAGCAGCGAATCGAACATCAGGCTCAGCGAATCCGTGCTCGTCTTCAGGTTGCTCAGCAGCGGTCTCAGTGTCGCGTCCTGGCTGTGCGTCTGGAGCGCCGCCACCAGCATGCTCATGGCGTGCATCGGCTGGCGCAGGTCGTGGCTGGCGGTGGCCAGGAACCGGTTCTTCTCCTGCAGTGCCAATTCCGCCGCCTCTTGCGCATCGCGGGATTGCTGAGCCAGCGTTTGGCTGCGCTCTTCCAGCCTCACCTGCTCGACGAAGAAGCGATGCGCAGTCAGGGCATGCTTGTAGATTGCCAGCGTGAACATCGTGGCCAGTGGCAAGGCCAACGGCCAGCGGTCCTTGAACGCATAGGGTGCCAGAAGGAGGACCGTCGCGGTGGCACCGAGGAAGCGCAGGAACACGCCGATCAGGGGGGTCTGGTGGGTGGCGTTGGCGGCGACGGTGCCCGCTAGTATCAGATGAATCAGCAGCATGAACTCGATCGGCGCATGCGCCGCTGTCACCGCGGTCGCCGCGGTCAAGCCAAGGCCATGCACCGTCGCGATCCGGCCCAACAGCGGCTTCCAGCGCCGCAGCATGGCATCTGCGCTGAGTTCGCTGCGGTCGCGGCGGTACCACCGGTCCAGCCAAAACACGAACAAGGCAAACCCGACGTAAAAGAGGCACCACGCAAACAGCCAGAGCCCATCGTCGAAGCGCCGGAAATACCACACCACGGGCAGCGCCCCAAAGGGCGTGACCAGCACGCTGTAGCGCAGGCGCTCGTACGTCATCTCCAGCAACCGCACGTGGCCGGCGGGGCTGATATCTCCGGTACTGACCGGAACGAGCGAATGCCACCACGCACGCGGGGGCTCCTGCAGAGTCGGCTCACGCATCGGCGCGCCACTCAAGTCGCCTGCCCCGCAGCTTGGTCACCACTTCGAAACGGCTGCGCACACCCAGCTTATGCAATACGGCGGACACATGCTCCTTCACCGTGGCCTCCGACAAGCCTGTCTGCTGTGCGATGCGCTTGTTGGGGTGGCCAACCAGCAGCAGCGCCAGGATCTCGCCCTGTCGCTCTGTCAGCCCCAACTCGGCAGGCGTTACCGGCAAGTCGACAAAGGCCGGCGCACTCACGGCCGCCGCCTCGGCATCGGATGGAAACCACGCGTGCCCTTGCAGCAACGCCGTCACCGCGCGTTCAAAGCAATCGGGCGGCTGATGCTTGCCCACAAAGCCGTGCGCCCCCGCAGCCTGCATCGCCTCCACCACCCCCGGCCGCGCATCGCCGCTGATGGCCAAGATGCGCGTAGCGGGGTAACGCAACTGCACGCACTGCACCAGCGCCCGGGCCGTGTCGCCGCCGAGCCAGAAATCCAGCAGCACGATGGCCGGCGCGCCCCGCTGGGCCATCAGGCCCAGTGCCGAATCGGCGTCGATAGCCAGCAGCGCCTCGGACAGCATCGGGTGCGTGCACAGAAACTCGGTAATGCCATGGGCAACAAGAGGGTGGTCGTCGACGACCAGGCCATAGGGCAAGTTGGAATCGGACATGGTCTATGCATGGGCGTGGTCAGCAGTCAGCTCGCGGGCCACTGGTGCGCCCCCGTCAGGCCTGTGGCCGAGCGCATAACTTATTGACAGTTTCGTAATTCATGACACGCCACTTGCCCTCACCCCAACCCTCTCCCAGAGGGAGAGGGAGATTTCTTTCTGATGGCCCGCGCTGTCGTGATTTTTGAAAATATCAATAGACAGACCTACTGCGCGGCCCATACCTCGCGCGGAGGACGAAACAGCGTACTGCGCAAGGATCAGGCGGAACACCCTACCTTCGTAGGGTACCCAACTGCAACCGCTGAACCTATGCTCGTTTGCCCCCTGAATATCCGTCCGGAGTTCAGGCATCGCTCACCCAATCCGGAGTTTTCTCATGACCACCCTGCCCTCGCGCCTGCTTCGCCTGTTCGCCATCGCTGCCACCACCACCGCCCTCGCCGCCTGCGGCGGAGGGGACGATGATCCCGTGGACGGGCCGGCCCCCGCGCCGTCACCTGGCCCTGCTCCCAGCCCCGGGCCGGCACCGGCGCCTGGTCAGAGCGCGCCGGTCGCGAGGGACGACCAGGCCACGATGGCCGCCGGCCAGTCCGTGACCATTGCCGTGCTCGACAACGACACGGACGCCGACAACAACATGGAACCTGGCAGCGTCCGTTTCGTCGACCCGCCAAGCGGCGGCGCGCTGTCATCCAACGGGCGCACTATGCAGGTGCCCGGTCAGGGCACCTGGACGGTCAGCACCCAGGGCACGGTCCTCTTCACACCCGCGTCCGGGTTCAGCGGCGCGCCTTCGTCCGTGCGCTACACCGTGGCCGACGCCACGGGCTTGGTCTCGCTGCCAGCGACCATCACGTTATCCTTGGCGGCGGCGGGCGCCGACACCTCGGCCGCCTGCATCAACGAGGCGATGTACCGCGCCGGCAGCAACTGGAGCATCACCTGGCGCAGCCCCGAAGGCACGTTGCCGCCGGTCGAGTACAGCGTCAGCGGGCCGGTCAACTACCGGGGCCACACGGCCATGGCGACGCAGATGCGCGGCGCCGACGGCTCGGTCTTCACCAACTACGGCAATCTGGTGGCTGGTTTCGCCGAGGTCTACGGATTTGAAGGCACCTACCCCAAACCCGAGGCTCCAGACGTCGCTGGTTACTTCGATCCCGTCAGCCGCTCCCCCGTAGCCCTGCCGCGCGGACAGGCCTACAACCAGCACTTCAGAGTGATTTATACGGCCGGCGGGGCTCAATCGTATGACTTCCACACGACCGTCACCTATGAAGGCCGGGAGACAATCACCGTGCCTGCGGGGACGTTTGAAACCTGCCGCTTCCGCAGCGACTCGGCCAGCGCCGGAGCGTCCTTGAACTGGTTCGTCGCCTCGGGGCCGTACCGTGGACTGGAGGCGCGACTGCAGTACTACAACGCCGACGGCTCGTCCCGTGTGGATGAGGTCGTAGCCTACAGCGCCAACTGGCGCTGACCGCCGCCCAGCAACGGCCACGCGAGGGCCGGGGTGCATCCGCACCCCGGCTTTTTTTGTCCGCCCGCGCCTCGACCTCCTGCCCGTATCGGGGCAACGATAAAATCAGGGGTTTTCACGTCCACGCCACGCGGCCCACGGTCGCGCCAGCCGCGAGCGCCTACACATGAACCAGCCTTCCCTCATGGCCAACGCCATCCGTGCCCTCGCAATGGACGCCGTCCAGCAAGCCAACTCGGGGCATCCCGGCGCCCCGATGGGCATGGCCGACATGGCTGTCGCGCTGTGGCACCGGCACCTCAAGCACAACCCCGCCAACCCGCACTGGGCCGACCGCGACCGCTTTGTCCTCTCCAACGGCCACGCGTCGATGCTGATCTACGCGCTGCTGCACCTGTCGGGCTACGACCTGCCGCTGCAGGAGCTGAAAAACTTCCGCCAGCTGCACAGCAAGACCGCCGGCCACCCCGAATGGGGCCTGACCCCCGGCGTGGAAACCACCACCGGCCCGCTGGGCCAGGGCCTCACCAACGCCGTGGGCATGGCGCTGGCCGAAAAGCTGCTGGCGGCCGAGTTCAACCGCCCCAGACACACCATCGTCGACCACCACACCTACGTGTTCCTGGGCGACGGCTGCCTGATGGAGGGCATCAGCCACGAGGCCTGCGCGCTGGCCGGTGCCTGGAAATTAAATAAGCTGATCGCCCTGTACGACGACAACGGCATCAGCATCGACGGCCAGGTGCAGCCCTGGTTCGTGGACAACACGGCCCAGCGCTTCGAGGCGTATCAGTGGAACGTGATCGGCCCCATCGACGGCCACGACGCCGACGCCGTGGACCGTGCCATCGGCGAGGCCCGGCAGAGCACCGACCGGCCCACGCTGATCATCTGCCGCACCCACATCGGCAAGGGCTCGCCCAACCGCCAGAACACCGCCAAGGCCCACGGCGAGCCGCTGGGCGCCAGCGAGATCGCGCTGACACGCGAGGCGCTGGGCTGGCCGCATGGGCCGTTCACGATTCCCGACGAGGTTTACGCCGCCTGGGACGCCAAGGCCGCCGGCGCCCAGGCCGAGCAGCAGTGGGACGCGCGTTTCGCCGCCTACGCCGCCGCCCACCCGCGCCTGGCCGCTGACTTCCAGCGCCGCATGGCCGGCGAGCTGCCGAAGAACTTTGCTCAGGTGGCGGTCGACGCCGCCGTCGAAGCGCACAAAAACGCTGAAACCGTGGCCAGCCGCAAGGCCAGCCAGATCGCGCTGGAGGCTTTCACCGCCGCCCTGCCCGAGCTGATCGGCGGCAGCGCCGACCTCACCGGCTCCAACCTGACCAACACCGCGTGCACCACGCCGCTGCGCTTCAAGAATAACGGCTCGGTGGTTCTACCCGAGGCCAAGGAAGACACCGCCGCCGACAACGCCGCCACGCCGGCGATTTCGGCGCGCTTTCACATCAACTACGGCGTGCGCGAGTTCGGCATGGCCGCCATCATGAACGGGCTGGCGCTGCACGGCGGCTACATCCCCTACGGCGGCACCTTCCTCACTTTCAGCGACTACAGCCGCAACGCCATCCGCATGGCGGCGCTGATGAAGCAGCGCGTGGTGCACGTGTTCACGCACGACTCCATCGGCCTGGGCGAGGACGGCCCAACGCACCAGAGCATCGAGCACGCCGCCAGCCTGCGCCTGATTCCGGGCCTGGACGTCTGGCGCCCCGCCGACACGGCCGAAACCGCCATCGCCTGGGCCGTGGCGCTGGAGAACAAGGACCGGCCCACCGCCCTGCTGCTGAGCCGCCAGAACCTGCCCTACCTGCCCAAGCGTGACCTGGGCGACATCAGCAGGGGGGCCTACGTTTTAGCCGAGCCAGCCGACCTGGGCTTGAAGGCCAGGGCGCGCGCCGTCATCATCGCCACCGGCTCCGAGGTGGCGCTGGCGCTGAAGGCGCAGGAGCTGCTGGCGGCGCAAAAGATTGCCGTGCGCGTGGTCTCCATGCCCAGCACCAGCGCGTTCGACCGCCAGAGCGTCCAATACAAGCAATCGGTGCTGCCCGCCAGCCTGCCGCGCATCGCGGTCGAGATGGGCGTGACCGACGGCTGGTGGAAATACGGCTGTGCCGCCGTGGTCGGCATCGACCGCTACGGCGAATCGGCGCCCGCGGGCAAGCTGTTCGAGTTCTTCGGCTTCACGCCGGAGAACGTGGCCGACACGGTGCGGGCAGTACTGAATTGACCAGCTTTTCAAAAAGTGGCGGCTGGTGATTAACCCGATTCGGACACTCAGCACGATCGAGTATTTTCCTGACGGGCGGCCCTGGCAGGAAACGCTGCTGGCCCGCCCGGACTGCGATGCGGTGGAAACAGCCATCAGGCGCATGGATAACCATTGGTATCCCATCGTCGTATTGAGCAAGCTGGACGTTGACGCCGCGACGGAAGATGAAAACGGCTTTCACATCATCGGCGGCAACGGCAGGTATGCCCTGTTCGAGCACATGGGCGGTTGGCAGTACGCCAACCCCACCGGCTCCGAAGCGGATGCCGAACTCTGGTCAAGTGACCAAGGATATTTCTGTCAGGAAAAAAACATCGCCGATCTTGCGCTGACCCTGCGTCTTGCCAGAATTTTTTTCGAGACCGGTTCATATGAAGCGCTGGATCAATTCTTAAATCATTTTTTTAGCTCTCCAGGAGAAAGTCCATGACCATCAAAATCGGCATCAACGGCTTCGGCCGCATCGGGCGCATGGTGTTCCGTGCCGCCGTGGCGAACTACCAGGACATCGAGGTCGTCGGCATCAACGACCTGCTGGAGCCCGACTACCTGGCCTACATGCTGAAATACGACAGCGTGCACGGCCAGTTCGAGGGCGACATCCAGGTCGATGGCAGCAACCTCATCGTCAACGGCAAGAAGATCCGCCTGACGGCCGAGAAGGACCCCGCCAACCTGAAGTGGGGCGAGGTGGGCGCCGAGGTGGTGATCGAATCCACCGGCCTGTTCCTGACCAAGGAAACGGCGCAAAAGCACATCGACGCCGGCGCCAAGAAGGTGATCATGTCGGCCCCGTCGAAGGACGACACGCCCATGTTCGTGCACGGCGTCAACTGCGCCAAGTACGCGGGCGAGCCGATCATCTCCAACGCCAGTTGCACCACCAACTGCCTGGCCCCGGTGGCCAAGGTGCTGCACGACAAGTGGGGCATCAAGCGCGGCCTGATGACCACCGTGCACGCCGCCACCGCCACGCAGAAGACGGTGGACGGCCCCAGCAACAAGGACTGGCGCGGCGGCCGCGGCATTCTGGAAAACATCATCCCCAGCAGCACCGGCGCCGCCAAGGCCGTGGGCGTGGTGCTGCCGGATCTCAAGGGCAAGCTGACCGGCATGAGCTTCCGCGTGCCGACCTCCGACGTGTCGGTGGTCGACCTGACGGTGGAGCTGGAAAAGCCCGCCACCTACGCCGAGATCTGTGCCGAGATGAAGGCCCAGAGCGAAGGCAAGATGAAGGGCATCCTGGGCTACACCGAGGACAAGGTGGTCGCCACCGACTTCCGTGGCGACGCGCGCAGCTCCATCTTCGACAAGGACGCCGGCATCGCCCTGGACGACACCTTCGTGAAGCTGGTGAGCTGGTACGACAACGAGTGGGGCTACTCCAACCGCTGCCTGGACATGGTGCGGGTGGTCACCAAGAAGTAAGGGCACAAAGATGTCACGGCCCGATTGTTCGGGCACGCGGCTCATGCTAGAAAGCTGGCATGAGCCGTTTTCATTTTTCCCCCACCCTTGCCCTGGCCGTCACGGTGCTGGCCGCCAGTGCCCATGCCGCACCGCCCCAGGCGCCCGTGGCGCGCGGGCTGATCGTCACGCTGAAGGCCCCGGCCGACGGCGAACGTGAAGCACCCCGGAGCCAGCGCGAGCGGCTGCGCACGCTGGCCGCCGACGCCGGCCTGTCCACCGCGCAAGCCGCCATGCCGGTGGGCCAGAACGCGCACCTGCTGCACTTCGACCAGCCGCTGACCGGCGCCGCGCTCGAAGCCGCCGAGCGCCGCATGCGCCTGAACCCGCTGGTGGCCAGTGTCGAGCCCGACGTGCGCCTGCAACGCCAGGCCGTGCCCAACGACCCGTACTACGCCAACGGCAGCCAGTGGTATCTGCGCACCCCGGCCGATGGCGGCCCGGCGGCGCTGAACCTGCCACCGGCCTGGAGCCGCACGACCGGCGCGCCCCCGCAGATCGTGGCGGTGTTGGATGGCGGCATCGCCTACGGCCACCCCGACCTGCAAGCCAGCCTGGTGCCCGGCTACGACCTGGTCAGCGACCTGGCCACCAGCAACGATGGCGATGGCCGCGACCCCGACCCATCCGACCCGGGCGACTGGGTCACCAGCGCCGAGGCCGCGACCGCCTCCTACATCGGTTGCCCGGCCGAGGACAGTTCCTGGCACGGCACCTTCATCGCCGGCCAGATCGCCGCCATGACCAACAACGGCCAAGGCATCGCCGGGGTCAACTGGGGCGGCAAGGTTCAGCCGGTGCGCGTGTCGGGCAAGTGCGGCGCCTGGCTGTCCGACGTGGTGGCCGGCATCCGCTGGGCCGCCGGCCTGCCGGTCGGCGGCGTGCCCGCCAACCCAACGCCGGCCAAGGTGATCAACGTCAGCTTCGGTGGCAATTCAACCTGCACGCCCGCTTATCAAGACGCCATCAACGAGGCCGCCGCCGCAGGCAGTCTGGTGGTGGTGGCCTCGGGCAACGAGAACGGTCCGCTGACCCGGCCCGCCGACTGCGCTGGCGCGCTGGGCGTGGGCGCCGTGCGGCAAGACGGGCTGAAAACGTACTACTCCAACTACGGCGCCAACACCGGCATCATGGCCCCGGGCGGCCCTGGCGGCAGGGACGTCGGCCCCAGGCTGTATTCCACCTCCAACGCCGGCACGCGCGGCCCCGGCGCGCACATCTACGACACCAAGGACGGCACCAGCTTCGCCAGCCCGCTGGCGGCGGGCGTGGCCGCGCTGATGCTGTCGGTCAACCCGAACCTGACACCGCCGGAAATCATCTCGCGCATCCAGTCCAGCGCGCGCCCCTTTCCGAATGTGCCGGGCTACCCGACCTGCCGCGTGGGCGCGCCCGCCAGCAGCGCCTGCAACTGCACGCGCGAGTCCTGCGGCCCCGGCCTGCTGGACGCCGACCGCGCGCTGCAACTGGCCTATAGCCCGGCGGTGACCATCGCGCCGGTCAACGGCACGGTGGCACCGGGCGCCACGGTCACGCTGGACGGGCGTGGCAGCACACCGCTGCAAGGCACCAGCATCGTGTCCTACCAGTGGAGCCAGGTTTCGGGGCCATCGCCCGCCGAACTGGGAACCACGTCGGGGCCCACGCTCACCGTCACCCTGCCGGTCAGCACTTATGGCGATTGGGTGTTCCGCCTGCTGGTCACCGACTCGGCTGGCCGCTCCGCCGACAACTACGTCACCGTCAGCACCGGCCCCAACCCAAGCGCTGGCAACTCGAATCAGAACGGCAGTGGCGGTGGCAGTGGTGGCGGCAGCACCGGCCCGCTCTGGGGCCTGGGTTTGTGGGCGCTGGCGCTGGGCGCCTGGGCCGCGCGGCGCAGGAAATGATCCTATTGAGCAACCCAACCCCGCCAGCAGGGCCGGTGTACCTGAAGAAAATCAATGACTTACAAAACGTTTTCTTGAGAGGTTTTCAAAAATCACGACAGCGCGGGCCATCAGAAAGAAATCTTCCTCTCCCTCCGGGAGAGGGTTGGGGTGAGGGCAAGCAGCGTGTCATGAATTACGAAATATTCAATAGGATGATCGTGTGGGTGCCCGTGGCGCATGACACACCAGCGCCACGGCGCGCATTCACGCCCCGCGCCGGCATGGCCGCCGCCATGTGAAGCGGGCGCATTCCTACAGGCCGCGTCCACCCGCTGGCCGACACTGCGGGGCATGCAGAACCGCCCGCCGCTCCTGACCATGCACCTCTTGCGCCGCCGCTTCCTCGTTGCCAGCCTGGGCGCCGGCGCCTTGACCATCCTGCCCACCGCCTGGGCCAGGAAGAGCGCGCCGAAAGCCGCCGACAGGCTCGATATCAACGCCTTCAACGCCGCCGCCGATACGCCCGCGCTCAAGATGGGCAGCCAGGGTGCCGCCGTGGCGCGCGCGCAGATCCTGCTGGACCGCGCCTGGTTCTCGCCCGGCGAGATTGACGGCGCCTTCGGCAGGAACATGCAGCGCATGGTCAGGGCCTACCAGCGCGCCAACAGCCTGAAGGAGACCGGCGGCATCGACACCGACACCTGGCAATCGCTGCGCAAGGCCAGCCCCGAGCCGCTGCTGACGCGCTACGCCATCACCGAGAAAGACGCCGCCGGCCCGTTCGAGAAAACACCCGCCGACATGGCCGCTCGCGCCAAGCTCAAGGCGCTGCCGTACGAGTCGCTGGACGAGGCCATCGCCGAGCGCTTTCACATCAACCCCGCCTACCTCAAGCGCCTGAACGGCGGCAAGGCGCTGGCCGCCGGCGCCGAGATCGTGGTGCCCAACGTGCTGGACGGCAAGGCGCCCACGCGCGCGGCGCAGGCCATCGAGATCGACAAGGGCGAGCGCGTGCTGTTCGTGCTGGACAGCGACGGCCAGCCCGCCGCGGGCTTCCCGATCAGCATCGGCAACGAGCGGAACGACCCGCTGCCGATTGGCGAGATGGCGATCAAGAACGCGGTGGAGCTGCCCAGCTACACCTACAACCCGGCGATCCTGAAGAATGCGCCCAAGGACGCTGAAAAGGTCGAGATCGCCCCCGGCCCCAACAACCCCGTGGGCACCATCTGGCTGGGCCTGACCAAGCCGCACTGGGGCATTCACGGCACGCCTGAACCGGCCAAGGTGGGCCACTCCGAAACCAATGGCTGCATCCACCTGACCAACTGGGACGCCGAGCGTCTGGCCCGCATCATCAAGGTCGGCGCCAGGGTCAACGTTCGGCCCTGAGGCAAGTGCCCCAAACGGCAGGAGCCTCCGCCCATTGGCACGACGACGCCCACCCCGCCACCGCCCCGGCTGGCCCCAGGCCCTGGGCTGGTTCGTCGTGCTGGCCGGTCTGCTGCTGGGCGCCAGCTACGCCTGGCGGCATGCCGAGCAACCGCTGATCCGGCCCGATGCGGCCCCTTCGCCCACCACCGTGCAGCCAACCAGGCGGGCCACCATGCCGCCCGCGCCAGAACCTTCGCCCTCCACGTCACTTCACCGCGCCACTGAGCCGCCGCCTTCGCCAGCCGTCCATGCGAACAGCGCCCAGGCCCAGGCCAACGCCGCCGCGCTGGCGGCACGGCCCGCGCCGTCCGCGGTGCTCCAGCCCACCGATGCGCTGCCCACCGACACCGCGCGGCTGGCCGCCCGCCGCCTGACGCTGCCGGTGCAGGGCGTGGCCGCCCGGCAGCTCACCGACACCTACACCGATGCCCGCGCCGGCGGCGCGCGCCGGCACGACGCCATCGACATCATGGCGCCCACCGGCACGCCCGTGCTGGCGGCCGAAGATGGCCGCATCGCCAAGCTGTTCTTCAGCCAGGGCGGTGGCGGCATCACGATCTACCAGTTCGACCCCAGCGAGCAGTACGCCTACTACTACGCTCACCTCGACCGCTACGCCGACGGCCTGCAGGAAGGCCAGCGGCTGCGGCGGGGCCAGGTGATTGGCTACGTGGGCAGCAGCGGCAACGCCAGCGCACAGGCGCCACACCTGCATTTCGCCATCTTCAAGCTGGGGCCGGAAAAAAAGTGGTGGGAGGGCGAGGCACTCAACCCCTACCCGGTACTGCGCGGGGACTGATACTGTTTCGCGTTCAAAAAGCTGGCTGTTCGCGGGCGATGCGATGACGAAATGACCTCGCTGCGCTTCGATGACGGCATGACTCTCACCGCGCGCGAGGCATTTCGCGCATCCAACTGCCGTTTTGTAATTCAGGACAAGCCTATGTCATGCCATCACCTCATCCCGTCATTGCGGCAAAGGCCGCAATCCACGCGGTGTCCGCGGGTCAACGCCGCGTCAAGGTGACGCCCCATGGATTACGGCCTTCGCCGCAATGACGAGGGAATGTGAGGGGGTTCTGATGTCCCGCGCTGTCGTGATTTTTGAAAATCTCAATGGGTTGAAAGAAATGCCTGTACGAACCCGCCCTCATTCCCTTATCGACATAAAGAAACAAATAGAAAGTCGTTTGAGTTTTAAGTGAAGCTTTCCACACTTCAGGCTCAGGTCGGCCAAGCGCCGGCTTTTCCATCCTTTGAGTCCGTGCCATGAAACCCTCCATCCGTCTTCTACTTTCCTCCCTCACGCTGGCCGCCGCGACCAGTTTCAGCACCTCGGCCAGCGCCCAGACCGCGCTGCTCAACGTCAGCTACGACCCCACGCGCGAGTTCTACGTCGAATTCAACAAGGCCTTTGCCGCGCACTGGAAGGCGAAGACGGGTCAGGCTGTCACCGTCAAGCAGTCGCACGGCGGCTCGGGCAAGCAGGCGCGCTCGATCATCGACGGGCTGGAGGCCGACGTGGCCACGCTGGCCCTGGCCGGCGACACCGACGCGCTGCACGCCCACGGGGGCTGGATCCCCAAGGACTGGCAAAAGCGCCTGCCGCACAACAGCTCGCCCTACACCTCCACCATCGTGCTGGTGGTGCGCGCCGGCAACCCCAAGGGCATCAAGGACTGGGACGACCTGGTCAAGCCCGGCGTGAAAGTCATCACCCCCAACCCCAAGACCAGCGGCGGCGCACGCTGGAACTACCTGGCCGCGTGGGAATACGCCCGGCGCAAGCTGGGCGACGACGCCAAGGCCAAGGACTTCGTCGCGCGGCTGTACCAGAACGTGCCCGTGCTCGACACCGGCGCGCGCGGCTCGTCCATCACCTTCGGCCAGCGCAATCAGGGCGATGTGCTGATTGCGTGGGAGAACGAGGCGCACCTGCTGGAGAAGGAATTCGGCACCAAGTACGACATCGTCTACCCCAGCCTATCCATCCTGGCCGAGCCGGCGGTGACGGTGGTGGACAAGAACGTCAACAAGCACGGCACGCGCGCCGTGGCGCAGGCCTATCTGGAGTACCTGTACACCGACGAAGGGCAAGACCTGGCCGGCAAGCACTTCTACCGCCCCACCAGCGCCAAGGCCGCCGCCAAGTACGCCAGGCAGTTCCCCCAGTTAAACCTGTTCACCATCGACCAGGCCTTCGGCGGCTGGGCGCAGGCCAGCAAGGCGCACTTTGCCGATGGCGGGCACTTTGACCAGATCTACACCCACAAGTAAGCCCTTGCCCCTGGCCTGAAAGGAAGACACCATGCCCTCGCCCCGCCCCCGCCCATTGCCGCCCCACACCCAGCGCCTGCTGACCGTGACCGCCAACGCCTGGGGCCTGTGCATGGAGATGCCTCCGCCGGCCAGCATCGCTGTGCCGCGCCCGACCGCGCCACGCGCCCATGCCGCACAAGCCACCCCGGCCGAGCTGCGCCAATGGCCGTATTGGCCGCACTATCCCGGCGCGGCGATTGGGTGGCGGTGAGCAGGTCGCGCTGAACCCTGTGCCGCCGCCGTCGCAGTTGTTTCTGGTCAAATGTGCCTACAGCGCTTGATGGACAAGCGCGAGCAGCTACCATTTTTGAACTGGGTTGCCCTCACCCCTACCCTCTCCCAGGGGGAGAGGGAGCGAGAGGCGCGCCGCGCGAAGCAGCGGCGCTGACCCAACCAAGGCCGAGCGCAGCGATGGCCCGTGTGGAGTCCTAACTCCCCTCTGGCCGTGCCGAGAAGCGCAGGGCGTGGGGCGGGCGCGGCAGCGCAGCATGCCGCGCTGACGTAGCTGACTCGCTGCGGTTGTCTGAGCGAAGAGAACGCAGTGAACGAAGCGAGTTCCGCAGCGCCGCCCCGCGACCGAGCATCGCAGGTTGCCCGCAGCGAAGCGAAGGGACACGGCCAGTGGGGTCGCCTTTCTTTTGCCTACTTTTCTTTGGCGAGACAAAGAAAAGTAGGTCGCCCGCCGGGGCGAACTCCCGGCCCACAGCGCCTCCTCCCGAACCACCCCTTATCCCAATCCAGCATAAAGAAACAATAAAAAAGTAGTTTGAGTTTTAAAGCGCAACACCCAAACTTCCCATCCCAGCCGGCACCCCGCCGGCCTTGTTGTTCCTGAAGTCGTGCCATGAAAACCTCGTTCCGCCTCCTCGTCTCCACCCTCGCCCTGGCCGCTGCCACCAGTTTCAGCGCTTCGGCCAGCGCCCAGACCGCGCTGCTCAACGTCTCGTACGACGTCGCGCGCGAGTTCTACAAGGACTTCAACACCGCCTTCATCGCGCACTACAAGAAGACGACCGGCAAGGACATCAAGGTCGACCAGTCGCACGCCGGCTCCAGCGCGCAGGCCCGGGCTGTGGCCGACGGCCTGGCCGCCGACGTGGTGACCATGAACACCACCACCGACATCGACTTCCTGGCCGACAAGGGCGTGGTGGCCAAGGACTGGCGCGCCAAATTCCCCAACGGCGCCTCGCCCACCACCTCCACCATGCTGTTTCTGGTGCGTCAGGGCAACCCGAAGAACATCAAGGACTGGGACGACCTGATCCGCCCCGACGTGAGGGTGGTGGTGGTCAACCCCAAGACCGGCGGCAACGGCCGCATGGCCTATCTGGCGGCCTGGGGCCAGGTGCGCGCCAAGGGCGGCACCGACGCGCAGGCGGCCGAGTTCATCGGCAAGCTGTACAAGAACGTGCCGGCGCTGGCGCGCGGCGGGCGCGATGCCACGGGCATGTTCCTGCAACGCAACCTGGGTGATGTGCTGGTGACTTTCGAGTCGGAAGTGGTGTCGGTGGAGAACGAGTTCGGCAAGGGCAAGGTGGATGCCATCCACCCGAGTGCGAGCCTGGTCACCGAGAACCCGGTCGCCATCGTCGAGCGCACGGTGCAGAAGAAGGGCACGGCCGCCGAGGCCAAGGCCTACCTCGACTTCCTGTATTCCAACGAGGGCCAGGAGATCGCCGCCAAGCACAACATCCGCCCACGCAACGAGGCCATCCTGAAGGCGCACGCCAACGTGTTCAAGCCGATCAAGCTGTTCACGGTGGATCAGTACTTCGGCTCGCTGGCCGAAGCGCAGAAAGTGCACTTCAACGACGGCGGGCAGTTCGACAAGCTGTATACCCCGGGCAAGTGAGCTTGTTGCTCCCTCTCCCGCTGGCGGGAGAGGGCTGGGGTGAGGGTGACTTCACTCCCTCCCCCGCTGGGGGAGGGTTTGGGGTGGGGGCCAGCAGCGCCACCCCACGCACGCCGCGGCCCCTCACCCCAGCCCTCTCCCCAGAGGGGCGAGGGAGTCAACAGCCGCCACCGCCCGTTGAACCTGCGCCAGCCGCTATCCATTTGATATGAACGCCGTCACCCTCACCGCCCCCGCGCTGCCGGCCACGCCACGCCGCCGCAGCGCGCGCCGCGTGCTGCCCGGCTTCAACCTCACGCTGGGCTACACGCTGCTGTACCTCAGCCTCGTCGTGCTGATCCCGCTGTCGGCGCTGGTCATCCACACCTTCTCGATGAGTTGGGCCGACTTCTGGGCCGCCATCAGCGCGCCGCGCGTGCTGGCCTCGTTCCGGCTCACCTTTGGCGCGTCGCTGATCGCCGCCTGCGTCAACGTGGTGGCGGGCCTGCTGGTGGCCTGGGTGCTGGTGCGCTATGAGTTTCCGGGCAAGAAAATCGCCGACGCGCTGGTCGATCTGCCCTTCGCCCTGCCCACCGCCGTGGCGGGCATCGCGCTCACGGCCATCCTGGCGGGCAACGGCTGGCTCGGACAGTACTTGGAGCCCATGGGCATCCAGCTCGCCTTCCAGCCGGCGGGCATCGTCATCGCATTGATCTTCATCGGCCTGCCCTTCGTGGTGCGCACCGTGCAGCCAGTGCTGGAAGACACCGAGAAGGAGCTGGAAGAAGCGGCGGCCTGCCTGGGCGCCACGCGCTGGCAGACCTTCTGGCGCGTGATCTTCCCGGCCATCGCGCCGGCCCTGCTCACCGGCTTTGCCATGGCCTTCGCGCGCGCGGTGGGCGAGTACGGCTCGGTCATCTTCATCGCCGGCAACATGCCCATGGTGTCGGAGATCACGCCGCTCATCATCATCGGCAAGCTGGAGCAGTACGACTACGCCGGCGCCACCGCCGTGGCGTCGATGATGCTGCTGATCTCCTTCATCCTGCTGCTGATCATCAACGGCATCCAGGCCTGGGGCCGCCGCCGCTACGGGGGTGCAGCATGAGCGCCGGCATTGCCAAGCGCGTGCGCACCACCGAATCGCCCGCCATCCGCTGGCTGCTGACCGCGCTGGCGCTGGGCTTCATGGGCCTGTTCCTGGTGCTGCCGCTGGCCGCCGTGTTCGTCGAGGCGCTCAAAGGCGGCTGGACGGCCTACTGGGCCGCGCTGAAGGAGCCCGACGCGCTGGCCGCGATCCGCCTGACGCTGCTCACCGCCGCCATCGCCGTGCCGCTCAACCTGGTGTTCGGCGTGGCCGCCGCGTGGTGCATCGCCAAGTTCGAGTTCAAGGGCAAGGCCTTTTTGACGACGCTGATCGACCTGCCGTTCTCCGTCTCGCCGGTGGTGGCGGGCCTGATCTACGTGCTGGTGTTTGGCGCGCAGGGCTGGCTGGGGCCGTGGCTGGCCGAGCACGACATCAAGATCGTGTTCGCCGTGCCGGGCATCGTGCTGGCCACGGTGTTCGTCACCTTTCCGTTTATCGCGCGCGAGCTGATTCCGCTGATGCAGGCGCAGGGCAGCGACGAGGAGCAGGCCGCGCAGGTGCTGGGCGCCAGCGGCTGGCAGACCTTCTGGCACGTCACGCTGCCCAACATCAAGTGGGGGTTGATCTACGGCGTGATCCTGTGCAACGCGCGCGCCATGGGCGAGTTCGGCGCCGTGTCGGTGGTCAGTGGCCACATCCGCGGGCAGACCAACACCATGCCGCTGCACGTGGAGATTCTCTACAACGAATACCAGGGCCAGGCCGCGTTTGCCGTCGCCTCGCTGCTGGCGCTGCTGGCCATCGTCACGCTGGTCATCAAGACGGTCGTGGAGTGGCAGCACGAGCGCGAGCGCAAGGCGGCGGCCGAGCTGCCGCCGGAGCGGCCTCGTGAATCTACATCGAATACGGCTTCAGCCCCTGCCAAGCAAGCGCCAGAAGCTATCGAATCAAGAGCAATCGCATGAGCATCGAAATCCGCCACGTCACCAAGCAGTTCGGCAACTTCCGCGCCCTTCATGACGTCAGCCTCGACATCGACTCGGGCGAATTGGTCGCGCTGCTCGGCCCCTCGGGCTGCGGCAAGACCACGCTGCTGCGCATCATCGCGGGGCTGGAATCGGCCGACACCGGCAGCATCCTGTTTTCCGGCGCCGACACCACCGACGTGCACGTGCGCGAGCGGCAGGTGGGCTTCGTGTTCCAGCACTATGCGCTGTTCCGCCACATGACGGTGGCCGAGAACGTGGCCTTCGGCCTGCGCGTGAAGCCGCGCCGCGAGCGCCCGAGCGACGCGCAGATCAAGGCCAAGGTGACCGAGCTGCTGAAGCTGGTGCAGCTCGACTGGCTGGCCGACCGCTACCCCTCGCAGCTCTCGGGCGGGCAGCGCCAGCGCATCGCCCTGGCGCGCGCGCTGGCCGTGGAGCCCAAGGTGCTGCTGCTCGACGAACCCTTCGGCGCGCTCGACGCCAAGGTACGGAAAGAATTGAGAAGGTGGCTGCGCCGCCTGCATGACGAGCTGCACGTGACCAGCATCTTCGTCACCCATGATCAGGAAGAGGCACTGGAAGTGGCCGACCGCGTGGTGGTGATGCACCAGGGCCGCATCGAGCAGGTCGGCACGCCGCAGCAGGTGTGGGAGCAGCCGGCCAGCCCCTTCGTCTACGGTTTTCTGGGCGACGTCAACCTGTTCCGTGGCCGCGCCAGCGGCGGGCAACTGCAGGTGGGCGACTGGCAGATCGCCGCGCCCGAGCACGCCGACGCACTGGACGCCGAGGCCATGGCCTTCGTGCGACCCAGCGACCTGGTGGTCACGCCCTACGCGCCCGGCGGCACCGGCCTGGCCGCGCGGCTGGACCGCGCGCTGGTCGTCGGCCCGCTGGCGCGGCTGGAGCTGACGCCGCGCGATCAGCCGGGGCAAATTCTGGAAGCGCACCTTCCGTCGGACGAGTTTCGTGCGCTGGGGGTGAAGGAAGGCGACACCGTCAGCGTCGCGCCGCGCAAGGCGCGCGTGTTTCTGCAGGAAGTGGCCGACGACCCGGCGGTGATGATCTGAGCCGCTGAAGCCAGATTTTTTGTGGGAGCGGGCTTGCCCGCGATGGGACTGTGGTTGAACCGGGGGGGCGCGTCCATCGCGGGCAAGCCCGCTCCCACAAAGGCTGGCGCACGCACGGAGCGGTAGGCTGGGTTGAGCATCGCGAAACCCAGCAAGGGACGGATTTCCCGCCGCTGGGTTTCATTCGTCAGCCCCGCCAACGAAAACTGCAGGCCGTGGGGGCGGCCTGGCGGGGATGATCTGACAAGGGTCGCTGTCAGCGGAAAGTGCCCACATACTCCCGCCATATCTAGCCGCCAGCGCTTGATAGGAAAGCGCTAGACAACCATACTCCCCAATAGTATCGTCAAGCACCGCCCTGCTGCTGCACCGGCTCACTGCCGCCGATGGGCGGAATCGCGGTGTCAGTGCGCGTGGCCGTGAAGGGCACGCGCGCTTCGCCCTGTGTCACGGTACCGATCAGCTCGCGCCCGGCGATGCGGCCGTCGAACTCGCGCAGCTGGCCTTCAGCATCGGTCAGCGCAAAGCGCACGCGGTCGCCCGACAGCAGCGGCTGGCGCAGGCTGGCGGTGAAATCGCGGAACACTGCCGCGCCGCCGATCTGCTGAAAGCGCTGGTCGACTTCCAGCAGCCCGCGCGCCTCGGCGCCGCCGGCCAGCGGAAAGCGCAGCGCCCATTCGCCGCCAAAGTTGGCCGGCACCAGCCATAGAAAGGCCGTGGCGCCGCCGGCGTTGGTCACCTCGTCCGGGCGCCAGTCGCCCATGTCGAATGAGTGCGAGACGATGCGCGTGCCAGGCGTCAGCGCCAGCAGGCGGTGCCGCAGGCGCAGGTTCAGGCGCGGCAGCAGGTACAGCGTGACGACGCTGGCGCGCGCGAAGTCGTACTCGAAGATGTCGGCCTGCTCGAAGCGCGCCCGCTCCGCCACGCCCGCGGCCTGCGCGCGGCGCTGCGCCAGCGCCACCAGATCGGCGTTGTACTCAATGCCCAGCCCGCGCGCGCCGGCCCGCGCCGCGGCGATGACGATCTTGCCGTCGCCCGCGCCCAGGTCGATCACGAAGTCGCTGGGCTTGAGGCCCGCCAGCACCAGCATGCGGTCGACCATGGCATCGGGCGTCGGCGCCCAGATCACGTCCTTGCCGCCCTGGCCGAGCGTGGGTTCGTAGGGCTTGTCCTGCGCCCATGCGGCCAGCGGCGCCAGCACGGCGGCGGTCAGCAGGTGGCGGCGTGAAAGGGTGGCGTTCATGTTCAAGACAGGCGCGTGATTTGGAGCCATGGGCTGCGCAGCAAGCCGCCAGAAGGCCGCGGAGCAGGCCACACGGGAACGCCGCGGAGCGCCGCTGGCGTTGTCCCCCTCAGGGGGAAAGCGCGACAGCGCCACAGGGGGAGCCTTTTTAAAACGGGATGTCGTCATCCATGTCGTCGAAACCCGACGACGGCCGCGCCGCGGCGGGTGCGGGTGCGCGCGGGGCGGGCGCTGCACGTGGCGCGGGCGCGGCACGGCGCGGGGCTTCGTAGCCGCCATCGCCACCACCGCCGTAGCCGCCGCCATCGTCCGACGGGCCGCCCATGCCCTGGCGGCTGCCCAGCATCTGCATCTGGTCGACACGGATTTCTGTGCTGTAGCGATCTTGGCCGGTGGCCTGGTCTTGCCACTTGCGGGTGCGAATGCTGCCTTCGATGTAAACCTGGCTGCCCTTGCGCAGGTACTGCCCGGCGATCTCGGCCAGACGGCCGTTGAACACCAGGCGGTGCCATTCGGTGTGCTCGCGCGGCTCGCCGCTTTGCTTGTCGCGCCACTTGTCGGTGGTGGCCAGCGTCACGTTGGCCACCTGGTCGCCGCTGGGGAAAGTGCGCATCTCGGGGTCGCGCCCCAGGTTGCCGACGAGGATGACTTTGTTGACGGAGGCCATGGCTTGTTCCTGTGAAAGTGAAAGGGGAAAAGCAGTTGAACTGAACGGAGCCAGCAATTGTGCCGCAACGCCCGTGCCAGAATGCCCCGCATGAAGAGCGATCCGGATTTCCTGGACCAGGTACGCAGCGAGGTGAGCGACCCGCGCATCTGGATCGACCGCTTCGTCGTCGGCCTGTTCGCGCTGCTGGCGGGCCTGTCGGTGGTGCTGTTCACGCTGCTGGCCGACGCGGCCGAGCAGACTTTCAGGTCGATGCAGGCCGGCTGGCGCTGGTGGCCACTGCTGTGGACGCCGGCGCTGACGGCGCTGATCGTGTGGGCCACCACGCGCTTCGCCCCCGGCGCGGGCGGCTCGGGGCCACCGCAGGCGCTGGCGGCGCTGGACCCGCGGCTGGATGCGCCTTCGCGCTCGGCGCTGGTGTCGATCCGGATTTCGCTGGCCAAGGCGCTGGCGGTGGCCGGCGGTTTGCTGGCGGGGCTGTCGATCGGGCGCCAGGGGCCGTCCGTACAGATCGCGGCGGGCGTGATGTATGCGGCGCGGCGCTTTCTGTCGCCGCGCTCGGGCATCAGCGCGCGTGAATTGCTGGTGGCGGGCGCCGCGGCCGGCATCGCGGCGGCCTTCAACACGCCGCTGGGCGGCATCGTGTTCGCCATCGAGGAGCTGTCGCGCCGGCTGGAGACGCGCTCGTCCGGCCTGATGCTGGGCGCCATCGTGATGGCCGGCCTGGTGGCGGTGGCGGCATTCGGCAACCTGTCGTACTTCGGCCGCATCCGCATCGAGCGGGTGGAATGGGGCGTGCTGCTGCCGGGGATGACGCTGGCGCTGGTCTGCGGACTGGTTGGCGGGCTGTTCGCGCGCCTGCTCATCGTGTCGCTGTTCGGTGGCCGGGACCGCATCAGCGCCTTCCGGCGCCTGCACCCCATCCGCTTCGCCGCCGCCTGCGGACTGGCGGTGGCGGTGATCGGCATCCTGACGCAGGCCAGCGCCGTGGGCGGCGGGCACGCGCACACGCGCAGCCTGCTGGCGGGCGAAGCGGCCAACTGGCCGCTGCTGTGGACGCTGCTGAAGTTCGTCACCACCTGGCTGTCGGCGTGGTCCGGCGTGCCGGGCGGGCTGTTCACGCCCAGCCTGTCGATTGGCGCCAGCCTGGGGCACGATGTGGCGCAGCTGCTGGCGCCCGAATACGCCACGGTGCTGATCGCGCTGGGCATGGCGGGCTTTCTGGCGGCGATGACGCAGACGCCCATCACCGCCATGATCATCGTGATGGAGATGGTGGACGGCTACGCCATGGTGCTGGGCCTGATGGCCTGCGCGCTGCTGGCCAGCCTGGTGTCGCGCATGGTCAGCCGGCCGCTGTACGCGACGATTGCCGACAACCTGGTGGCGCGCCTGGCGCCCGATGCCACGGCTAGGACGCCCGAGCAGCAGATGGCGCAGCCGTCGCCGATGCCTTCGGCGCCGGCATCATCTGCCCCCAGCCCAGCAGCAGCCACAGCAGCGCCAGCACCGACGTTGCCACCAGCACCGCCTGCGGCCCCCCGGCCTTGACCAGCCAGCCGCCTAAAGCGCCGCCAGCGAACAACCCCAGCGACTGCAGCGTGTTGTAGACCCCCAGCGCCGCGCCGCGCGCATCGGCGGGCGCCAGGCGCGAGATCAAACTGGGCTGCGTGGCCTCCAGCAGGTTGAAGGCAATGAAGAAGAACAGCAGCAGCGCCCCCAGCGTCCACAGCCCCGGCGCGCGCGGCGCCAGCAGCAGCAAGGCCAGTTGCACGATGAACAGCAGCGCGATGCCGGTGCGCAGCACGCCACGCAGCGCGCCACGCCGCTCGGCGGCGAACAACCCGCCCAGCATGAGGAACGAGGCCAGCACCGCCGGCAAATAGACGTGCCAGTGCTGCGCCTTAGGCAGCCCGGCCTGCACCAGCAGCGCGGGCACCACCACCCACATCGCCATCTGCACCGTGTGCAGCACGAACACGCCCAGGTCCAGCCGCCACAGGTGCGGGTGCAGCCACACGTCGGCCAGGCGGCCGCGCGGCACGTCGGCCTGCTTGGCCGGTTCGGGCGGCGTCAGCCACAGCACCACGGCAATGCCGGCCAGCGTGAGCGCGGTGGTGATCCAGAACAGCCCCGACAGCCCGATGGCGGCGGCCAGCGGCGGCGCTGCCACTAACGACAGCGCGAACATCGCCGCGATGCTGATGCCGATCAGCGCCATGCCCTTGGTGCGCACCTCGTCGCGCGTCTGGTCGGCCAGCAGCGCCGTCACCGCCGCCGACACCGCGCCCGCGCCCTGGATGGCGCGGCCCACGATCAGCATGGGCACGCTGCCCGCCAGCGCGGCGACCATGCTGCCGAGCGCGAACACGATCAAGCCCAGCACGATCACCTTCTTGCGCCCCACGCGGTCGGACGCCAGCCCCAGCGGCACCTGCATCACGGCCTGCGTGAGGCCATAGATGCCCATCGCCAGCCCCACCAGCGCCGGATCGTTGCCGCCCGGCAGGCGCGCCGCCTCCAGCGTGAACACCGGCAGCACCAGGAACAGCCCCAGCATGCGCAGCGCGAAGATACCCGCCAGCGACAGGCTGGCGCGGCGTTCGTCGGGCGTCATGCGGTGGACGGCGGGGGGCGGGGGGGAAGTTGAATCGGTAACGGACATCGGTACGGCGACGCGGCGGACAAGGGTGCCAAGGGGGCCAGGGCCCGTGGCACGGTATTGTCAGCCATCCGGCCCGCGCGGGCAGGGCACAGGCGCCGTGCGGGCATCGGCATTGGCCGACACGTGGCATCGCCCGGTGGCGCCCGCCGGCCCGGCGCCACGGCGTATAACTTGCAGGTCCGCGTTCGCAACCATGAAAGGCTTTTATGCACGCGCTTTCAATTCCCCGCCCCGCCCACCGTCTGGCCCCGCGACTGGCGGCGCCGCTGCTTGCCGCCCTGTGCCTGGCCGCCTGCGCCCAAACCACCCCATCCACGACGCCCGCGCCGGGCACCAGCGCGCCGCGCCCCATCGCCACGGGCGACGCGCTGGCCGCCTTCCCGGCCAGTCTGCCCGGCCACCAGCGCCACGTGGTCAAGCTGCCGCCGCTGGAGGACGAGCAACTGCACCGCGTGGAGTTGCAGGGCGGCAAGACGATGCCGGTGGACTGCAACCGCCATGGCATGGACGGCATGTTCTCGCAGCGCGAGGTGCCGGGCCACCCCTACGCCTACTGGGTGTTCGCCAGCCGGGGCGAGGTGATGAGCACGCGCATGGGCTGCCCCGACGACAGCCGCCGCCGGCAGTTCGTCGGCGCCGAGCCCCTGCTGGTGCCCTACAACAGCCGAGTGCCGGTGGTGGTGTTCGTGCCCGAGGGGTTCGAGTTCCGCTGGCGCACGCTGGACAGCCGCACCGCCCAGCTCAGGAACCTGGTGAAATAGGCGCGGGCTGTGCGCTGACGGCCCGCCGTCTTGATATTTGCTAAGGGTCCAGAACTTCGGCGGAACGGTCTTCAAACCCCGCCACTCCGTTCTTTCATGCAGGCGACGGACGCCTGTGGCAACCCAACGGAGATGAAGAAATGAACGCATTCAAATGGACCCTGGCCGCCACCGCGATGGCCTCCCTGATGGCGCTGGGCACGCCCGCCCTGGCGCAAAAGGCCGCCCACGACCACGGCAGCGCGCCGCAGGAGCTAACGCTGAACCAGGGCCAGAAGTGGGGCACCGACGCGCCGCTGCGCAAGGGCATGGACGGCATCCGCGCCCTGGTCGCCCCCAAGCTGGACGCCGCCCACGCCGGCAAGCTGAGTGCCGATCAGTACAGGCAACTGGCCGGCCAGATCGAGCTTCAAGTGGCCGACATCGTGAAGAACTGCAAGCTGGAGCCCGCCGCCGACGAGCAATTGCATGGGCTGATCGCCGAGATCGGCGCGGGCGTGGATGCCATGAACGGCAAGACAGCCGGTACCCAGCCCGTGGACGGCCTGCTGAAAGTGACGCACGCCGTCAACCAGTACCCCGTCTACTTCGACCACCCCGGCTTCCGGGCCATCCTGATCGCACATTGAATCCCGCCCGCCACCAAACACTGAAGGAGATCGCCATGACATTCACCACTTTCTTGCGCACGCTGGCCGCGTCGATCACCCGCCTGGTCATCCGCCCCGCCTCGGCGCACTGCGACACGGCGGACGGCCCCGCCGTCATTGATGGCCGCCGCGCGCTGAGCCAGGGCAACGTCAACATCGCGCTGAAATGGGTGATGTCCGAGGGCGAGGACGAGCTGCGCGCCACCTTCGACCGCGCCCAGCGCGTGCGCGCCGTCGGCGGCGAAGCGGCCCTGCTGGCCGAGCAGTGGTTCCTGGAGAACATGGTGCGCATCCACCGCGCGGGCGAAGGCGCGGGTTACGACGGCATCAAGCCCGCCGGCAGCGCCGTTCCACCGCAGGTGCGCGCCGCCGACGAAGCGCTGGAGCGTGGCAGCATCGAGCCGCTGCTCGGCCTGATCGACGCCGAGCGCTGGCCGGAACTGGAAAAGCGCTTCGACAAGGCGATTGCGCTGAAGAAGTTCGACGACAACGACCTGCCCGCCGCGCGCACCTACATGGAGGCCTACGTGTCCTTCTTCAAATACGCCGAGGGACATGACCACGACCACCACCACGGTCACGGCCACGCCGCCCACGGCGGTGGCTGCGGCCACCACTGATCGGGCAAGGGAGCATCGCCATGTTCTGGCTCACCCGCGTGCAATCGCACTCCATGGCCCCCGCGCTGCAGGGTGGTGCCCTGGCGCTGACGCGCAGGCTGTGGCGCCGCACCCCGGTGCGCCGGGGTGACGTGGTGGTGGCCGATTCGCACGAGCTGGGTCAGCACGTGGTCAAGCGCGTTATCGGCCTGCCGGGGGAAACCGTGACCATCAAGAGCGGCCAGGTGCACATCAACGGCCAGCCGCTGGCCGAGCCCTACGCCAGCCGCTCCGTCTTCACCCACACCTTCCACGTGCCGGCGGGCCACTACCTGCTGCTGGGCGACCACCGCGACGCCTCCAGCGACAGCCGAAGCTGGCGCCAGCCCTACATCGCGCGTGAGGCGCTCGTCGGACACGTCATCGGTCGGGGCTGGTCGTGGCCGCGGAGTGGTTTGTCGTTCGCAACACAGGAGCCATCATGAACACGCCCGCCTACTACGACCAGATGCCGTCGATCACGATGACCGACCCGCTGGCCGAAACCCTGGGTTCGGCCGAGGGCGGCACGCTGCAATACCGCTACCTCGACGCCGTCAAACTGACCGGCCACTCCTGCCCCACCGTGGCTGGTGCCTGGCGGATGACGCGCGATGCCCTGGCGCGCCTGTACCCGCAAGGCACGCCGCGCCGGGGCGAGATCAGGGTCGAATTGCGCGAGCAACTGGACGACGGCGTGGCCGGCGTGATCGCCAGCGTCGTGTCGCTGGTGACGGGCGCCGCCAATGCTGGCGGCTTCAAGGGCCTGGCGGGGCGCTTCGGGCGCAAGGACTTGCTGGCCTTCGGCGTGCCAATGCGCGGCGACATCCGCCTGACGCGGCTGGACAACGGCCAGTCGGTCGAATACACGCGCGGTGGCTTTCCAGTGCCGCGCTCGGCCGAGTTGACGCAACTCCTGCGCGCCGCCGTGGCGCCCGATGCAACCGAGGATGCCAGGCGAGCCTTCGCACAAGCCTGGAGCGACTGGGTCGAGCAGATATCCGATCCTGCCGCTGCGCCGGAGTGGGTCGAGGTCGCCGCCTGAGCGCCGGCTCCCCTGTGGGAGCGGGCTTGCCCGCGATGGCAACGCCCAGCGCCAAGTCGACACGCCCATCACGGCCAAGGCCGCTCCCACAGTCAATGGGATGGCGCAGCCTGCAACACCGTTCGCGTTACGCTGTCGGGCATGACCCGGCGCGAAGTCCCTCCCGAAACCCTGCTGGCGCGCCTGCCCCTGTTCCGCGCGCTCGACAAGGCCACGCTGGCACGGCTGGCGGCCGTCACCACGCGGCATGCGTTCAAGCGCGGAGAGCAGGTGTTTCGCCGGGGCGAACCGCTGGGTGGCATGTACGTGGTCGTGTACGGCCAGGTTCGCCTGCTGGGCCTGGGGCCGAAAGGGACGCCGCGCCTGACCGGCACCGCCGGCCCCGGCCACAGCATCGCCGAGCCGCTGGCCTTTCTGGACCACGACGCGGTGGTGACGGCCGAGGTCGCCAGCGACGCGCTGTTGCTGCACATCCCCAAGCAGGCCTTGTTCGAAGAACTGGAGCGCAACCCTCTGCTTGCGCGCGGCATCATCGTCGGCCTATCAAAGCGGGTCGAAAGCCTGGTGCAGGAACTGGCCCTGCAGGCGCTGGGCAACGGCACCGAGCGCTTCGTCGCCTGGCTGCTGCGTCGCTGCGACGACCCCGAGGCGCCCTTCACCGTCACCCTGCCGTCCACCAAACGCGCCATCGCCTCGCACCTGAACCTGACGCCCGAGCACTTCTCGCGCATCCTGCAGGAGCTGCAGCAGTCCGGGCTGCTGCAGGTCAGAGGCCGCACGATCACCGTGCCGCATCCGGGGCGGCTGATGGGCCAGTGGGCGCGGCTGTAGGCGCCTGCAATCTTCGGCCCGAAAACCGATAATGATCGGTTGCCCTGCATCAGGGCATCGCCGTCATGACCGATCTGTCCAAGCCCCCGATTCCCGCCGACCACAACGCCGGCACGCCGCTGGCGCAGGCGCTGCGCGCGCAGCGCATCAGCGTGCGCGGCGCCCGCACGCACAACCTCAAGAACATCGACCTCGATATCCCCAAGCACCAGTTGGTGGTGGTCACCGGCCTGTCGGGTTCGGGCAAGTCGTCGCTTGCGTTCGACACGCTGTACGCCGAAGGGCAGCGCCGCTACGTCGAAAGCCTGAGCGCCTATGCACGCCAGTTCCTGCAACTGATGGACAAGCCCGACGTGGACCTGATCGAAGGCCTGTCGCCCGCCATCGCCATCGAGCAGAAGGCCACCAGCCACAACCCGCGCTCCACCGTCGGCACGGTGACCGAGATCCACGACTACCTGCGCCTGCTGTTCGCGCGCGCCGGCACGCCGCATTGCCCCGAGCATGACCTGCCGCTGACGGTGCAGACCGTCAGCCA
Organism: Pseudomonadota bacterium; assembly: GCA_030538085.1. Lineage (GTDB taxonomy): Bacteria > Pseudomonadota > Gammaproteobacteria > Burkholderiales > Burkholderiaceae_C > Ottowia. The sequence goes on along the minus strand of JAUNUR010000020.1, from coordinate 2,358 downwards.
GATGGTTGACGCCGTGCTGGCGCTGCCCGAAGACACCAAGATCATGATCCTCGCGCCCGTGGCGCGCGAGAAGAAGGGTGAGTTCACCGAACTGTTCGAGCAGATGCAGGCGCAGGGCTACGTGCGCTTTCGTGTCGGCGGCGAGGTGCTGGCCGTCGAAGATCTGCCGCAGTTCAAAAAGGCCGAGAAGCACGACATCGACGTGGTCATCGACCGCCTGAAGGTGCGCCCGGATGTCGCCTCGCGCCTGGCCGACAGCTTCGAGGCCGCGCTGCGCCTGGCGGGCGGCCGCGCCATTGCGCTGGAGATGGACAGCGGGCGCGAACACCTGTTCAACAGCAAGTTCGCCTGCCCGGTATGCAACCACTCGATCGCCGAGCTGGAGCCGCGCCTGTTCTCGTTCAACGCGCCAGCGGGCGCCTGCCCCAGTTGCGACGGCCTGGGCGTGACGGAAGTGTTCGACGCCGAGCGCGTGGTGGCCTTCCCGTCTTTAAGTCTGGCCAGCGGCGCCATCAAGGGCTGGGACCGGCGCAATGGCTACTACTTCGCGCTGATCGAGTCGCTCGCCAGGCACTACAAGTTCAGTGTCGATGCCCCGTTCGAGAGCCTGCCGAGCCAAGTGCGCCACGCCATCCTGCACGGCTCGGGCGACGAGGACATCAAGTTCTCGTACACCTTCGACAGCGGCGCATCAGCGGGCCGCACCGTGAACAAGAGGCACCCCTTCGAGGGCATCCTGCCCAACATGGCGCGCCGCTACCGCGAGACCGATTCGCCCATCGTGCGCGAGGAACTGGCGCGTTACCGCGGCGCGCAACCCTGCCCCGATTGCGGCGGCACGCGCCTGCGCAAGGAGGCGCGCCACGTGTTCGTGGGCGAAGCTGAGCAGCGCCGCGCCATCTACCAGATCAGCCACGTCACGCTGGGCGAAGCCAAGGCGTATTTCGATGCGCTGCAACTGCAAGGCGCCAAGGCCGAGATCGCCGACAAGGTGGTGCGCGAGATCGGCAACCGGCTGAAGTTCCTGAACGACGTGGGGCTGAATTACCTCAGCCTGGAGCGCAGCGCCGAGACGCTCTCCGGCGGCGAGGCCCAGCGCATCCGCCTCGCCTCGCAAATCGGCAGCGGCCTGACGGGCGTGATGTACGTGCTGGATGAGCCCAGCATCGGCCTGCACCAGCGCGACAACGACCGCCTGATCGGCACGCTGCAGCACCTGCGCGACCTGGGCAACAGCGTGCTGGTGGTCGAACACGACGAGGACATGATGCGCGCGGCCGACCACATCATCGACCTGGGGCCGGGCGCCGGCGTGCACGGCGGACAAGTGATGGCGCAGGGCCGCTTCGACGACGTGGCGGCGGCGCGCGATTCGGTGACGGGGCAGTTCCTGCGCGGCGAGCGGCGCATCGAGCTGCCGAAGCGGCGCCGGCCACGCTACAAGCCGGATGGCGATTCGCGTCCGCCAGACAAGAGATCAGTGTCGAAATCGCCTGAGGTCGACGGCCGCATCCGCATTGTCGGCGCCACCGGCCACAGCCTGAAGAACGTGACGGTAGACTTTCCCGTGGGCCTGTTCACCTGCGTGACCGGCGTGTCGGGCTCGGGCAAGTCCACGCTGGTCAACGACACGCTGTACGCCGCCGCCGCGCGCGACATCCACCGCGCCCACACTGAGCCGGCGCCACACCAGGCCATCCTGGGCCTGTCGCAGTTCGACAAGGTGATCGCCGTCGACCAGTCGCCCATCGGCCGCACGCCGCGCAGCAACCCGGCCACCTACACCGGCCTGTTCACACCGATCCGCGAGCTGATGGCCGAAACCGCCACGGCGCGCGAGCGCGGCTACGGGCCGGGGCGCTTTTCGTTCAACGTGCCGCAATCCAGCGGCGGCGGCCGCTGCGAGGCCTGCCAGGGCGACGGCGTGGTGAAGGTGGAGATGCACTTCCTGCCCGACGTGTACGTGCCCTGCGATGTCTGCCACGGCCAGCGCTACAACCGCGAGACGCTGGAAGTGCACTGGAAGGGCCGGCACATCGCGCAGATCCTGGACATGACGGTGGAAGAAGCGCACGCCTTCTTCAAGGACCAGCCCGGCCTGGCGCGCAAGCTGCAAACGCTGCTGGACGTGGGCCTGAGCTACATCCAGCTTGGGCAGAGCGCCACCACGCTCTCGGGCGGCGAGGCGCAGCGCGTGAAGCTGGCGCTGGAGCTGTCCAAGCGCGACACCGGGCGCACGCTCTACATCCTGGACGAGCCCACCACCGGCCTGCACTTCGCCGACATCGAACTGCTGCTGAAGGTGCTGCACCAGTTGCGCGACGCGGGCAACACCATCGTGGTGATCGAGCACAACCT
>JAUNUR010000116.1 GCA_030538085.1 Pseudomonadota bacterium | reverse complement strand
CAATGACGGGATGAGGTGAAGGCATGACATAGGCTTGTCCTGAATGACGAAACTCGCTCAAGAAAACGTTTTGTAAGTCATTGATTTTCTTCAGGTACACCGACCCTGCTGGCGGGGTTGAGTTGCTCAATAGGCCAGCGTGCAAGGGATACGCAGGGCCGAGAGCCGCGTGCCCTCGGCACCGCCGGGCGCTCATCGCGCCAGCCTGAAACGCGCCTCATCCGCCCGCACGCGCACGAAGCTGGCAAAGCGCGGCAGGCCGGAGCCCTGGTGAACGCCACGGTAGCGGTACGTCACCCAACTGCCCACTGGCGGCGGCGCGGCCCGCTGGGCATCGGTAAAGCCGGTGCCCAGCGCAAAGCGCTTGCCCTCGGGCGTTTCCACCAGCAGCGCGCCCAGGCGGCCAGCGTGTTTGCCCTTGCCGGGTAGGTGCGCCAGCACGCGGGCCTCGGCATCGTCGTGGGTTTTCAGCTTCAGCAGATCGCCGCTGCGGCCCGCCTGGTGCAAGGAGGCACCGCGCCGCAGCATCAGCCCCTCGCCACCGCCGCGCACCACGTCGCGCAGCAGTGCTTGCAACTCGGCATCGCTGGCTACCTTGCGCTGTGGCACGGCCAGTACCCAGGGTTGGTCGATGCGCGCCACCAGCCCGGCCAGGGCGCGCAGGCGCTCGTCGAACGTGCCGGGGTGCGCGGGCACGTCGAACACCATGTAGCGCAGCGCGCGCCAGGTGGCGTCATCGGGCTGCTGGCGCGCGGCGGCCGACTGCGCCTGCTCGAAGCGGCGGCGTCCGGCCCACAGCTCGCCATCCATTGGCTCCGCCGGCCAGCCCGCCGTGAACCATGCCGGTGCCGCGATGCGTTCGCCGCCGCGCGTGCGCAGTTGCTGACCGTCCCAGAGTGCGCGCACGCCGTCGTACTTCTCGCTCACCCACCAGTCACGCAGGCCCATGCCAGGGCGGTAGCCACCGGCCAGTTGCAGGGCAGGGCGCTCGCCCGCAGTCTGGCGCTGCGCCCAGGCCAGCGGGGAGCACAGCACGCCCAGAAATGGCGTGAGCAACAGCAGGCGACGGCGATTCATGCTATGAATAGAGAAGCTGCTTGCGCTTGATGGACAAGCGCTGCAGGCCAATTTGGCTTAATAACTGGTGGCGTGGATTCTTGTGGGAGCGGCCTTGGCCGCGATAGCGCACCCTACAAGGCGCAACGCTTCATCGCGGCCAAGGCCGCTCCCACAATCAGAGTAAAAGCAGCGGCGCGCGTCAGCCCACCATGTCGATGCTCAACCCCGCCGTCTGGCTGAAGCCGCCATCGACATAGGTGATCTCCGCCGTCACGCCCGCCGCCAGATCGCTTAGCAGAAAGGCGGCCACGTTGCCCACGTCCTCGATCGTCACGTTTCGGCGCAGCGGAGAAGCAGATGCCACGTAACCCAGCAGCTTGCCGAAGTCCTTGATCCCGCTGGCCGCCAGCGTCTTGATCGGGCCGGCGCTGATACCGTTGACGCGCACGCCCTTGCCACCCAGCGCCTCGGCCATGTAGCGCACGCTGGCCTCAAGCGATGCTTTGGCCAGGCCCATGGTGTTGTAGTTGGGGATGCTGCGCAGCGCGCCCAAATACGAAAGCGTCAGCAGCGCGGCCTTGTCGCTCAGGTAGGGCAGGGCGGCCTTGGCCATGGCCGGAAAGCTGTAGGCGCTGATGTCGTGCGCGATGCGATAGTTTTCGCGGCTCAGGCCGTCGAAGAAATTGCCCGCAATGGCCTCGCGCGGCGCAAAGCCGATGGCGTGCACAAAGCCGTCCAGCTTGGGCCAGGTGGCGCTCAGGTTCTTGAACATGGCCTCGATCTGCTCGTCGCTGCCCACGTCGCAGTCGAACACCAGCTGGCTGTCGAACTCGGCGGCGAACTCGGTGATGCGGTCCTTGAAGCGCTCGCCCACGTAGCTGAAGGCCAGCTCGGCACCCTGCGCGCGGCAAGCCTTGGCGATGCCGTAGGCAATGGAACGGTTGGACAGCACGCCAGTGATCAGCAGTTTTTTGCCTGCCAGGAAGCCGGTGGGGTTGGACATGCGGGAGTTCTCCTTTTTAGTGGGTTGCAGGCGGCTGGCATGCGCCCATGCGGATGGGGTGGGGCCGCGCGTGTTTTGACGGCAGAATTGTCGCATGCGTGTTTTGCTGACAGCCCTTGGCCTGCTGCTGTGTGCCCCCGCTTGGGCCGCCCAGGGCTACGCCCTGTGGGGCGACATGAAGTACCCGCCGGGTTTCGCCCATTTCGACTACGTCAACCCCGACGCACCCAAGGGTGGCGAAATCCGCCTGGTCAGCAACCTGCGTTTGTCCACCTTCGACAAGTACAACCCTTTCACCATGAGGGGGGCGGCGCCAGCCTACCTGGCGCAACTGATGTTCGATACCCTCCTCACCGGCTCGCTGGACGAGGAGGGTGCCGGCTACGGCCTGCTGGCCGAAGACGTGGCGGTGGCGCCCGATGGCCTATCGGCCACCTTCCGCCTGCGCAAGGAAGCGCGCTTCCACAACGGCGACCCGGTGCTGGCAGCCGACATCAAGCACAGCTACGACACCCTGGTCGGCCCGCACACTTCGCCCGCGTACAAGACGATGCTGATCGACGTCGCCGGCGTCGATGTGGTGGACGAGCGCACCGTGCGCTACCGCTTCAAACGCGCCAACCGCGAGCTGCCGCTTACTGTGGGCGGGCTGCCGGTGTTCAGCCGGAAGTGGGGCGAGGGAAAACCGTTCAACGAGGTGGTGATGGAGCCGCCCATCGGCTCAGGCCCGTACAAGATTGGCCCCGTCAAGTTCGGCAAGGACATCACCTACGTGCGCGATCCTCAGTATTGGGCGCGCGATTTGAACGTGCGGCGCGGCACGGCCAACTTCGACCGCATCCTGGTCAAGATCTACCGCGACAACACCGCCAAGCTGGAGGCGCTGAAGGCCGGCGAGTTCGATCTGATGACGTTCTACTCGGCTGGTGACTGGGCACGGCGCGTGAACGGCAAGCGCTTCGACAGTGGCGAACTGGTCAAGGGCGAGTTCCAGCACAAGCTGCCCACGGGGTTCCAGAGCTACGTGCTCAACACGCGCCGTCCCCTGCTGCAGGACGTGCGCGTGCGCCAGGCACTGGGCCTGGCGGTCGATTACGAGTGGATGAACCGCCAACTGTTCTACAACTCGTACACGCGGGTCAGAGGTCTGTTCGGCAACACGCAATGTGCTGCAACGGGAATGCCCAGCCCGCAAGAGCTGGCATTGATGGAGCCGCTTCGGGCCGGTATTCCGCCTACGGCGTTCGGACCTGCCTACGAACCACCGCGCACTGATCAACCGAAAGACCCAGCCATTGATGGTCTGCGCGAGAATCTGCGCCGCGCACAAGCGATGTTGCATGAAGCCGGATGGGAGGTGCGCGACGGCGCCTTGCGAAACGCCCAAGGAACGCCCCTCGTGTTGGAGTACCTAGATAGCAGTGAAGGACGTGCCGCCACGTTGGCGTCGTGGGTTCAGAACCTATCCAAGCTGGGGATTCAACTGAAGCACCGTCAAGTGGATTTCGCGCTCTTGCAGCAGAGATGGCAGAAGTTCGATTTCGATATCACCAGCCTGAACTATCAAGGCACAGCCAACCCGGGCCAGGAGTACTATGAAATTTTTGGTAGCAAAGCCGCCGACACCGAGGATTCGGGCAACCTGGCTGGCGTGAAGAGCCGGGCGGTGGATGGCATCATCAGCGCGATGGTCAGTGCCAAGACCGAACCCGAATACCGCGCCGCCTGCCGCGCCCTCGATCGCGTCATCAGCCACAGCCACGTGCTGCTGCCCCAATGGTTCTCCGGCACCCACCGCATGGCCTACAACGCGTGGCGGCTGGAGCGGCCGAAGGTGACGCCGCCATACTTTCGTGGGGAGACTTGGGCGATTGATACGTGGTGGGCCAAACCCGCCGCACCGAAATGAGGGCGCGCCGCTTGCGACTGTCGCATGATGCGCATACCATGCGCATATGAACGTCCCCCAGACTCTTTCAGCCCGCAAGCGCCCCGTCAACCTGACGCTGAGCGAAGACTTGGTGCAGGAAGCCAAGGCCCTCAGCGGCAACCTGTCGGCCACGGTGGAGGCCATGCTGACCGAGTACGTGGCGCGTGAACGATCCGCCCGCGATGACAAGCGGCGGATGGCTGAAATCGCGTGCCGCGAGTGGAACGCCGTGCTGGATGCGCACGGCTCATTCGCCGACGACCATTCGCCGCTCTGAAAGTCTTACAGGGCGGCGCTCAGTGGCTCAATTCGACGTTCACGCTTACCGGGGCCCGCGCCGTGCTGACGTGGCCTATGTCGTGGTGGTGCAATCGGCGCTGTACGACAACTACCGGCGACGCGTGGTCGTCCCCTTGCTCAAGCGCTCGACCTTGTCCACAGGAACGCAGGTCGCTGGTACGCGCCTGAACCCGGTGTTCCAGATCGGCGATCAGCACGTGGTGCTGAACCCGCTGGAAACGGTATCGATGGACGTCGCGGCGTTGGGCGACAAGATCGCGTCCTTGGCCGAGGAGGGGCAGTGCATCACCGATGCGCTGGACGAGGTATTCACCCGCTCCTGGGGCTGATCCACCATGTTCGCCTACATCCTCAAACGCCTCTTGTTGATGCTCCCCACGCTGCTGGGCGTGTTGCTGCTGACCTTCGCCGTCATCCAGTTCGTGCCGGGTGGCCCGGTAGAGCAGTACCTGGCCGAGGCGCGCGCGGGGGCGGGTGGAGCGTCGGCAGAGGGCGGGGGGATGGCGTACCGAGGCGCGCAGGGGGTGGATGAGAAGCGGCTGGAAGAGATCAAGAAGCTCTACGGCTTCGACAAGCCGGCGCATCAGCGCTTCGTGCAGATGCTGGGGCAGTTCGCGCGCTTTGATCTGGGGCGCAGCTTCTTCCAGAACAAGGACGTGTGGCAGCTCATCAAGGAGAAGCTGCCGGTGTCGATCAGCCTGGGGCTGTGGACGTTCTTCATCAGCTATCTGGTCAGCGTGCCGTTGGGCGTGGCCAAGGCGGTGCGGGCGGGTTCGCGCTTTGATCTGGTGACGACGCTGATCGTGCTGGTGGGCTACGCGATTCCGGGCTTTGTGCTGGGCGTGGCGCTGCTGGTGATCTTTGGCGGGCAGTTGCAGTGGTTTCCGCTGCGCGGGCTGACCTCGGCCAACTGGGATGAACTGAGCTGGGGCGCCAAGATCGTCGATTACCTGTGGCACATCACGCTGCCGGTGACGGCGATGGTGCTGGGCAGCTTTGCGGTAACGGCGATGCTGACCAAGAACTCGTTCCTTGAAGAGATCCGCAAGCAGTACGTGCTGACGGCGCGCGCCAAGGGATTGAGCGAGCGGCAGGTGCTGTGGAAGCACGTGTTTCGCAACGCGCTGATTCCCATCGTCACAGGCTTTCCGGCGGCCTTCATCGGCGCCTTCTTCACCGGCGCGCTGCTGATCGAGACACTGTTCTCGCTCGACGGGCTTGGGCTGCTGAGCTATGAGAGCGTGATACGCCGCGACTACCCGGTGGTGCTGGGCACGCTGTACCTGTTCACGCTGATCGGGCTCGTGACCAAACTGATCAGCGACCTGACCTACGTGTGGGTCGACCCGCGGGTGAAGTTCGATTGACGTGACGCCTCGTTGTCATACAATGGATGACAGTCTGAACTCAAGGAGCGGAAATGCGAGTCAACGCCCGATTCGACGCCGAAGCCGAGCAGCAGGTCACTTATCTGGCAGAAGTCACCGGCATGGGCGTGAGCGAGGTGCTGCGCACCAGTGTGCAGCACTATTACGACTTGGTGCGGGCGCAGCGCGGCGGGCTGAAGCACTTGGGCGCTTTCATCGGCCAGGCCGACAGCGGCCGCAGCGACGTGGCCGGTACCTACAAGGTGCGGCTGGACGAAGGCTGGGCGGCCAAGCATGGTGGTCATGCCCAACCGGGCCCGGCCGTGCACGAGCCTCCGTCGCCGCGGCGCGCGGGGCAGGGCAAGGGCGGCGCGTGATCATTGCCGACGCCGGCTTCTTCTAT
>JAUNUR010000019.1 GCA_030538085.1 Pseudomonadota bacterium | reverse complement strand
CTCATGCCAGTTGTCCAAGGATAGCGAGCGGTCAACTGCCGTTTCTAGGATCAGTTGCCGCGCAACTGATTGGCGGGCAGCAGGCCTTCAAACAGTGGCGCCAGGCGTTCGACCCGGCGCATCGCCTCTTGCTGACCGAACTGGTCTGACACGGCCTGGTAGATCTCGGCGCGCAGCAGCCACAGCTGCATGGCGGAGCTGGCCCCATCCAGGTGCGCGCGCACGCGGCGCGCCACGCGCACTTCGCAGTCCAGCACCTGCTCGCTCATGATGCGGCGAATGCGTGCCAGTTCGGAAACGGTGGCCGTTCGGGTGCCGGAAAAGCGGCGTCCCATGTTCAGGACGGCGCGGATAAGGGGTTTGAAGGCTTCAAGCATCGGAGGCGTTCAACGTGCGGCCTTGTGAGCCACATTCAGAAGCAAAAAACCCGGAAAAACCAGGCCGGACAGGTATACCCATGAGTGTAGCGGTCTGTTACAGCGGGTCAATCGTGCGCGCGTCATGGGCGGACAAAAAAGCACGTTTCCAGGTTCATGGCCGCCGCGTCCAGGTTTCGGCGAAGCCGTTCTGGCGCCATGCCTCGAACACCGTCACGGCCACGGCGTTGGACAGGTTCAGGCTGCGCTGGCCTGCGCGCATCGGCAGGCGTAACTGTTGGGCGGGCGGCAGGCACTCACGCAGCGCCGGTGGCAGGCCGCGCGTTTCGGCGCCAAAAACCAGCCAGTCGCCGGGCTGGAACGCCACCGCATGCACGTGGCGCGTGCCGCGCGTGGTCAGCGCGAACAGCCGTTCGGGCGACGGGCGTTCGGTCGCCATGAACGTGTCCCAATCGGCGTGACGCCGCACGGTGGCGTATTCGTGGTAATCCAGGCCCGCGCGCCGCATGTGCTTGTCGTCCATGGAAAAACCCAGTGGCTCGATCAGGTGCAGCGCGCAGCCGGTGTTGGCGGCCAGCCGGATGACGTTGCCCGTGTTGGGCGGGATTTCGGGCTCGACCAGAACGATGTGGAACATGGGCGCGATTGTGCGTGGGTGCGCGGCCATCAGTTGGCGGCACGCGCCAGCACCAGCACCGATATTTGACTGGCCCCCGCGGCGCGCAGCGCGCTGGCGGCCTCGCGCACGCTGGCGCCGGTGGTCATGACGTCGTCGATCAACGCCACGTGGCGCCCGTCGAGTTCGGACGCCCGCAAAGGGTTTACCTGGAACGCGCCGCGCACGTTTTTCAGCCGCCGTGCGCGCGGCAGGCCGCGCTGGGGCGGGGTGTCGCGCGTGCGCAGCAGCAGGTCGGCAAGGGTGCGCTGGCGCGCCAGGGCACGGGCCAGCAGCAGCGCGGGGTTGTAGCCGCGCTCGCCCAGCCGCTGGGGCGACATGGGCATGGGCAGCACGATGTCGGCCATGGCTGTGGCCCGTCGCATCTCTGGCGCCTCCATCATCAGCCGGGCCAGCGGCCGCGTCAGGCCCACGTCGCCCTCGAACTTCCAGCGGGCCATGCACATCGCCCACGGCCAGGCATAGGGCAGGGCGGCAAGGCACCGCGTCATCGGCGGGGGGTGACGCAAGCACGCGCCGCAGATGGCGACACCGGGGGGCACGGGCAGCGCGCAGGTGGTGCAGCGCGCCACCACTGGCGCAAAGCGCACGGTGCAGTCGCCGCACAAGGTCTGCGCCGGCCACGCACGGCACACGATGCACTGGCTGGGCCAGAGCGGCGCGTGGGCCGGCGCGGCCAGCGATAGACGGTTCAGCAGGCGGGTGAACATGCACGGGAACAGGATTTCATACGGATTCGCGTTCAAAACGGCGGCAGTTCGCGCGGCAGGGGGTGACGACGGCTGTGCCGCCATGACGCCACGGAGCGTCAGGCGTTTCGTGCACGGCCAACGTCATGGAGTCATTGACGCCGCGCCGCGGCGAAGTCATTCCGTCATGGATCAAGAAATGTCTTTTGCGAACGCAAAACGGTATCGGTGCCGTGGTCAATATACTGCCGCCCATGCCACCACCCAGCAGCCAGCCACCACCCAGCGTCGATCCCGTGGCCGCGCGCCGCTGGGCCGCGATGCGCCACCAGGCGTCGCCCTGGCTGCACGAGGAGGTGGCGCGCCGCATGGCCGAGCGCCTGGGCGTCATCCGCCTGCCAGTGCGGGCCTGGGCGCATTGGGAGCCGGTGCGTGGTGGTGTGGCCGGGCACGATCTGGCGGCGGGGCACTACCCCGGCGCCCAGTGCTTTCGGGTTTCCGCCGTTGAAGAGCAGGCGGAAGAAGCGGCGGGAAAAGAGGCATCCGGCTGGTGGCGAAAACTGGTGGGCGACCGCCCCGTGGCCCGGCATGTGGCGCGGCCACCGGACGGGGCGGTGCAAATGGTGTGGGCCAACATGCTGGCCCACCACAGCGCCGACCCCGGCGCGCTAATGGCTGAGTGGCACCGCGCGCTTGCCGTGAACGGTTTCGTGATGTTCTCCTGCCTGGGGCCGGACACGCTGAAGGAGTTGCGCGGCGTGTATGCGCGGCTGGGCTGGCCGCCGCCCGCGCACGAGTTCACCGACATGCACGACTGGGGCGACCAGTTGGCGGCGGCGGGCTTCGCCGAGCCGGTGATGGACATGGAGATCGTGACGCTGACCTTCCCCTCGCCCGAGCGGTTGCTGCGCGAGCTGCGCGAGCTGGGCCGCAACCTGCATGTGGAGCGCTTTGGCGCGCTGCGCGGGCGGGCGTGGCGCCAGCGTCTGGAAGAAGCCATCGGGCAGCGACTGGGCGAACACTCAGGGCAGGACGATGCGCTGGCGCTGACTTTCGAGGTCATCTACGGTCACGCCGTCAAGCCCGCGCCGCGCCATGCGGTGAGCAGCGAAACCGCCATCGGGCTGGATGACATGCGCGCCTTCCTGCGGCAGCGCAATCACGACAAGCCTCTTCCTTGAGGTTTGAGGCGTTATTCTGGGCAGTTGGCGCGCAAGACCTTCCGGTTTTCGCTGATTCATTTGTCGCCGTTGCTCGCGGCGCTGTTGCTGGACCACTATCTGACATGATTTCACGCCGATTCACCATTCAACGCATCGTTGGCGGCGCCCTGCTGGCGGGCGCGGTGGCCGTTTTGAGTGCCTGCCAACCGGGCAAGCCGCAGTTTCGCAGCATCGACATCACCGGCGCCGATTACGCCAAGGGCTTTCAGTTGACCGACTTCAACGGCCAGCCGCGCACCCTGGGCGATTTCAAGGGCAAGGCGGTGGTGATGTTCTTCGGCTTCACGCAATGCCCCGACGTGTGTCCCACCACCATGACCGAGATGGCGCAGGTCAAGCAATTGCTGGGGCCGGATGGCGACAAGCTGCAGGTGCTGTTCGTCAGCATCGACCCCGAGCGCGACACGCCCGAGATACTGAAGGCCTACATGGGCAGCTTTGACGCCGGCTTTCTGGGCCTGTACGCTGGCTCTCCCGAGCGGCTGGCGCAGCTTGCCAAGGACTACAAGGTCTACTACAAGCGGGTGGAGGGTGCCACGCCCTCCAGCTACACCATGGACCATACGGCCGCCAGCTACATCTACGATCCGCAAGGCCGGCTGCGCCTGTACAGCCGCTACGGCAGCGATCCCAAGGCGGTGGCCGAAGACATCAAGCTGCTGCTGGGGGGCGCTTGATACTTCTAAAAAAGTAGCTACAGGCCCACGTATACAAAGAATTTCAGGTGTATTTTTATCTGAAATCGTTGTGTGTCAGGCGCGAATAGCTCACTTTATTGAAGTGGTCTGTGATTTTGCACGAGGTGCGTCAACCTGCCGGGTTGATTTGCGTTCTCGGCGCGGCTTCCGCATCCAGCCGCGGGCTGCTCATGCGCATTGGCTTTCAAGATGACAAATGACAAATGACTTCGCTGCGCTTCAATGACAAAGAAGCTATTCGTCATTTGTCATTTGTCATGCGGCGCCAGCCGCGGTCATTTGTCATCGTCTTGAACGCAAAACGGTATCAAGAGCAGCCCACGCTCCTGCCCACCAAGACCTCGGAAAAAATGACCCTTATTCCGCCTTGATCCCTTGTGTGCGGATGATGTCGCCCAGCACGCGCGTGTCGGACTGAATGCGGTTGGCCAAGCCCTCGGGCGACGAGCCCACGGCCTGCCAGCCTTGCTGGAACAGGCGCTGGCGCATCTCGGGCGCGCGCACGATGGCGCTCACGGCGGCGGCCAGCTTGTCGACATGCGCTTTCGGCATGCTGGCAGGCGCGGCCACGGCGTTCCAGATTTCCAGGTTGAAATCCTTCACGCCGGCTTCGGCCAGGCTGGGCAGGTCGGGCACCAGCGTGCTGCGCCCGCTGGACGTCACGCCGATGCCGCGCAGCTTGCCGGCCTTGATCTGCGTGTTGGCCAGTGCCGGCGGCAGCATCGACAACTGCAGGTCGCCCCCCACCATGGCGTTGAACACCTGCGGGTAGCCGTTGTAGGGCACGTGCACCGGGGCAAGGCCGGCACGGCTTTTCAGCAGTTCCATGCCAATGTGGCCCACGGTGCCGACGCCGGGCGAGCCATAGCTCCACTTGTCACCGGCGGTGCGCGCCGCGCCGAAGAAAGCCCTGGCATCGCCGCCCGCGGCGCTGGCGGGCGCCACCAGCACCAGCGGCGCCACGCCGATCAGGCTGATCGGCGCCAGGTCCTTCAGCGGGTCGTAGCGCACGGCGGGGTTCAGCAGCCGGGCGATGGTCATGTTGCCGTTGATCATCAGGCCGATGGTGTGGCCGTCGGTGGCCTTGGCCACGGCGTCGGCACCGATGTTGCCGCCCGCGCCCGCGCGGTTGTCGACGACGACGGGCTGGCCCAGCGCCTTCTCCAGCGGGTCGGCCAGCGCGCGCGCCGTCAGATCGGGCGAGGAACCCGCCGGAAAGCCGACGATGATGCGCAGCGGCTTGCTTGGCCAGGCCACGCCTTGCGCAAGGGCAGGGGCGGCGGCGCCGATGGAAGCGAGCAGGGCGGCGCTGGCGATCAGCGCGCGGCGGGAGAGCGGGGCAATGGGCATGGCGGTCTGGGCGGATGGCAAGAGCGCGGCTGTGAAGCCACGATGGTAGTCGCGATGAAGGCCGCGGCCGCTTTTTGCGTTTCAGCCCAGCACGCGCACGCGCTGATCAAGCGGGCTGCCCTTGGCCGCGCGCGCGGCGCCCAGTATCCAGCGCAGCACTGCCTGCGCGTTGAGCGGCTTTCTGGGCAGCATGGCCACGCTGACGTGCAACTCCAGCGTATCGCCCTTGGCCAGCAGCGCCGAATCGCGCGAGCCCTCGTCCACGATGCGGCGCGCGCGGGCGATGGCGTCGTTGCGGGTGCAGGGCGCTTCCAGCAGCACGGCGAAGTCGGCCTCGCTCAGGCGGGCCGCCAGATCGACGTCGCCCACGATGCGGCGCAGGCGCGAGGCCGTCAGCACCAGCGCGCGCTCGGCCGCTTGCAAGCCATGCGTGGCGGCGATGTCCTGCCAGTTGGCGACATGCACCACCAGCAGGGCGAAACCGCTGCCCTGCTTTTCCGCGCGTGTCAGCGTGCTGTCCAGCCGCAGGGTCAGCACGCGCAGGTTGGCCAGGCCCGTCAGCGGGTCGGTGGTGGCCGAGGCGGCGGCGCGCACGCGCGATTCGCGGCGGCTGGCCGTGCCGGTGGCGATGGCGTACAGCAGGATCGGCATCTCCAGCGCGGCGCCGATGGCCAGGCCGTAGCGTGTCAACGGGCCAGACGAGATGAGTGCCAGCGTGCGTGCCAGCGGAAACAGCGCCAGCACCAGGAGCGGCACGAAGCCCAGAATGGCCAGCCGCAGATGCCAGTCGTTGCTGCGCCGCCAGGCCAGCACCATGCAGAGCACGGCCAGCGCCAGCACCACCACCAGCACGTCGCCGATCAGCTGGTAGGTCGTTCCCACGGGCACCACGATGTCGGCGATCACCAGCGCGGCGGTGACAAAGGCCGCGGCCAGCACGGCGCGGTCGAGCCAGATTGAGCTGCGCGCCGGCTCGGTCAGCAGCCGGATGAACAGCAACCCCACCACGGCCGAGAGCGAGGGACCCACGAAAGTGGAGATGCGGTTCCAACTGTCCCAGTACGGCCACACGTACTGCGCGCCAATGCCCAGCTGTGCCAGTTGCGTGATGCCGACCACGGTGACGTACAGCGCATAGGCGATCATCAGCCGCTCACGCCAGACGATGGACAGCGCCACTGACAGCATCAGCACCATGGCCAGCAAGCCGAAATAGCCGCCCAGCAAAAACTGCTCCTGATCGCGCGAGATGGCCATGGGCGTGCCGTCGATGATGCGGATCGGCGCCGAAAAGGGCACGCGCGCATGCTCCACGCGCAGCCAGTAATTCACTGGCAGCTCCGTCTTGGTGGCGAGGGCGAAGGTGGGTACCCGGCCCGGCGCGGGCCACTGCGGCACGGGCCGGGCGTCGCCGGCTTCCTGCGCCAGCCAGCGGCCATCGTCTCCGCGCTGGTAAAGCACCGCGCGGTCGATGCCCGAATCCATCAACTCGATGAACCAGCGCTCGGTCGTGATCGTCTGGTGCGTGCTGAAGCGAAACCACAGCACCTTGCCATCGAGCGTGTAGCGCACCTCGGTCGCCACGGGCCGCCAGTCCAGCGCATCGCCGTGCCGCGCGACGGCATCGATGTCCAGCTGCCCGGTGGGGTCGATCCAGAACTGTCCATGGCCCGCCAGCGGCCAGACCGTGCGTTGTTCGGCTTGCAGCTCGATGGGCGCGGGTGGCGGCACGGCGGTTGCGGCGGCGGCGCTCGCCAGCAGCATCAAGAAGGCCAGCGACCGCCGTGCCCTGGTCAGCCACGCGGACAAGCGGACAACGATGAGGCAGACAACACGGATCAGCACAGTCGTGAATTGTAGGCTTTGGTTACATTTGACGTTGTTGTCGCTCAAAATAAAAAACCCGGATGCAAGTCCGGGTTTTCAGCAGAAGAGGAGGAGGTGGAGAGCCTTATTCCAATGCTACTGGCGCCTTGGAATGGGAAGGGAATCAGGCATATTCCGCCAGCGCGGTCTTCATCTTCTTCATGGCGGCCACCTCGATCTGGCGGATGCGCTCGGCGCTGACACCGTATTCGGCGGCCAGCTCATGCAGCGTCATGCCGCCCGAGCCGTCGTCGTTCACGTTCAGCCAGCGCTCGGTCACGATGCGGCGGCTGCGCTCGTCCAGGCTCTTCAGCGCGGTGGCGATGCCCTCGGTGGCGAGCACGTCGCGCTGGGCCGATTCGATCATGGCCGTGGGCTCGTGGCTGGCATCCGACAGGTAGGCAATAGGGCCAAAGGCCTGCTCGCCATCGCCCTCGGGGGTCGGGTCGAGCAGCACGTCGGCGCCCGACAGGCGGGTTTCCATCTCGCGCACTTCCTCGGGCTTGACGCCCAGGTCGCGCGCCACCACGTCGACCTGCGCGGCGGTCAGCGCGTCGCGGTGCGTGATGTCGTGCTCGGCATCCTCGGTCTTGAAGCCGTGCTTCATCGAGCGCAGGTTGAAGAACAGCTTGCGCTGCGCCTTGGTGGTGGCCACCTTGACCAGGCGCCAGTTCTTCAGGATGTATTCGTGGATCTCGGCCTTGATCCAGTGCAGCGCGTAGCTGACCAGGCGCACGCCCTGGTCGGGGTTGAAGCGCTTGACGGCCTTCATCAGGCCCACGTTGCCTTCCTGGATCAGGTCGGCGTGCGCCAGGCCGTAGCCCAGGTACTGGCGCGAGGTGGCCACGACCAGGCGCAGGTGCGACAGCACCAGCTTTCCAGCGGCGTCCAGGCTACCGGTGTCGCGCAGCTCGCGGGCGAAACGCTGCTCTTCCTCCAGCGTCAGCATCGGCAGACGGTTGACGGCCGTGATGTAGGCGTCCAGGTTGCCCAGCGGCGGTACGACAGCCCACGGGTTGGCCAGCGCCACGGCGTTTGCTGAGGTGGTAGCCGTTTGGGTCATCGTTGAATGTCCTTTCATGTTGCTCAAGTATTCTAGCACTCTCTTGGAGTGAGTGCTAAACGAGAAGTTCAACCTAGTACGCCGACACGGAAATTTCGGAACATGGTGAAAGTGATGGATTCGGCCCGAGGGCAAGGCGCACACCGTAGCGATACCGGTTGGTATCGCGAGGATGTGCAACGCCGCCATCGGGGCGAAGACGCGCTTTCACGTTTCGAAATTTCCGTGTCGGCGTACTAGTCTTCACGCCTCCAAGGATTTTCCCGCGCGGGGCGTGGAGAAGGTGTAGGACAACACGGCCTGTTCACAGCCTGTTGAAGTGGCCTCAGAGCCTGTTCAATGTCTCGGCGCACGCGTCTCAGGCACCCGCGAGGAGACTTTGAACAGGCTCTCAAGCCGTTTGGGGCAAACGGCTTCCGTATCGGGCCAGGAAACCGCGCAGATCCAGAAAATCCGCCAGTCGCGCGGTCAGGGTGGCGTGATCCCAGTCCCACCACTGGATCTGCTGCAGCTCATCGGCGATGGCGCGTGAAAACCGCGGGCGGATCAGCTTGGCGGGCGCGCCGGCGACGATGGCATAGGCGGGAACGTCGCGCGTCACCACCGAGTTGCTGCCCACGACCGCGCCGTTGCCGATGCGCACCCCCGGCATGATGACCGCGCCATGGCCGATCCAGGTGTCGTGGCCGATGACGACGCGCTGTCGGCGGCGCCAGGCAAAAAAATCCTCGTCGTCGTGCTCGGCCATGCCGTACATGGCGCGGCGATAGGTGAAATGGTGCAGGCTGGGGCGCTCCATCGGATGGAACCCCGGATTGATGCGCGCCATGGAGGCGATGTTGGCGAACTTGCCGATATCGCACGACATGACGTCGCAATAGGGCTGGATGTACGAGTAATCGTCCAGCGTGCTGTCCTGCATCCGGACGCGCTCGCTGACCTCGGTGTAGCGGCCGAAGTGGCAATCCTTCAGGATGGCATCCGGCGCGATGCGCGGCGCCTCGCCGAGGAGCACGGGTGCTTCTGGAACGTTCTGGGCCTTGACGTAGAACTTCATGTCTTCCGGCTCTCCTGGGCTTGCAGCCAATCCAGCAGCACGCGGCCCGCGTCGGCAAGCGCGCCATCGTTGACGATCTCAAGATGCGCGGCAGGCGGCTGGTTGCCGGCGAGGCGGCTCAGGCGTTGTTCCACCGCGTCGGCTGATTCACGGCCACGCGCCAAGAGCCGTTCGCGCAGGGTGGCTGCGCTGGCCGTGACATGCACCAGCTTCATGCGCGGAAAGCGTGCCAGCGCCTGCGGGCAATGGGCTCGCGAGCCGTTGACGATCACCCCGTCTCCCCATGCCAGTGGCGCCAAGGCCTCGGTGCGGATGCCGTAACTGGTTTGGTTGGCCTCCCATTGCAAGGCAAAGGCGCCGTCGTGCGCGAGCTGGTGGAACAGGGCCACGCTCACGCTTTCGTGTTGTTCGCCGCGATCGGTGGGCGCACGGGTGATGGTGCGCCGCGCCCAATGAAGCGGCAGGCCCGCTTTGGTCGCTGGCAAGTGTTCGCGCGCCCACTGCAGGACGCTGTCCTTGCCCGCGCCCGAAGGGCCCATCACGTAGATAAGACGTTCGCCGGAATCCAGCATTTAGAACCGCTCCAGCAGCCGAAAGTTTGTACCTGGCCCGGGCTCGACGAACAGCGCGATGGAGCCCAGCGATTGGGGCGCCAGTCCATCGAAGCGCTGGCTCGCGGCCTGGTGGATGGCGTGTTGCAGTGGCGGCGCGAGGTCCCGCAACGAACCGGTAAGCGAGTAGTGAAAGCGAAAGCGCTCCATCACGTACGGGTATCCCCAGCGCCGCAGTAGCTCGTCCTCCCGCGCGGACAGGGCCGTCTTGCCGCGCCGCCTTGCCAGTTCGTCCGCCGACAGCGGATCGGCCAGCGCGTTCAGCTCCAGCACGCAAGCTTGCGCGAGCGCCTGCCCCACATGGGCTTCAGCCGGGCACAAGGCCAGAAAATGGTCCAGCCGGGTGACCTGCAGCGGGAGCGTGGCCAAGGCTCCCCAGTGGCTGGAAAGCGCGCGCAACGAAGCACGCAGGTCGTCCACCACGATGCCTTCGCGCAACCGGAAAGGGGCTTTCAAGGTGGCATGCCAGCCATACCGGCGTGGCTCGCGAACCCAGGTGTCCCAGCCATGTGGCGGGGGCGAGCCGTCCGCGGCGAAGGCCAGGGGCGTGTCGTCTTCGGCGCAGCGTCCCAGCCACCGGCGGCCCAGCTCCCACAGCGCCGTGTCGTGCGCGGGCACGGCATACACCGCGTAGCGGTACGCGGTTTGGGGTTCAGAGCTCATCGTGCATCACCGTCAGCTGCACCCGGTCGCCGGCGAACCAGGCGATCGAGAACTCGATGGGCTGCCCGCCCGTGTCGGCGTTGACACTGCTGACCTGCAGCACGGGGCGCATGGCCGGCTGCCGCAGCCAGGTGGCCGTTTCGGCGGACGGCATCTGGGCGCTGATGCGGCTTTCCACGCGCGTGTAGTCGGCCACGCCCAGGGCGCGGAACGCCTCGGTGATGGAGCCGCTTTGGCGCACCTGCTCGTCCAGCCCCTCGAAGCGGGGCAACGGAAAGTAGCGCTCGCTGTAGTGCAGCGGACGGTCGCCGCCGATGCCCAGCACCAGCAGGCGCAGCACCGACGCGCGCGGACGCAGCCGCAGGGCCCGCGCCTGCGCGGCGCTGGCGCGCACGCGCCCCGCGTCCAGCACTTGCAGGCTGCCGCGCAACCCGGCCTGCGCCAGGCTCTGCCGGTGCCGCGTGCGCCGGCCCAGCATCACGTCGACGGCGAAGTCCTCGACATAGGTGCCGCTGCCCTGCTCGGAGCGCAGCAGCCCTTGCTGCGCCAGGCTGGCCAGGGACCGGCGGATGGTGTGGCGGTTGACGCCGAACTGCGCCGCCAGCGCGCTTTCGGACGGCAGCCGCTGGCCCGCTTCGTAGACGCCGCTGGCGATCGCCTGGGACAGCTCTTGCGCGATGCGCACCCAGAAGCGCTCACCGTCATGGCCGGGAAAAGAAGAGTGGGTCAACGTCGATGTCATGAAACCTACATGAATGAAATCTAAGCTTCGGCGCACGGACAAATTGTCTAGACAACCAAACCATAGGCTGCGTATGTTTCACGCATTTGACAACACTGGCGGCGGCTCCGGCCGGGTTTCGCGCCAGCAGTGGATGGCCTTGCTGGCGCGGGCGCCCATCGAGCTGATGGAGCGCTCGCTGGGCGAGCAGGCCGCCGCCGCGCCGCAATGGCTGCGCCGGCCCGAGACCGGGCTGATGATGGTTCAGGGCCGCGCCGGCGGCACGGGCGATCCGTTTTACCTGGGCGAGATCACGGTCACCCGCTGCGCCCTGCGCGCCGCCGGGGCCGACGACGATGCCGCCGTGGGCGTGGCCTACGTGCTGGGCCGTTCGCACCGCCAGGCGCAACTGGCCGCGCTGTGCGATGCCCTGCTGCAGTCGCCCGGGGCCGAGGCGCCGCTGCGGCGGACGCTGCTGCCCGCCGTGGCCCGCCACCTGGCCGACGAGCGCGCGCGCGCGCAGGCCCGTGCCGACAGCACGCGGGTGGAGTTCTTCACCCTGGCGCGCGAATCCGATGGCGGCGCGGAGGACGAGGCATGAGCGGCGCCGATCTCAGGCAGGTGGGGCCGGGCTTCGACCACGAGGCCACGGGCAGCCAGGCGGTGTTTCGCGCCGCGTTGCAGGCGCTGTCGCACCCTGGCCGCTGGACGCCGGTGCCCGCGGCGGCGCACGTCCCGGCGGCGGCGCACAGGGCGGCGGCCTTGCTGATGCTGGCTTTGCTGGACGCCGAAACATCGGTGTGGCTGTCGCCGGGCCTGCGCCAGGCGCCGGTGGCGGCCTGGCTGCGCTTTCACACCGGCTGCACGCTGGTGGACGAGCTGGCGCGGGCGCGCTTCGTCTGGGTGGCCGAGGGCGACGACTGTCCGCCGCTCGACCAACTGGCCCAGGGCACCGACCAGGACCCCGACCGCTCGGCCACCTGCGTGCTGGAACTGGGTGATGCACGGCCTGGGGCGCAAGGCGTGTCGTGGCAATTGAGCGGGCCTGGGATCCAGGGCGCGCGGACCCTGGCCGCGCACGGCGTGCCCGCTGGTTTCGAGTCGCAATGGCAGGACAACCATGCGCGCTTTCCGCGCGGCGTGGACGTGTTCCTGGTGCGTCGGGAAGCCATGGCCGGTCTGCCGCGCACCACGCGCCTGGCGGCGCTTGAGGAGGTTTGAGCGATGTACGTGGCCGTCAAGGGCGGTGAGACCGCCATCCTGGCCAGCTATGAACGGCTGGCCGAACAACGGCGCGGCGACCCGGCGCTGCCGGAGCTGAGCGTGGACCAGATCCGCAGCCAGTTGAAGCTGGCCGTGGACCGCGTGATGACCGAGGGCTCGGTCTACGACCCCGAGCTGGCCGCGCTGGCCATCAAGCAGGCGGCGGGCGATCTGGCCGAGGCCATTTTCCTGCTGCGTGCCTACCGCGCCACGCTGCCCCGCCTGGGCACGACCCAGCCGCTGGACACCGGGCGCATGGCGCCGGCGCGGCGTATCTCGGCCACCTTCAAGGACTTACCCGGCGGCCAGGTGCTGGGGCCGACCTACGACTACACGCAACGGCTGCTGGACTTCCAGTTGCTGGTCGAGGGCGCGCGGGCCACCACCGGCGCGGACACGGCGCGGGCCGCCACGCCGGCGTCGCCGCCGCCCAAGGTGGTCGAGCTGCTCAACCACGAGGGCCTGATCGAGACGGAACGTGCCTCGGGCGCCGAGCTGCCACCAGTCGACCTGACCCGGCAGCCGCTGCGCTTTCCGGCCGGGCGATCGACCCGGCTGCAGAACCTGGCGCGCGGCGACGAGGGTTTTCTGCTCGCCATGGCCTATTCCACCCAGCGCGGCTATGCCCACAGCCACCCCTTCGTGGGCGAGCTGCGACTGGGCCAGGTGGCGGTGGAGGTGGTGCCCGAGGAGCTGGGTTTCGCCATCTCGATCGGCGACATCGAGGTCACCGAATGCGACATGGTCAACCAGTTCGCCGGCAGCAAGACCGAGCCGCCTCAGTTCACGCGCGGCTACGGCCTGACCTTCGGCCATTGCGAGCGCAAGGCCATGGCGATGAGTCTGGTGGACCGCGCCTTGCGCGCGCCCGAATTGGGCGAGCCGGTCGAGTCGCCGGCGCAGATGCAGGAGTTCGTGCTCTCGCACAGCGACAGCCTGGAGGCATCGGGTTTCGTGCAGCATCTGAAACTGCCGCACTACGTGGACTTCCAGTCCGAACTTGAACTGGTCCGGCGCATGCGCGCGGCGCCGACCACCCATGACGAGGAGGCCGCATGAACGCGCCGCGTGAACCCCTGCCGCCGATGCCGGCCGCCGGCACCGACGAACACCACAACTTCGCCTACCTGGACGAGCGTACCAAGCGCATGATCCGCCGCGCCATCCTGAAGGCGGTCGCCATCCCCGGCTACCAGGTGCCGTTCGGCTCGCGCGAGATGCCGCTGCCCTACGGCTGGGGCACCGGCGGCATCCAGGTGACGGCGGCCGTCATCGGTCCGCGGGATCGCCTGAAGGTGATCGACCAGGGCTCCGACGACACCGTCAACGCGGTCAACATCCGCCGCTTCTTTCAGCGCACGACGGGCATCGAGGTGACCACCTCGACCCCCGCCGCCACCGTCATCCAGACGCGCCACCGCATCCCCGAAACGCCGCTGGCCGAGGGGCAGATCCTGGTCTACCAGGTGCCGCTGCCCGAGCCCATGCAGCGCCTGGAACCGCGCGAGTCCGAAACGCGGATGCTGCACAGCCTGGCCGAGTACGGCCTCATGCACGTCAAGCTGTACGAGGACATCGCGCGCTACGGCCACATCGCCACCACTTATGACTACCCGGTGATGGTCAATGGCCGCTACGTGATGGCGCCGTCGCCGATCCCCAAGTTCGACAACCCCAAGATGCACATGAACCCCGCGCTGCAGTTGTTCGGGGCCGGGCGCGAGAAGCGCATCTACGCCGTGCCGCCCTACACGCCGGTGGAGAGCCTGGCGTTCGATGACCACCCGTTCGAAGTCCAGCGCTGGGACACGCCCTGTGCGCTGTGCGGCGCCACCGACAGCTTCCTGGACGAAATCATCACCGACGATGCCGGTGGCCGCATGCACGTGTGCTCGGACTCCGAGTACTGCCAGGCGCGCCAGGCCGACCACGCGGAAAGAGCCAAAGCCGCCGGGCCGCTGCGGGAGGCCGCATGAACGCCCGCGTTGGTATCGAACCCCTGCTGTCCGTGCGCGGCGCGGCCAAGCGCTACGGCCACCGCGTGGCCCTGCACGAGGCGTCGTTCGACCTGTGGCCGGGCGAGGTGCTGGCCGTGGTGGGCGAGTCCGGCTCGGGCAAGACCACCTTGCTCAACACGCTGGCGGCACGCCTTGCGCCCGATGCGGGCAGCGTCGAGTTCCGCGGGCTGGACCAGTGCATGCGCAACGTGCACGCCATGTCGCAGGCCGAGCAGCGCCTGCTGGCGCGCACCGACTGGGGCTTCGTGCACCAGCACGCCGCCGACGGCCTGCGCATGGACGTGACGGCGGGCGCCAACATCGCCGAGCGCCTGATGGGCCTGGGCCAGCGCCACTACGGGCAGTTGCGCGCCACCGCGCAGCAGTGGCTGGAGCGGGTGGAGATCGACCCCGCCCGCATCGACGACACGCCGCGCAGCTTCTCGGGCGGCATGCGCCAGCGCCTGCAGATCGCGCGCAACCTGGTCACCTCGCCGCGCCTGGTGTTCATGGACGAGCCGACCAGCGGCCTGGACGTGTCGGTGCAGGCCCGGCTGCTGGATCTGCTGCGCCAGCTCACCCGGCAGATGCAGTTGGCCGCCATCGTGGTGACGCACGACTTGGCGGTGGCGCGGCTGCTGGCTCAGCGAATGATCGTGATGCAGCGCGGCCACGTGGTCGAGGCCGGCCTGACCGACCAGGTGCTCGACGACCCCCAGCACCCGTACACGCAATTGCTCGTGTCCTCCGTACTGACGCCATGAACGCCTTCAACGCCATGCTTGAACTCACGCGGGTCAGCAAGCACTTCACCTTGCACCACCAGCAGGGGGCCGCGCTGCCCGTGCTGGACGACGTCAACCTCAGGCTCTCGCCCGGCGAGTGCGTGGTGCTGGACGGGCCTTCCGGCATGGGCAAGAGCACCTTGCTCAAGCTCATCTATGCCAACTACCGCGTCAGCAGCGGCCACATCCGGGTGCGCGACGCGCGGGGCGGCAGCGTGGACGTGACCCAGGCCACGCCGCGCGAGGTGGCGCAGATCCGGCGCCACACCATGGGCTACGTCAGCCAGTTCCTGCGCGTGATCCCGCGCGTGCCGGCGGTGGACGTGGTGGCCGAGCCGCTGCTGGAGGACGCCGGCGACGACCAGGCCGCCATCGACCGCGCACGCGAGGCGGCGCGCGCGCTGCTGGCGCGCCTGCGCATTCCCGAGCGCCTGTGGTGCCTGCCGCCGGCCACCTTCTCGGGCGGCGAGCAGCAGCGCATCAACATCGCGCGCGGGTTCATCAAGCCGCGGCCACTGCTGCTGCTGGACGAACCCAGCGCCTCGCTCGACGCCGCCAACACGCGGACGGTGGTAGAGCTGATGAACGAGGCGCGCGGCGCCGGCGCGGCGCTGATCGGCATCTTTCACGACCGCGCCGTCGGCGACGCGGTGGCCACGCGGCGGGTCGACGTGGCGCAATTCAGGAGCAAGTCATGAGCGGCGAATTGCTATTTTCCAACGCCCGGCTGGTGCTGGCCGACGAGGTGATCGCGGGCTGCCTGAGTGCCACGGACGGCCTGATCCGCCAGGTGGATGGCGGTCTGACGGCGGCGCCCAACGCCATCGACCTGGAGGGCGACTACCTGATGCCGGGCCTGGTGGAGATGCACACCGACAACCTGGAGCGGCACATGATGCCGCGCCCCAAGGTGCAGTGGGCCGAAACCCCGGCGCTGCTGGCGCACGACGCCGAGATCGTGGCCGCCGGCATCACCACCGTGTTCGACGCGCTGGGCGTGGGCGACGCCGACCATGAAAGCCTGCGCGGCACGGCCTGGGGCGCGGTGGTGGATGCGCTGACCCACTGTGAGCGGGTCGATGTGCTGCGCGCCGATCACTTCCTGCACGTGCGCTGCGAGCTGCCGGCACCCAACACCATCGAGCTGTTCGCGCCGTTCGCCCAACACCCGCTGGTGCGCCTGATCTCGCTGATGGACCACACGCCGGGTCAGCGCCAGTGGGAGAACATCGAGCACGCCCGCGTGTACTACACCGGCAAGAAGGGCTGGTCGCAAGAGAAGTTCGAATACCAGGTGGCACATGCCGCCAAGCTGCAGGCGCAATACGCCGAGCCGCACCGCCAGTACTTCGTCGATTACTGCCGCCAACACGGCATCGCGCTGGCCAGCCACGACGACACCACGCTGGCGCACGTGGAGCAGTCGCATGGCGAGGGGGCCTGCATGTCGGAGTTCCCTACCACCGTGCTGGCCGCGCGCGCCGCGCACGAGCGCGGCATGTGCAACGTGATGGGCGGGCCCAACGTGGTACGCGGCGGCTCGCATTCGGGCAACGTGGCCGCGGCCGAGTTGGTGCGCCAGGGCCTGCTGGACATCCTCTCGTCCGACTACGTACCCGGCAGCCTGCTGAGCGCCGTGGTCCGGCTGGTGGACGACGAGCTGCTGACCCTGCCGCAAGCCGTGCGGCTGGTGACTCACAACCCCGCTCAGGCCACGGGCCTGGCGGATCGCGGCACGCTGGCGCCGGGGCTGCGCGCAGACCTGATCCAGGTGCGCATGGTGGACCTGCCACGGGGCCAGCGCCAGGCGGTGGTGCGCGCGGCCTGGCGCGAAGGGCGCCGGGTGTTGTGAGCCTGGTGTGCTGTCCTTGGGCAACCCGCATGAATGTTGAGAAAGCAAAGCACTTGCAAGCCAGCCCCCTGACATTCCCTCTCCACCCGAAGGGGGAAGAGGGCTGGGGTGAGGGGGGCGATGCCGCAGGCATCGTGACTGCACCTGCTTCATGGCGATGCGTCGTTGCCCTCACCCCAACCCTCTCCCGCATGCGGGAGAGGGAGCCGGGCGCGCCAACACTTCAAGTGTTTTCCTTTTTCTTCAAGAGTGCTGGCTTCTGCGGCTTCGATGACGATCATTTGTTGGGTGAGCACGCTACACCCCCTCTCCACCCGAAGGGGGGAGAGGGCTGGGGTGAGGGGGGCGATGCCGCAGGCATCGTGACTGCACCTGCTTCATGGCGATGCGTCGTTGCCCTCACCCCAACCCTCTCCCGCATGCGGGAGAGGGAGCCGGGCGCGCCAACACTTCAAGTGTTTTCCTTTCCCTTCAAGAGTGCTGGTTTCCGCAGCGTTGATGACGATCACTTGTTGGGTAAGCACGCCACGCGACCGATCGCATCGCGCTGGCTCGCTGCCCAAGCGGCGGTCGCTTGTCCTTGCCTGACACGCCCATCACGGCACGCTCGGGCGCATCCAGCCGCCGCTTCCAGGGTGACCGGAAATGACCTTTGGCCACGCTGCGTCAAACCACTGTCACACACCCTGCGCACACTCATGTTGTCTAGATGACTTGGGAGATCCACTCATGACGCCTGCCTTGCGCATCGAGCGCCTGAACAAGCATTTCGGCAATGGCAAGCATGCCTTGCGCGACATCCACCTGCGCGTCAACCCGGGCGAGATGGTGGCGCTGATCGGCGCCTCGGGCTCCGGCAAGTCCACGCTGCTGCGCCACGTGGCGGGGCTGGTGGCCGGCGATGCCCATCCGGGTTCGCTGGTCGAGATCAACGGCCAGTGCGTGCAGTCCGAGGGCCGCATCCACCGGGGCATCCGCAAGACCCGCGCCCGCGTCGGCTTCGTGTTCCAGCAGTTCAACCTGGTGGACCGGCTGCCGGTGCTGGTCAACGTGCTGGTGGGCCGCCTGCACTGCATGCCGATGTGGCGCGGCCTGCTGCGCTGGTTCACGCCGCAGGAGCGCCGGCTGGGGCTGGAGGCGCTGGCCCGCGTGGGCATCGCCGAGTGCCATGCGCAGCGCGCGTCCACGCTCTCGGGCGGGCAGCAGCAGCGCGCCGCCATCGCCCGCGCGCTGGTGCAGGGCGCCCGCGTGGTGCTGGCCGACGAGCCGATCGC
This sequence comes from Pseudomonadota bacterium, assembly GCA_030538085.1. Taxonomy (GTDB): domain Bacteria; phylum Pseudomonadota; class Gammaproteobacteria; order Burkholderiales; family Burkholderiaceae_C; genus Ottowia. Next base: position 27,986 of record JAUNUR010000019.1, on the reverse strand, counting down.
CTCGCTCGACCCCGAATCCTCGCGCAAGGTGATGGACATCTTGTCCCGCATCAACGCCGAGGACGGCTGCACCGTCGTCGTCTCGCTGCACCAGGTGGACATGGCGCTGCGCTACTGCCCGCGCGTGGTGGCGCTGCACGAGGGCCGCGTGGTCTACGACGGCCCGTCGGCGCAGCTCACCCCCGCGCTGCTGCGCGAGCTCTACGGCATGCAGGCCGACGAGCTGCTGAGCACCCAGTCCCAGTTGCAGGGCCACGCGCCGTCGCCGGCCCCGGCGGCGGTGCCGTCCTGGTCGGGCGCGCTGCCGCTGGCGGCCTGTTGCACGGGATGACAACTGACAGATGACAAATGACTTCGCGGCGCCAGCCGCGGTCATTCGTCATCGAACTGAACGCAATACGGCATGAATCGACGCCCGTCCGGCGCCGTCCGCGACGCTCTTCAACAACCCCCTTCAATTCCTCAAGAGGCATTTTCATGATCAAGCATTGCATCGCCGCGCTGGGCCTGGGCCTGGCTTTCACCGGCGCCATGGCGCAGGAAATCAACCTGGGTCTGATCTCCACCGAGGCGACCCAGAACCTCAAGGCCGACTGGCAGCCGCTGATCGACGACATGGCCAAGCAGACCGGCTACAAGGTCACCGCCTTCTTCGCGCCCGACTACGCCGGCATCATCGAGGGCATGCGCTTCAACAAGGTGCACGTGGCCTGGCTGGGCAACAAGTCGGCCATGGAGGCAGTGGACCGCGCCAATGGCGAGGTGTTCGCGCAGATGGTCAACGCCGACGGCTCGCAGGGCTACTACTCGCACCTGATCGTGCACAAGGACAGCCCCCTGAACACGCTGGACGACGTGCTGAAGAACGGCAAGAGCCTGAGCTTCGGCAATGGCGATCCCAACTCCACCTCGGGCTTCCTGGTGCCGGGCTTCTACGCCTTCACCAAGAACGGCATCGACCCCAAGGCGCACTTCAAGATCGTGCGCAACGCCAACCATGAGACCAATGCCCTGGCGGTGGCCAACAAGCAGGTCGACGTGGCCACCAACAACAGCGAGAACCTGGAGAAGGTCGAAAAACGCCACGCCGAGAAGTTCAAGGACATCAAGGTGGTGTGGACCTCGCCGCTGATCCCGCTGGACCCGCTGGTGATGAGCAAGAACCTGCCCGAGCCGGTCAAGGCCAAGCTGAAGGACTTCTTCTACAACTACGCCAAGACCGACCCGCGCGAGAAGGAGGTCGTGATGAAGATCTCCAAGCTCTCGGGCTTCAAGCCTTCCAGCAACGCGCAGCTCACGCCGATCCGCCAGCTCGACCTGTTCGGCAAGCGCAACAAGATCGAGGCCGATGCCACGCTGGCCGACGCCGACAAGAAAGCGCGCCTGGCCGAGATCGACAAGCAGCTCGCCACGCTGAACCCCTGAAAAACGGATGGCTGCCGTCGCACGGGGCGTGATGACGAAAAATGACCTCGCCGCGCTTCGATGACGGCGGTTGCGCCGCCATGACATCCGTTTGAATGCGAGATGGCCTGAACCGGCGATTCCCCCGCAACATTTCACCGGCTGGCCGCTGACCCCGGCATGCCGATCCACGCCTCATCCAAGCCATGACCGCAAACGTCGCCACCCTCAATCCCGACGCCTTCAAGCAGCCGCGCCAGGGCTGGGGCTGGTATTTCTCGTGGGGCTTGCTGCTGGTGCTGCTGGCCGGCTCGTGGAAGGGCGCCGACATGCGCCCGCTCGATCTGCTGCGCGATTCCGGCAACATGGCCGAGTACGCCGCCGACTTCTTCCCGCCGGACTTCCGCCAGTGGCGCCTCTACCTGCAGGAAATCATCGTCACGCTGCAGATCGCCCTGTGGGGCACGGCGCTGGCGGTGGTCACGGCGGTGCCGCTGGCGCTGCTGGCCTCGGCCAACATCGCGCCGTGGTGGATCCACCAGCCGGTGCGCCGTCTGATGGATGCCTTCCGCGCCATCAACGAGATGGTGTTCGCCATGCTGTTCGTGGTGGCGGTGGGGCTGGGGCCGTTCGCCGGGGTGCTGGCGCTGTGGATCCACACCGCGGGCACGCTGGCCAAGCTGTTTTCCGAGGCCGTGGAGGCCATCGACCCGCAGCCCGTGGAGGGCATCCGCTCCACCGGCGCCTCGGCGCTGCACGAGATCATCTACGGCGTCATCCCGCAGGTGATGCCGCTGTGGATCTCGTTCACGCTGTACCGGTTCGAATCCAACGTGCGCTCCGCGTCGGTGGTGGGCATGGTGGGCGCGGGCGGCATCGGCGTGGTGCTGTGGGAGATCATCCGTGGCTTCCAATACGCCGAGACCTGCGCGGTGATGCTGATGATCATCGCGACGGTGAGCGTGATTGACCTGGCATCCGCCCGCATTCGCAAGGCCTTGATCTGACTCTGGAGAGTCGGCGGGCGTCTGTCTGGCGTTGGTTTATTTCTTGCCGGCAACAGGCGTGCGCGCTGAACCGTGCCACGCGCGTCATGACCCCCGCGCCAGCGGCGGCGCGGCGCCCTCGGGCCGGGCATCGCGCTCCTTGCGGTGCTGGCGCGCGGTGCGCATCACTTCGTCGGCCATGTTTTCCAGCAGCATGACGTCGCGCGGCGACAGGGTGCGCGGGTGGGCGTCGAGCAGGCACAGCGTGCCCAGGGTCAGGCCCTCGCGCGTGCGCAGTGGCGCGCCAGCGTAGAAGCGCACGCCGCGTTCCCTGAGCGCGGGGTTGGCGGCGAAGCGCGCGTCGCGCGATGCGTCGGGCACCACCAGGGTGGCGCCTTGCGCGATCACGTGACCGCACAGTGACAGCGCGCGCGCCGTGGTGGGCGCCGGTGCGCCTGGCGTGGGGCGGACGGCCATGCTGGCATCGCCCTGGCTGATCTGCCATTGCTCGTCGACCAGCGACACCCATGCCGTTGAACAGTCGAAGGCGTCCGCCGCGCGCTTGGCCAGCGTATCCAGGCGCCGCCGCAGCGCCGGCTCCAGCAATCCGCTGCCGTGCAGCGCGCGCAGGCGATCGGGCTCGTTGTCGGGCAGGGGGGCGGGAGCGTAGGGCGCCTCTTCGGCGCTGGTCAGCCGCGCGTGGGCCTGGGCCAGCAACTCATCCAGCGAGGTCACCAGGGCATCGGCGCCCACGGCCTGCATCACATCCGTCTCGGGCGGGTGAGGGTGGTGGTTCCAGGCGGCCAGGATGATCCGTACATCGGGCCAGTGGCGCCGCAGGCGGCGCACGAAGTACCTGGCCAGGGTGGTGGGGTCGGGCGTGAAGTAGCACAGCACCACGACCTCGACATCTTGCAGGTCGAGCTGCGCGAAATGGTCGGACGACATCAGGCCCACCTGCACCACGCGGCTGCCGATGCCCTCCAGCGCCAGCGTGTGCGCGGCCATGTCGGCGGCCAGCGCGTCCACCGCCCAGCGCCCGCCCAGGCAGGCCACGCGCACCGGCAGGCCGGGCGGCGGCGGGTACTGGTCGCGCATTTCGTCGATGAGCTGGTCCATGCCCGAGATGACGCGGTGCCGGTGCTCGGCCGTGGCCACGGTGCCGTGCGCGTTGGTGGCCAGGCGCAGCGCGTCCAGGCCGACCGTGTCGTAGAAGTGGCGCGGCGATTCCGCGTCGGCGTGCTGGATCGCCAGGTCCACAGCTTCCTCCACATCGCCCGCCAGCAGGCGCTGGTGCAGGCGCGTGGGCTCGTCCAGCGCGCGCTCGCTGCCCAGCAGCACCTCCAGAAACCGCAACTGCGGCAGGTGGTGGCCCAGCACCAGCAGCACCACGGTGATGGGGGTCGACAGGATCAGCCCGATGGGACCCCAGATGGCGGTCCAGAACATGGCCGCCAGGATCAGCGACAGCGTGGACAGGCCCGTGCTGGTGCCGTACAGCCAGGGCTCGATGATGTTGTTGCTGACCACTTCCAGCGTCACGATCAGCGCCAGCGTCCACAGCACCATGTTCCAGCCGGGATCGACGGCGAAGGCCAGCGTGACCGGAAACACCGCGCCGATGATCGGCCCCACGTAGGGCACGAAGCGCAGCACCGCGGCCAGCACGCCCCACACCAGCGCGCCCGGCACGCCGATCAGCAGCAGGCCCAGCGCCATCGGGATGCCGTAGGTGGCGTTCACGATGAGCTGCATGCCCAGGTACTTGCTCACGCGCCGCGCCGCTTCGTCCAGCGCGTCGGTGGTGCGGTGCAGGTTGCTGTCCAGCAGGCGCAGCGCGCGGTCGCGCAGGTCGCCCTTGTCCAGCAGGATCAGGAACACGAACACGATGACGATGCCGACCATCACCACCGGCGTGGCGAAGCCGTCGATCCAGCGGCCAACGCGCTCGGCCGGGCGCACGCTCTGGCCGACGATCTCCACGCGCGTGGGCCGTTCGGCGGCGGGCTTGGGCGGCGTGGCCGCGCGCTGGGCCTGGTCGATCTCGCGCTCGACCTTGGTGACCACGCGCGAATACTGGTCCAGCACGCCGGGCTGGCGCATCATGTCGCCGAAGCTTCGCAGCTTGCGGGTGATGTTCTGCTCGTACACCGGCAGGTTGCCGCCCAGTTGGCGCAACTGGCCGAAGATGAAGAACGCGCTGCCCGCCAGCAGCGCCAGCGTGGTGAACATCACGATGCACACCGCCAGCGCGCGCGGCAGGCCCCGGCGCTTGAACCACGACACCAGCGGATCCAGCACAAAGCCCACCAAAACGGCCAGCGCCAGCGGCATCAGCAGATCGCGCCCGAAATACAGCGCGGTGACGATGACCGCGGCGCTGACCAGCCCGTTCACCAGCGGCTGGCGCGCCAGTGCCTCGGCGGTCTGCGAGGCGACGTCGATGGCGACGTGGTCGCGCTCCGCTCCCGGCGGGGGAGCGTGCGTGGTCTGCGTGGTTGGTTCGGGGGTGGTCACCAGCCGCTGTCTCCCTGTGGCCCTGATGCATTTGTCTACCCTGGCAACAGGGCACCGCGGCACGCCTGCATGGCAGGACGTTCGGCGATTGTTGGGCCGCGCCGCACGGGCGGCTGTAGGACGAGCGCGCAAGGCCGGGTGTGGCGCGGGTGTCATGCGCTTGGCCCACAATGCGCCCATGTCCACCCATCCCGACCGTTCTCTCAAGCTCTCAGGCGCCAGCAATTTCCGCGATCTGGGCGGCTACACCGGTGCCGATGCCAGGCCAGTGCGCTGGCGGCGGCTGTTCCGCTCCGACCACCTGGCGGCGCTGACGCCCCAGGATGCCGAGGTGTTCTCCGCCCTTGGCGTCACGCGCGTGTTCGACTTTCGCGGCGTGGAAGAGCGCGCCGCCGTGCCCTATGACCTGCCCGGCGTGGCGCAGCATTCGCTGCCCATCGAGCCCACGGTGGTGCAGCGCATGAAGGATCTGCTGGAGGCCGGCCAGACCGTGACGCCCGAGCACACGGTGGAGCTGATGCAAGAAACCTACCGCGCCTTCGTGCATGACAACGCGGCGCGTTTCGCGGTGTTGTTCCAGCACCTGCTGGACCGCGACGAGCCGCTGGTGTTTCACTGCACCGCTGGCAAGGACCGCACCGGCTTCGCCGCCGCGCTGATCCTGCTGGCGCTGGACGTGCCGCGCGAGGTGGTGATGCGGGACTACCTGCTCACCAACGACCTGTACCGCATGCCCGTGGTGCCCGACGCGCGTGCGCCGCGCGAGGTGTTGAACGTGCTGTGGCGCGTGCAGCAGGAGTTTCTGGACGCCGCGCTGCACGCCGTCGACACCGACTACGGCGGCGTGCGGGGCTATCTGGCGCGCGAGCTGGGCGTGGGCGAGGCCGAGCGTCAACGGCTGGCGGCCCTGTATCTGGCCTGAGAGGCTGTCCTCAAACTCCTCGCGGGTGCCTGGGTTGCCCCCGTCATTGCGGCTTTCGTCCAAGGGAGAAGCGATGACAAATGACCGCGGCTGGCGCCGCATGACAAATGACGAATGCGCCATTTGTTATTGAAGCGCAGCGAAGTCATTGGTCATTTGTCACCTTGAAGAAAGCCAATGCGCCCCATGGCATGTGATCGTGCTGCGCGGCGCCGGTGCAGGGGATGAGGGCTTGCACGCAAGGGGGCTTGTATTTTTTTTGAGGGGCTAAAAAGGTCTCTAACCCTTTTTAATAGAGGGCAAGCAGCTCCTGTATTGATATCGCCATATGGCGCCAAACAGCTATCGCCTGATTATTGATATTTTCAATCATCACGACAGCGCGGGCCATCGGAAAAATCCCCTCACATCCCCTCGTCATTGTGGCGAAGGCCGCCATCCATGGAGCGTCACACTGACACGGTGTTGACCCGCGGACACCGTGTGGATTGCGGCCTTCGCCGCAATGACGGTATGAGGTGAAGGCATTGCGTAGGCCTTGTCCTGAATGACGAAATTCTCAACAGGCGCGCGCCATGGCCTCAAGGCGCCGCGTGAGGCGTTTGAGGTCGTTGCGCTTGATGAACGCGCGCTCAAGCGCGCGGCGCGAACTGCAAGCCCCACGGCGTTTTCTGCCACGCCACCGCTTCCTCGCGCAGCAGGTGCGCCGACTGCGGCCAGGTATCGGCCCAGCCGGCGCGGCAGCTCAGCGTGAAGCCGCGCGCCGGCTCGGCATCGGCGCTTACCTGGATGTCCACGCAGTCCGGGTCCTGCCGCGCGTGGCACAGAATCACGGCCAGCCGCAACGCCAGCAACTGGCGCATGAGCAGGGCATCGCCAAAGCGCGACTCCAGCTTGCGCAGCTTGCCCCGGTGGCCCAGCACCAGCTGGCTCAGGTCGTGCAGCTCGTGCATGGCGAAGCCCGAGACGTCGGCGTGGTCCAGGATGTAGGCGCCGTGCTTGTGGTAGTCGGCGTGCGAGATGCGCGAGCCGATCTCGTGCAGGCGCGCCGCCCATTCGATCTGGCGCTCGGCCTCCAGGCGCTGCTTCTTCTTCAGCCCCGTCGCCAACTGGCTGAACAGGTGCAGCGCGGTGCGCGCCACGCGCTCGGCCTGCGTCTTCTCGGCGTTGAACTTGGCGGCCAGCGCCTCGACGGCGGAGGCGCGCACGTCGGTCTTCTTGTGCTGGCGGTCCAGCATGTCGTACAGCGCGCCGTGGCGCAGCGCGCCGTAGGCGTAGCGCAGGTGGTCGATGCCCAGCAGGTCGAACAGCGCGCGCAGCACGGTCAGGCCGCCGCCGATGACGGCCTTGCGTTCGTCCTTGATGCCTTCCAGCTTGATGGCGTCGAAGCGCCCGGCCTTGATCAGCCTGTCGCGCAGCCAGTCCAGCCCCTCGCGCGTGACCAGGTAGCGCTCGGGCGAGCGGCCAGCCAGCAGCAGCGTGTCGGCGATGGCGCCCACCGTGCCCGAGCAGCCGTAGGCCACGTCCCAGTGCTTGCGCCCGTGCGAGGCGGTGGCGTCATCCAGCACCGCCTTGGCGGCGATCTCGGCGCGCTCGAAATTCTTGGCGCTGAGCTGCTGGTCGGCGAAATAGCGCATCGACCAGGCCACGCTGCCCACGCGGTACGACTCCATGGTGTGCGGGGTGTATTCGGTGCCGATGATCAGCTCGGTCGAGCGACCACCAATGTCCAGCACCAGGCGGCGTTCGTCCGACTGCGGCAGCATGTGCGCCACGCCCTGGTAGATCAGGCGTGCCTCTTCGCGGCCGGCGATGACATCGATGGGAAAGCCCAGGATCTGCTGCGCGACGGTGAGGAATTCCTCGCGGTTGCGCGCCTCGCGCAGGGTTTGCGTGGCCACGGCGCGCACCTGGCCGGGCTGAAAGCCGGCCAGCCGTTCGGCAAAGCGCGCCAGGCAGTTCCAGCCGCGCTGCATGGCATCTTGCGACAGGCGCCGGTCGGCATCCAGGCCGCCGCCCTGGCGCACCGTTTCCTTGTGATATTCCATGCGCTGAAGCTGTCCCAGCTCCAGTTTGGCGATTTCAAGGCGGAAGCTGTTGGAGCCCAGGTCCACAGCGGCAAGACGGGTGCCTGTTTGCATGAATCAATCGGGGGGAAGGGGTGGAAATCTGGCCGCCGGACACCGGCCCGCCGATTGTGGCGCATTTGTCAGGCGTTGTTGCCCCAGGCAAAGGGCGCCGGCGCGCTGCGGGGCGCGGTTGCGCGATGTTTCATTCGCGTTACGTCACAAAACTGTCACATCCGCTAAATACAGTCGCCCTGTCTGCCTTTAACCCAATCCAAGGATTCTCCTCATGAAACGTACCTTCTTGAAAGCGCTGGCTGTCACGGCGCTGGGCTCGTTCATCGGCACCGCCGCTTACGCCGCCGACATCACTGGCGCGGGCGCCAGTTTCCCGTACCCCGTGTATGCCAAGTGGGCCGAGGCCTACAAGAAGGAAACCAACACGGGCCTGAACTACCAGTCGATCGGCTCGTCGGGCGGTATCCGCCAGATCCGCGCCAAGACCGTGGCCTTCGGCGCCACCGACGCCCCCGTCAAGGGCGAGGACCTGGACAAGGACGGCATGGTGCAGTTTCCCGCCATCATCGGCGGCGCCGTGCCGGTGATCAACGTCGAAGGCTTTCAGCCCGGCGAGCTGCGCGTGACCGGTCCCATCCTGGCCGAGATGTTCATGGGCACCATCACCAAGTGGAACGACCCCAAGTTCACCGCCCTGAACCCCGGCAAGAACCTGCCTGACCAGGCCATCACCGTCGTGCACCGTTCGGACGGCTCCGGCACCACCTTCACGTGGACCGACTACCTGACCGCCGTCAGCAAGGACTGGGCCGACAAGGTGGGCAAGGGCGCCGCCGTCAAGTGGCCGGCCGCTACCTCGGTGGGTGGCAAGGGCAACGAAGGCGTGGCCGCCAACGTGGGCCGCATCAAGGGCGCCATCGGCTACGTCGAGTACGCCTACGCCAAGCGCAACAAGCTGAGCCACATGCAGATCCAGAACCAGGCCGGCAAGTACGTCAACCCGACCGAGGAGGCGTTTGCCGCCGCCGCCGCTGGTGTGGACTGGTTCAGCGTGCCGGGCATGGGCGTGTCCATGGTCAACGCCAAGGGCGACGGTAGCTGGCCCATCTCCACCGCTTCGTTCATCCTGATGTACAAGCAGCCGGCCGACGTGGCACAGTCCAACGAAGTGCTGAAGTTCTTCGACTGGTCGTTCAAGAACGGCAAGAAGATGGCTTCCGAGCTGGATTACGTGGCCCTGCCCGACAGCCTGACCAGCGACATCCGTTCGAAGGTCTGGTCGCAGATCGCCAAGTAAACCCAGGCGCTCCCTGAAGCGACCCAACGGCCCGTGCGGCGCGTTGGGTCGTTTTGTAAGAGCCCTGTCCTCAGAAGGCGCCGCGGTAAGCGATTGCCCCCGCCCGAGGCGGGGATAAGCGCGACGCGAGGATTCCGAGGACAGGCTTTGAGTAGCGACCCGATAATGACAGCGACGAGGACTGCATGAGTGTGGGAATGACAACCATCAACGGCGTGCCGCCACCCCAACAACAAAACCAGACCGGCATCGTTTCGCCCAGCATGGCCGCCATCGCGCGCCGCCAGCGCTGGCAGGACATGTTGTTCCACCGCGGCACGCAGGCGTTCTCGCTGCTGGTGCTGGCGGCGCTCATCGGCATCATGGTGTCGCTGTTCCTCAGCGCCTGGCCGACCTTCAAGACCTTCGGCCTGAAATTTCTCTGGACGGTGGAGTGGGACGTCGTCAACGAGCAGTTCGGCGCCGCCATCTCCATCGTCGGCACCTTGCTGAGCGCCGGCATCGCCCTGCTCATCGCGGTACCCCTGGCCTTCGGCATCGCGCTGTTCCTGACCGAGAACTGCCCGACCTGGCTGCGTCGTCCGCTGGGCACCGCCATCGAACTGCTGGCCGCCGTGCCCTCCATCATCTACGGCATGTTCGGCCTGTTCGTGTTCGCGCCGATCTTCGCCGACTACCTGCAGACGCCATTGCAGAACGTGCTGGGCGGCATGCCGCTGGTTGGCTGGATGTTCGGCGGTGCCATCAACGGCATGGGCATCCTGGCCGCCGGCATCGTGCTGGCCTTCATGATCCTGCCCTATATCGCCGCCGTGATGCGCGACGTGTTCGAGATCGTGCCGCCCATCCTGCGCGAATCGGCCTACGGCCTGGGCTGCACCACCTGGGAGGTGGTGCGCAAGGTGGTGCTGCCGTACACGCAAAAAGGCGTGATCGGCGGCGTCATGCTGGGCCTGGGCCGCGCCCTGGGCGAGACCATGGCCGTCACCTTCGTCATTGGCAACGCCAACCGCATGCCGACTTCGCTGTTCTCGCCCGGTACCTCCATCGCCTCGTTGCTGGCCAACGAATTCGGCGAAGCCGCGGACCTGCACCTGAACACCTTGTTCGCGCTCGGTTTCCTGCTGTTCGTCATCACTTTCGTGGTGCTGGCACTGGCCAAGATCATGATCATCCGCGCCGAGCGTGCGAAAGGAACCTGACGCCATGCAAGTCACACAAGCCGTGCATGCCACGCATGCCAACAATGCGCTCTACAAGAAGCGCCGCGCCACCAACGCCGTCGGCCTGACCCTGTCCATGGCCGCCATGGCCCTGGGTCTGGTGGTGCTGCTGTGGATCCTGTTCGTGCTGTTCAGCAATGGGCTGGCGGCGGTGGACTGGAACATGTTCACCAAGGACACGCCGGCGCCCGGCTCAGAGGGCGGCGGCCTGCGCAACGCCATCGTCGGCAGCCTGATGATGCTGGGCCTGACGGTGCTGGTGTCCACGCCCATCGGCATCTTGGCCGGCATCTATCTGGCCGAATATGGCGACGAGAGCAAGACCGCCGAGTTCACCCGCTTCGTCACCGACATCATGCTGTCGGCGCCGTCCATCGTGCTGGGCCTGTTCGTCTACGCCATCCTGGTGGCGCCCATGGGCAACTTCTCGGGCCTCGCCGGCTCGCTGGCGCTGTCGCTGATCGCCATTCCGGTGGTGGTGCGCACCACCGAGAACATGCTGCGCCTGGTGCCCGGCAGCCTGCGCGAAGCCGCTGCCGCGCTGGGCGCCCCGCGCTGGAAGGTGGCGCTGATGATCACCCTGCGCGCGGCCAAGAGCGGCGTCATCACCGGCCTGCTGCTGGCGATCGCCCGCGTCAGCGGCGAGACCGCGCCACTGCTGTTCACCGCGCTGAACAACCAGTTCTTCAGCACCAACATGGGCCAGCCCATGGCCAACTTGCCGGTGGTGATCTTCCAGTTCGCCATGAGCCCGTACGACAACTGGATTCGCCTGGCCTGGGCCGGGGCGCTGCTGATCACGCTCACCGTGCTGCTCATCAACGTCGTCGCCCGCGTGTTCTTCCGCGAGAAGACCTCCGCCAACTGAGCGCGCCACCGGCAGCAAGAAAATCAAAGGAAAAACCATGGAAATCGCTACCCCTCGTCCGCAGGCAAGCATCCGGGCCAACGGCAACGACCTGGCCCAGGAGCGCACGGCCCTGGAGCTGCGCAACCTCGACTTCTTCTACGGCAACGGCTTCCAGGGCCTGAAGAAGATCAACATGAGCATCCCCGAGCGCAAGGCCACGGCTTTCATCGGGCCGTCGGGCTGCGGCAAGTCGACGCTGCTGCGCACGCTCAACCGCATGTACAGCCTGTACCCCGGCCAGCGCGCCGTGGGCGAGATCCTGTTCTACGGCAAGAACATCCTCGACCCCAGCGTCGACGTGAACCTGCTGCGCGCCTCCATCGGCATGGTGTTCCAGAAGCCGACGCCGTTCCCGATGACGATCTACGAGAACATCGCCTTCGGCGTGCGCCTGTACGAGAACCTGAACAAGGCCGACATGGACGAGCGCGTGGAGTGGGCGCTGTCCAAGGCCGCGCTGTGGAACGAGGTGAAGGACAAGCTGGGCCAGAACGGCCTGTCGCTCTCGGGTGGTCAGCAGCAGCGCCTGTGCATCGCGCGCAGCGTGGCGGTGAAGCCCTCCATCCTGCTGCTGGACGAGCCTACCTCGGCGCTCGACCCCATCTCCACCGGCAAGGTGGAAGAGCTGGTGCACGAGCTCAAGCGCGACTACACCATCGCCATCGTCACCCACAACATGCAGCAGGCCGCGCGCGTGAGCGACTACACGGCCTACATGTACCTGGGCGAGCTGATCGAGTTCGGCGCCACGGAAGAGCTGTTCTTCAAGCCCAAGCGCAAGGAAACCGAGGACTACATCACCGGCCGCTTCGGCTGACAACAACCAGGAGGCATTGCATGTACGACAAGCATTTGTCCAGCCAGTTCGACAACGAGCTCAATCGTGTGTCGTCCAACGTGCTGGAGCTGGGCGGTCTGGTGGAGATGCAGATCCGGCAGGCCATCTACGCCCTGTCGGAGTTCAGCATCGAGGTGGCCGACCAGGTCGAGGAGGACGAGGAGCGCGTGAACGCGCTGGAGCTGGAGATCGACCGCGAGTTGTCCAACATCATCGCGCGGCGCCAGCCCACGGCCATCGACCTGCGGCTGCTGCTGGCCATTTCCAAGGCCACCGCCAACCTGGAGCGCGTGGGCGACGAGGCGGCCAAGATCGCCCGCATGGTCAAGCGCATCATCGACTCCGGCAAGGCGCGCGTGCTGCCCACCGCCGAGTTGCGCCGCGCCGCCGACCTGGCCGCCGAGCAGTTGCGCAAGGCGCTGGACGCCTTCGCCCGCCTGTCGGTGGAAGACGCCGTGGTCATCATCCGCGACGACGACCACATCGACGAGGAATTCGACGGCTTCGTGCGCAAGCTCATCACCTACATGATGGAAGACCCGCGCACCATATCGGCCAGCCTGGACCTGCTCACGCTGGCCAAGGCCATCGAACGCATCGGCGACCATGCCAAGAACATCGCCGAATTCATCATCTACATCGTCAAGGGTGCCGACGTGCGTCACAGCGCGCTGGAGCACGTGGAGTCGATAGCGCAATGAGAACCATGCCACGCGTCCTCATCGTCGAGGATGAGGCACCCATCGCAGAACTGATCGCCGTCAACCTGCGGCACAACGGATTCCAGCCCACCTGGGCCATGGACAGCGAAACCGCCCAGCGCGAGCTGGACGCCGTGCTGCCCGACGTCATCCTGCTCGACTGGATGCTGCCGGGCGAAAGCGGGCTGTCGCTGGCCAAGAAGTGGCGCAAGGACCCGCGCACCAAGGGCGTGCCCATCCTGATGCTGACCGCGCGCGGCGACGAGGCCGACCGCGTGGCCGGCCTGGACGCCGGCGCCGACGACTACATTAGCAAGCCGTTTTCCACCAAGGAGATGCTGGCCCGCATCCGTGCCGTGCTGCGCCGCCGCGCGCCCGAGCAACTGGGCGGCTCGGTGGCCATCGGGCCGCTGCTGCTGGACGCGTCCACGCACCGCGTGTCCTACGACGGCCAGATGCTCAAGATGGGCCCGACCGAGTTCAAGCTGCTGCACTACTTCATGAAGAACGCCGAGCGCGTGCACAGCCGTGGCCAGTTGCTGGACAAGGTGTGGGGCGACCACGTCTTCATCGAGGAGCGCACGGTGGACGTGCACGTCAAGCGCCTGCGCGAGGCGCTGGGCGCGGCCAGCGTGCTGATCGAGACGGTGCGCGGCGCCGGCTACCGCCTGACGGCCCAGCCACTGGCGCAGTTGCAGAACGCATAGGCCGATAAACCCACCCCCCGATCCTGATATCGTCAGGCCCCGGTTCACACGGGCGCTCACATGGCCTTTCGGTTGTTTTCCTTTGTCCTGACGTTGCTGGTGCTGGGGTGCCTGGGAGCCTGGTGGCTTGGCTGGGCGGGGGCGCTGGCGGGTGTGCTGCTGGGCTCGGCCGCGGCGGTGGGGGTTGATTCCTGGCGCGGTCGCCGTTTCATTGCCTGGGTGCGCGAGCCCGATGCCGCCCGGCCACCCGTGCTGCGCGGGCTGTGGGGCGAGTCAGCCTATCGCACGGCGCGCGCGCTGCGCGCCGAGCAGCAGAAGGCGCGCGACAGCGCCCAGCGCCTGGGCGACTTCCTGGCCGCCATCCAGGCCTCGCCCGATGGCGTGATCCTGCTCGACGAGGAGGGGCGCATCGAGTGGTGCAACGACATCGCGGGGCTGCATTTCGGCATCCATCCCCAGCGCGACCTGCTGCAGCACGTCAGCAATCTGGTGCGCGAACCCGTGTTCACCGCCTACTACGCCAGCAAGAACTACGAGCGCGAGGTGAGGATGTTCGGGCGCGGCGGCACCGCCAGCCAGCCGACGAAGCTGTCGGTGCAACTGCATCCCTATGGCAACGGCCATAAACTGATGCTGTCGCGCGACGTCACCGCGCTGGCGCTGGCCGACGCCATGCGGCGCGACTTCGTGGCCAACGTGTCGCACGAGATCCGCACGCCGCTCACCGTGCTGGCCGGCTTTGTCGAGACCATGCAGAGCCTGCCGCTGACCGAGCCCGAGCGCGCCAAGTACCTGGAGATGATGGCGGCGCAGTCGGCGCGCATGCAGACGCTGGTCAAGGACTTGCTGCTGCTGTCGCGCCTGGAGGGCAGTCCGCCGCCCAGCATTCACGAGGCGGTCGATCTGCCCACGCTGATGTCGCAGTGCGAGACCGAGGCGCGCGCATTGTCCGAGTTGCTGCACCCCGACGAGGAACGGCCGCAGGCGCTGCGTTTCGCCGCGCTGCCGGCGTTCAATCTGAGCGGCGCCGCCAGCGAGTTGCGCAGCGCCATCTCCAATCTCATCAACAATGCCGTGCGCTACACGCCCGCTGGCGGCAGCATCGACGTGCGCTGGCAGCGCCTGCCCGATGGCGGCGCGCGCATCGAAATCGTCGACAGCGGCCCAGGCATCCTGCCCGAGCACCTGCCGCGGCTGGGCGAGCGTTTCTACCGCGTGGACCGCAGCCGCTCGCGCGAATCCGGCGGCACCGGCTTGGGTCTGGCCATCACCAAGCACGTGGTGCAGCGCCACGGTGGCGAGCTGCAGGTCAGCAGCCAGTCGGGCCGAGGCTCGACCTTCGCGCTGGTGTTTCCGCCGCAGCGCGTGCGACCCGCGCCGGCGGCGGATGAGGAGGTTAGCGCGCCGGCAGCCGCCGCGTGACGCGCGCCAGCAGCGCCAGAAACAGCAGCGCCACCAGTCCCAGCGATGCCGCGCTGGCCAGCCAGAAGGCGCCCGGATCGGCCCAGCGCTGAATGCCGATGCCGCCCAGGCCGTGAAAGGCCCAGCGGTAGCCGCCCGGCAGCCCCAGACCCCACAGGAATACGCCGTAGATCAGCAGCGGCGCCAGCGTGATGCGGTAGCTGCGCAGCACGAACAGGCTCACGGCCTGCACGGCGTCGCCCAGGTGGTACAGCGCTACCCACACCAGCAGGCCAGCCGCCACCACGACAATGGCCGGCTGGTCAACGTACAGCGCCGCCACCGGCCGTGCCAGCAGGGCCAGCGCCGATGCCATCAGCACGGCCAGGGCGATGGCGCTGCCCAGGCCCAGCCAGGTGGCGCGCCGCGCCAGCGCCGGCTGCCCGGCGCCCAGCCAGTAGCTGGTGCGGGCGCTGGTGGCGATGCCCAGCGCCAGCGGCACCATGTACAGCACGGCCGCCATGTTGGAGGCGATCTGGTGCCCCGCCGCCGCCGTGGTGCCCATGCGCGAGATGAACAGTGCCATGAAGGTGAACGACGACACCTCCACCAGCACCGCCAGCCCGGCCGGAATGCCCAGCCGCAGAAAGGCGCCCAGTTGCGGCCAGTCGGGCCGCTCCATGCGGCGCCACAGCGCGTAGGGGCGGTAGAAGCCCCGCGTCAGCAGCAGCCACAGCGCACAGGCCAGCAGCGCGTAATTGACCGCCAGCGTGGCCCAGGCGCAGCCAGCCGCGCCCTGCGCCGGCACCCCGGCGCCACCAAAGGTGAACCAGACCGACAGTGGAATCTTCAAGGCCAGCGAGCCGATCTGCAGCACCGACACCAGGCGTGGCTTGCCCAGGCTCTGGTTCAGCGTGCTGAACAGGCGAAACAGCAGCGCCGGCGGCAGTGCCCAGGCCAGCACCGCCAGATAGCGCCGCACCTCTACCTGCAGCTCGGCGGGCACGCCGGCGGCGTTCAGCAGCGGGCCGGGTGACAGCAGCGCCATCATGCCGACCACGATGGTGGCGGCGCACAGGTACAGCGACTGCCGCACCGATGGCCCCACGGCCGCGTCGTTCCGGCTGCCGTGCAGCTCCGCCCATACCGGCAGCAGCGCCTGCAAAATGCCCATCAAGCCCACGTAGACGCTGACGTAGACGGCCGTGCCCACGGCCAGCGCGGCCAGTGCCGTTTCGGAATAGCGGCCCGCCACCACCGTGTCGGTCACGCCGAAGGCCATCACCGCCAGCTGGCCCACCAGCACCACGCCCGCGTGGCCGCCGATGGCGCGCAACTCGGCGCCGCGCGAGGGCAGGGGCGGTGGGCTGGGTTCAGGCATCAAATCGCTTGATTGTCAAGAAAGTTTATTGACGTTTGCAAAAATCACGACAGCGCGGGCCATCAGAAAGAAATCTCCCTCTCCCTCTGGGAGAGGGTTGGGGTGAGGGCAAGCGGCGTGTCATGAATTACGAAATTTTCAATAGATACAGCTTGTGGGAGCGGCCTTGGCCGCGATGGCAGCGTTTCGCCCTGAGCCAAGGCTTATCGCGGGCAAGCCCGCTCCCACAAAAAACGATGGAAAACCGCGTGCATGCGTGCACGCTCGGAAACTCGTTGATAAACAAGTCAAATCGGCCTTTGGCGTTCACCCATCAAGCGCTGGCAGCTATCAATGCAGGAGTTCAGGGCGTCACCACGCGGCGAAACACCATCAGGCTCTCGTTGTCGTCGGTGGGGCGGCGCACGCGCTCTTCCAGGCGCCAGTGGTGGATGTTCACGGTGGCCGGCAGACTGGCTTGCGCGTCCACGTCCACCAACAGCCAGGGGCAGGACACCGGCCCGCGCGCCGGCATGGGCTGCCAGCCGCCATGGATGCGCACCGCCGCCACCTGCGGCGGGCCCAGGCCATGCACTTCCACGCAAGGCGCGTCGCCCACCAGCGCGCGCACCTCGCGCATCTGCGGCGCGAAGCTGCGGCCATAGTCCAGCGCCGGCAGCCACAGTGTCATCAGCAGCAGCCAGCACAGCGTGGCGCCGGCGGCCGGCAGCACCAGGCTTTTCCACAGCGCCGTGCGGTGGCGTCCGGTGCGCCAGCGCACCAGCACGATCCAGCCCAGCGTGCCGGCGATGGCGGCGATGAAGGCGGGCCACTGGAACACCGGCTCGAAGCCCGGCGCCAGCCGCGCCACGTTGGCCGCCGGCTTGGCCGGCACGCCGGTTTCCATGGCCAGCCAGACCACCCAGATGACGATGGCCCAGCCGGTGAAAAACAGCAGCGTGAACCAGTCGATCAACGCCGCCGCGCTGCGCCTGAAGGTGGGCAGCGCCAGCGCCGCCAGCGCCGCCAGGGCGGGCAGCCCCAGCAGCAGGGCGCGGTCGCCGGCCAGCGTGGCCACGGTGGTCAGCACCGGCACGCTGGCGATCAGCAGCGGCAGGCCCAGGTGGCGCTGCTGGCGCAGCGACAGCAGTTGCCGGCGCCAGCGCCACAGCGTCCACAGCACCAGCGGCCAGGCCGGCCAGGTGAACCACAGCAGTGACCGGCCCAGCGACTGCCAGTCGCGAAGGCTGCCCCGCCACGGCGCCAGTTGCCAGCGGAACAGCTCCAGCGCCCAGCCCAGGCCGATCACCAGCGCCAGCAGCGCCAGCAAAATGCCGAAGCCGCGCCAGCGGGTGGGCATGCCGGCGTGCACCGCGCCAGGCCAGGCCAGGGCGGCCATGCTGAGGCCGGTATAGATCGCGGCGGTCAGCGGCGCGCCCGACAGCGCCAGCCCCACGGTGCTGGCCAGCAGGCTCAGCGGCGCGGCCCACGCGCGCGAGGGCAGTGCCGCCAGCCCATAGAACATCAGCGCGCCGAAGAACAGGCGGGCCACCGCCGGTGCCGCCTCGTGCGAGAACTGGGCCAGTCCCAGCGTGGCGATGAGGGCCAGCAGGCTGCCATCGGCCAGCGCGCGGGCGTAGTCCAGCGGCTTGGCCTCGCCGCCGAAGGCAAAGGCCACGGGCTGCGCGTTGGGGTGGCGCGCCAGGTGGTACACGGCATACCAGGTGGCCGCCAGCGTGCCGGCCAGCATGAGCGCGGACGGAACGCGCACCGCCAGCTCGGTTGCCACGCCCAGCGGGGTCAGCCACTGGATGGCCCAGGCGCCGATCCAGTAGGGCAGCAGCACGCCGTCCTCGGCGGCGATGCCCATCATCGACGGCCGCAGCCATTCCCGCCAGTGCCCCGCTTCCGTCAGTGACAGCATGTAGCCGAAGCTGGCGATGTCGGCGTTCTTCCATGGCGCGCGGCCCACGTAGCCGGGCACGACGTAGACGATGCACAGCAGCAGCAGCGCCCAGCGCGGCAGGCGACGCACGGCGTCCTGGGTGACGATGGCGGGACTGGGTTGACTGGTCAAGGCAAGCGAAGACGGAAGGACGATCACCGATTCTGCCGGAGGCAGGGTGCGAAAAAAAAGCAGCACGTAAACCGTGCTGCTTTCCAGTTCCAGCGCTCCGGCAGCGTGCGCGGAGCGTGGGGCGCTGCTTAGCGCGCGACCTTGCCGAAGCGGTTGCGGAACTTCTCCACGCGGCCACCCATGTTGTCCACCGACTTCTGCGTGCCGGTGTAGAAGGGGTGCGACTCGCTGGAGGTGTCGAGCTTGAACAGCGGCAGTTCACGGCCGTCGTCCATCTTCACCGTTTCCTTGGTGTTGACGCAGGAGCGGGTGACGAACTTGAAGCCGTTGGACAGATCCACGAAGCAGACTTCGCGGTAATCGGGGTGAATGCCTTCGCGCATGGTGAATCCTTAGTGTGTGCAGTTGCGGCAGCCGCGCCGGCCTATCCAGCGTACTTTCCACGGAACCGCGCATTATATAAGAGGTTGAGCGTTCGGTGTTGGGCGTTTGGCGTGAAATACCGGGGGCCTTGTGACGCCGCGCGTCTAACCTGCTCAACGCGGGGCGCTCAGCCGCCGCGGCGCATCATGTCGAAGAACTCGACGTTGGTTTTGGTCGCCTTCATGCTCTTGATCACCATTTCCATCGCCTCGATCTCGTCCATGTTGTACATGAACTGGCGCAGGATGCGGGTCTTTTGCAGCACCTCGGGCGGCAGCAGCAGTTCTTCGCGGCGGGTGCCCGAGCGGTTGAGCTGGATGCTGGGGAACACGCGCTTTTCGTACAGGCGGCGGTCCAGGTGGATCTCGGAGTTGCCGGTGCCCTTGAACTCTTCAAAGATCACCTCGTCCATGCGGCTGCCGGTGTCGATCAGCGCGGTGGCGATGATGGTCAGGCTGCCGCCTTCCTCCACGTTGCGCGCCGCGCCCAGAAAACGCTTGGGGCGGTGCAGGGCGTTGGCGTCCACGCCGCCGGTCAGCACCTTGCCGCTGGAGGGCACGACGTTGTTGTAGGCGCGCGCCAGGCGGGTGATGGAGTCGAGCAGGATCACCACGTCTTTCTTCAATTCGACCAGGCGCTTGGCGCGCTCGATCACCATTTCGGCCACGTGCACGTGGCGCGCGGCGGGCTCGTCGAAGGTGGAGGCGATCACCTCGCCCTTGACCGAGCGCTGCATGTCGGTGACTTCTTCTGGCCGCTCATCGACCAGCAGCACCATCATGTGGCTGTCGGGGTAGTTGGTGCTGATGGCGTGGGCGATGGTCTGCATCATCACCGTCTTGCCGCTCTTGGGCGGCGCCACGATCAGCGCGCGCTGGCCCTTGCCGATGGGGGCGATGACGTCGATGATGCGGCCGGTGATGTTCTCCTCGCCCTTGAAGGCGTCGCGCTCCAGGCGCATCTGCTCGCGCGGGAACAGCGGGGTGAGGTTTTCGAACATCACCTTGTGCTTGTTCTGCTCGGCCGGGCCGCCGTTGACCAGGTCCAGCTTGGTCAGCGCGAAATAGCGCTCGCCATCCTTGGGAATGCGCACCTCGCCCTCGATCATGTCGCCGGTGTGCAGGTTGAAGCGGCGCACCTGGCTGGGGCTGATGTAGATGTCGTCGGTGCTGGCGGTGTAGCTGGTGTCGGGGCTGCGCAGGAAGCCGAAGCCGTCGGGCAATATTTCCAGCACGCCGTCGGCGAACACCTGCTCGCCGGCCTTGGCGCGCTTTTTGATGATCGCGAACATCAGCTCTTGCTTGCGCATGCGGCCCGCGTTGTCGATTTCGAGCGTTTCGGCTTGCTCGAGCAGCTTGGAAACGTGCAGTGCTTTGAGTTCGTTCAGATGCATGGGGGTCGGCGCTTGGCTGAGTACCTGCGATCCTTCGGCGGATCGGCCGGTCGTGTTGGACAGGAAGGCTGAAAGGAAAGATTGGGGGAGGCGGGCAAGGCCTAGAAGATGAGCCTTGCTGCGGGTGCGCCGTGGTTCGGGCACCGGGCCGGCGCTTACCTGCGCGCCGACTTTCGAGGAATGATTATGACAGGAAAATCGACCGCTCCTCGCGGCGCCGCGCGCCGCGAGGAGCTTTGGGGACAGCCTCTCAGCCCAGTTGCTGGTCGATGAATTGCGACAGCTGCGCCTTGGTCATGGAGCCCACCTTGGTGGCGGCCAGTTGACCGTTCTTGAAGATCATCAGCGTGGGGATGTTGCGGATGCCGAACTTGGCGGGAATAGCGCGGTTTTCGGCCACGTCCAGCTTGGCTATCCGTAGCTTGCCGTCGTAGGTGGTGGCCAGCTCGTCCAGCGTGGGCGCGATGGCCTTGCAGGGGGCGCACCATTCGGCCCAGAAGTCCACCAGCACGGGCTTGTCGGACTGCAGAACATCGGCTTCGAACGAGGTGTCGCTCACATGCTTGATCAAATCATTGGCCATTGGGGGGGATTCCTTGGAAATGCGGTCGAATCGACCAGATACAGTGAAGACCATTTTGACAGAAACCCCAAGACCATATCGGCTTCCTCGTGTAGCCCGACGCTATGACCGTGATAGCTGAAATCGATTCCGCCGCCAGCGGCCAGCCCGTGCTGGCGGCCTGGGACGCTTGGCTGGCGCTAGTCGATACCCAGTTGCGCGCGCTGGGCGCGCACCCGGCGCGCAGCGTGGTGCTGCTGCCCTATGCGCAGTTGCTGCCGGTGGCCGCGCGGCAGTGGGCGGCGCGCTTTCCCGACGGCTTCGCGCCGCGCTTCGAGACCACCCACAACTGGGCCGCGCGCGTGGCCGATTTCGCGCCTGGGCCGAACGACGTCAGCTTCGATGCCGGGCGCGATCTGCTCACCGCCACTTCGCTGCTCGAAGGCGCGGGCCTGCGCGATCAGCGCGCCGCCCTGGCCGGGCCGCTGGTGGAGCAGACTTTGCCTCTGGCGCGCCTGGCCGCCAGCGTGCCCGCCGCCATGCGCCCCGACTGGATGGCGCTGGCCCAGGGCGCCATGCCCATGGGCGGCGACGGTCCGCTGCGGCTGGACGCCGCTCTGGCGCGCCTGGCCGTGGCCTGGGCCGGCACGTCGGACTACGCCAGCGACGTGTTGTTCAGCCCGCGCGTGGGCGACGCGCTGGATGCGCTGCTTATCGCCCCCGGCCTGCAGCCCGATCCACTGGTGCTGTCGCTGGCCGATCACTATTTCGAGAAAGCCGTGCACCTGCCCTGGCCCGACGCGCCCGCGCCCGGCCAGGTGGCGCTGCACGCCTGCCTGGACGCCGAGGACGAGGCCGAGCGCGCCGCCGCCTGCGTGCTGCGGCACCTGCACGCGGGGCGCGCGCCCGTGGGCCTGGTGGCGGGCGACCGCGTGCTCACGCGCCGCATCAGCGCGCTGCTGGCCACGCGCGGCGCGCGGCTGCGCGACGAGACGGGCTGGAAGCTCTCCACCACCCACGCCGCCGCCGGCGTGCTGGCGCTGCTGGCGGCCTGCGCCCCGCGCGCCACCACCGATACGGTGCTCGACTGGCTCAAGCTCAGCCCCGCCTTCGCCGGTGCCGAACTGGCCGCGCTGGAGCGCCGGCTGCGCCGCGATGCCGTGCGCGACTGGCCGCGCGCCGCCGCGCTGATGGGGGATGACGACTTCGCCGCCGCCATCGAGGCCGTGCGCGCCAGCCTGCAAGGCGCCCGCGCCCTGAGCGCGTGGCAGGACAGCCTGCAGGGCGCTCTGCGCGCCTGTGGCCTGTGGGCCGCGCTGGCGCAAGACGCCGCCGGCCAGGCCGTGCTGGGCGCGCTGGGCTACGCGGGCGATCTGGCCGACGTGGCCCACCCGCACGCCGAGCGCCGCCTGCGCCTGCCGGAGTGGACGCAGTGGGTACGCGCCACGCTGGAGGCCGCCAGCTTCAAACCACCCGCCGCGCCCGCCGCCGACGTGGTGGTGCTGCCGCTCGGCCAGTTGCTCGGTCGTCCGCTGGCCGCGCTGGTGCTGCCCGGCGCCGACGAGCAGCGTCTGCCCGCCGCGCCCGAGCCGCCTGGCCCCTGGAGCGCCGCCCAGCGCGAGATGTTGCGCCTGCCCAGCCGCGACGAATTGCGCCACGCCCAGCAAGCGGCGTGGCAACTGGCGCTGGCCGTGCCGCACGTCGATGTGCTGTGGCGCCAGGGCGATGACAGTGGCGAGACGTTGCTGCCTTCGCCCCTGGTGCAGGCGCTTCAATTACAGGAGCTGCCTACGACCGTCACGCAAGGGCAGGAGCCCCGTTTGCCGCATCAAGTGGCAGCTACGCCCGTGGCCCGGCCCGCGCCCAGCGGCGCCGCGCTGCCGGTCACGCCGCTGTCGGCCAGTGGTTACGAGCAACTGCGCACCTGCCCCTACCGCTTTTTCGCGTTGCGCCAGTTGGGCCTGGCGGAAGAGGGCGAACTGGATGTGGACGTGGACAAACGCGACTTCGGCACCTGGGTGCACGCCGTGCTCAGTGCCTTTCACACCGCGCTGCATGCCGCGCCTGATGCCGACCGCGTGGCGCTGATGGACCAGGCCGCCAGCGACGCCGCGCGCAGGCTGTCGCTGGACGAGGGCGAATTCCTGCCCTTCTCGGTCGCCTGGCCCGCGCTGCGCGATGGCTACCTGCAATGGCTGGCGGGGCACGAAGCGGCGGGCGCGCGCTTTGAAGCCGCCGAGTTGACGCACGAGTTGGCGCTGGGCGAGGTGCAACTGCAAGGCCGGCTCGACCGCCTCGACCGCCAGCCCGACGGCAGCCCGCTGGTGATCGACTACAAGACCGAATCGGCCACGCGCACCCAGTCACGCATCCAGGCCGGCACCGAGGACACGCAGCTCGCCTTCTACGCTCTGCTCACCGGCCACGACACGCCGCGCGCCCTCTACCTGAACGTGGGCGAGCGCGAACCGGCCAAGCCTTACGAGAGCAAGGACATCACCGCCCTGGCCGCGCTGCTGGCCGACGGCATCCAGCACGACTTGGCGCGCGTGGCCGCCGGCGCGCCGCTGCCCGCGCTGGGCGAAGGCAGTGCCTGCGACTGGTGCGCGGCGCGCGGGTTGTGCCGCAAGGGGGCATGGTGAATTCCAAGACAGAAGCGGTTCATGTGACGCAAGACGGTCATCAGCCTGCTGACAACTCCCTCTCCCGCTTGCGGGAGAGGGCGGGGGTGAGGGTGCGCGCTCGCGCGCTGCGCCAGTCCGCCACCGACGCCGAGGCGTTGCTGTGGAGCAAGCTGCGTGATCGCCGCCTGATGGGTTTCAAGTTTCGGCGCCAGCGTCCTGTCGGCGCGTACTTTGCCGACTTCGCCTGCATGGAGGTCAGGCTGGTGATCGAACTGGACGGTGGCCAGCACGCATCGCCCGAGGCCGTCGCTCATGATCGAAGGCGCAGCGCCATGCTCCAGGCAGCCGGTTTTCTGGTGCTGCGCTTCTGGAACCACGAGGTGCTACAAGACACCGAAGCCGTGCTACAGCGCATCAGCACCGTGCTGCAAATGCGCGCTGCGGCCCTCACCCCAACCCTCTCCCGCTCGCGGGAGAGGGCGCAAGCCACATGATGAAACCGGCCTACACCCACAACGGCACCCCCTGCTCGCGCGAGGCCTTCTACGCCATCGCCTGCGACCCGCGCCGCCACGTGGCGGTGGAAGCCTGCGCCGGCGCCGGCAAGACCTGGATGCTGGTGTCGCGCATCCTGCGCGCGCTGCTGGAGGGCGCCGAGCCGCAGGACATCCTGGCCATCACCTTCACCAAGAAGGCCGCCGGTGAAATGCGCCAGCGGCTGCGGGAATGGCTGGCCGAATTCGCCCGCCCGCGCGTGGGTGAATCCCAGCAGCAATGGCAGCAGCGCTTGCAGGCCGAGCTGGTTTCAAGGGGAATCGAGCAGCAGGCGGCTTTCAATCAGCGCGAGCAGCTACAAAATCTGTATCAATCCGTGTTGGCCCACGGCCGCCCGGTGCAGATCCGCACCTTCCACAGCTGGTTCGCCGCCCTGCTGCGCAGCGCGCCGCTGCAGGCGCTGGCCGACCTGGGCCTGCCCGCCAGCTACGAGCTGCTGGAAGACACCACCGACGCGGTGGCCGAGCTGTGGCGCCGCTGGCTGCCGCAGGTGGCGGCCGATGCCGGCTTGCGCGCCGACTACGCCGCGCTGGTGGCGCAACTGGGCCGCACCCGCGCGCACGAGGCGCTGGCCGCCGCGCTGGACAAGCGGGTCGAGTTCATGCTGGCCGACGAGGCAGGGCAGGTGGATGAGGCCGTGGCGCCGTTCGATGCCCTCTACCCGCGCCTGGCGGGCGTGGCCCACCCGTCCGACTGGCTGCTGCAGCGCGCCGCCGGGCGCGAGCTGCTGGATGCCGCCGCCCGCGCGCTGGGCGGCATGGCCACCACCTACGCCGCCAAGGGGGCCGAGCTGCAAGCCGCCCTGCAGGCCGGCGACTGGAGCGGCGTGCTGTGCGCGCTGTTCACCGGCGATGGCGCCGGCACGCCGCGCGTGTTCAGCAAGAAGGCCGACCAGGCCCAGGCCATGGAGACCGTGCGCGCCGCCCAGAACGAGGCCGACACCCTGCGCACCGCTTGCCAGCAGCACGACGCGCGGCTCTACCACCAGCGCCTGGCGCGGCTGGCGCGCCCGCTGATCCACGAATTCGCGCGGCTGAAGCGCGAACGCGGCTGGATCGACATGGGCGACATCGAACGCGCCGCGCTCACGCTGCTGGACGACGACGTGCTCTCCGGCTGGGTGCAGCAGCGGCTGGATGCGCGCGTGCGCCACCTGCTGATCGACGAGTTCCAGGACACCAACCCCCTGCAATGGCAGGCGCTGCACGCCTGGCTGCAAAGCTACGTGGGCGCGGGCGGTGGCGGCGAGGGCCCCAGCGTGTTCATCGTCGGCGACCCCAAGCAAAGCATCTACCGCTTCCGCCGCGCCGAGCCGCAGGTGTTCATCGCCGCGCAGCGCTTCATCACCGAAGGGCTGGGCGGCGACCTGCTGGCCTGCGACCACACGCGCCGCAACGCCCCCGCCGTGCTGGCCGCCGTCAACCAGGTGATGGAGCAGGCGCAGACTGCGGGCGACTACGCCGGCTTTCGCGCGCACACCACCGAATCGCCCGACACCGCGGGCGGGCTGGCCGCGCTGCCACTCATCCCCCGGCCCGAGAAAGCGCAAGAGGCCGGCGAGCTGCCCGAGTGGCGCGACAGCCTCACCGAGCCGCGCACGCTGCCCGAAGAAACCCTGATGACGCGGGAGGCGCGCCAGGCCGCGCACTGGCTGGCGGCGCAGATCACCGCCGGCACGCCGCCGCGCGAACTGATGGTGCTGGCCCGCAAGCGCGCGCCGCTGTCCGTGCTGCATGCCGAGCTGCGCGCGCTTGGCATCGCCTGCGAGCAACCCGAAGACCGCGTGCTGGGCGAGCTGCCCGCCGTGCGCGATGTGCTGGCGCTGGTCGACGCGCTGGTGTCGCCGGGACACGATTTGTCGTTGGCGCACGCGCTGCGCTCGCCGCTGTTCGACCTGCCGGATGAGGATCTGGTGCGCCTTGCCTTGGCGGTTCGCGCCGCACGCGAAGAAACTCCCTCGCCCCTCTGGGGAGAGGGTGGGGGTGAGGGGCCGGCGGCCGAACCCCACAGAGGCGGGTGCCGCCCGTCCTGGTTGGACGCACTCCAAAAAACAGAGCTGTCCACGCAGCACGGACGGGCGCTGCATGCCGATTTGATGCTGTATCAAGCCTGGCTGCTCAGCCTGCCCCCGCACGACGCGCTTCAAGCCATCTACGACCACCGCGACGTGCTGACGCGCTTTGCCGCCGCCGCGCCGGCGCCCGAGCGCGCCGCCACGCTGTCCGACCTGCGCGCGCTGTTGGCGGCGGCGCTGCAAGTGCATGGCGGACGTTTTCTCACGGCCTACCAATGGCTGCGCGCGCTGCGCCGCCAGTCGCTGGCCGCGCCGCGCCCCAGTGTGCAGAACGCCGTGCGCCTGCTCACCGTGCACGGCGCCAAGGGGCTGGAGGCCGACACCGTGCTGCTGCTGCACAGCGCCGCCGCGCCCGAGGGCCGCGCTGGCGCCCCGGCGGTGCTGATCGACTGGCCCGGCGAAGCGCGCGTGCCCGAGCGGCTGGCGTTTCTGCCCAGCGACAAGGCCGCCCCGCCCAGCCTGCACGATCTGGCCCAGCAAGAGGCCGACGCGCGCGCGCGCGAAGAACTGAACGCGCTCTACGTGGCGATGACCCGCGCGCGCCAGCGGCTGGTGCTGTCCGGCGTCACGCCCCACCGCGACCCAGCATCAAGCTGGTGGCAGCGCCTGGCGCCACTGGCTGAGCCGGTCGAGGCGGTGGCAGCGCCCACGCAGGCTGACGCGGTGGCGGCAGCGGATACATTCTGCATGCTCAATCTGCCACCTGCGCTTGCTGAGCAAGCGCAAGCAGCTTCTGAAAGCATAGCAACCGAGCAGGAACCCACCGACGCTTCACGTCTGGGCGAAGCCATGCACTGGCTGCTGGAGCACGTGGCCGACACGCCCACGGGCTGGCGCCCCGAGCGCGTGGCCCAGGCCATGCGCCGCTTTGGCCTCACCCCCAAGCAGGCCGCGCGCGCCGAGGCGCTGGCCCGCGCCATCCATGTTGGCGAAGCCGCCTGGGCCTGGAGCGCTGATGAAGTACTGGAGGCTTTCGACGAAGTGGAGCTGACCCACCAGGGCCAGCGCCTGCGCATCGACCGTCTGTTGCGACGCCGCGCTGGCGCGCACGGTGGCGAAGCCTGGTGGGTGCTCGACTACAAGAGCGCCACCCGGCCCGAGCGCGATCCGCTGCTGCTGGCGCAGTTGGCCCGCTATCGGGATGCCATCGCCCTCATCCATCCCGGCGCGCAGGTGGAGGCGGCTTTCTTGAGCGCGGATGGGCGGGTGGTGAAGCCGGAGTGAGTCCACGGCGCTCGCGCCATGTCCGTGCGGCGTTGTTGTGGTGTGCCATGCGCCGCCATCCACGGTATGGGCGCCAGCCCCGTCATCGCGGCGAAAGCCGTACTCCACTATTGACGTTTTCAAAAATCACGACAGCACAGGCCATCAGAAACCCCCTTCACATTCCCTCGTCATTGCGGCGAAGGCCGCAATCCAGACGGCGTGTGCGGGCAAACATGGATCCTGGCCTTCGCCAGGATGACAAGTCGTTTGCTGTTGGATAAAAACAGAAATCAAAACAATCAGGATTTTCGACTTCAGTGGACGTTGATGAGTTCTTTTTGACTCTATTTGGTGTATGGTTCGCTTCTATCGGCCTCAGAGGCTGTCCTCAAATTCATCGCGGTAAGCGATTGCCCCGGATCGGGTGTGCTGCAAGGCGCATTACGCAGCCAATAGCTTGTGCTATTGGCAAGGGATGCAACGCCGCAGGGCGCCCGAGACCGGGGACAAGCGCGGCGCGAGGAGTTTGAGGACAGCCTCTCAGGCTTCAAGCCGAGCGCCCGTACCGCCGCCATACGAAAGAATTCACATGCCACTGCACCCCCAACAAAAGAAAAGCGTTTTGCCCTGGCTGCTGGTGGCTGCCAGCCTGTGGCTGCTGCAAGCGTGCAGCCTGGGCCAGATGGGCAACTGCGGCGCTTTCTGCGGCGGTGGCAAGGTGG
>JAUNUR010000018.1 GCA_030538085.1 Pseudomonadota bacterium | reverse complement strand
GATGGTGGACGAGGCGGTGATGAGCCGGATCTCGTCCGGCTTGTCGAACATGGCGGCATCGGGCGCGTCACCGGCCTCGGTGTGGCGCGTGCTGTAGAGCGACTGCGCCGCGGCCACGGCCTCTACCTCGGTCTGCCGCGTGGGTGGGGGCAGCTTCTGGTGGCCGAGCTTCTTGATCAGGTACTTGGCCACCGGCCCGCCCACCAGCCCGCCCGCCACCAGCCCGAAGGTGGCTACCGCGATGCCCAGCGTGGTGGCGCCGGTGATGCCGAATTTGCTTTCCAGCACCGGCCCCCAGGCACCAGCCGTGCCATGCCCGCCGGTAAGGGTGATGGAGCCCGTGACCAGCCCGATCAGTGGATCCAGCCCCAGCGCGGCGGCCAGGCCCACGCCCACCGTGTTTTGCACCACGATGAACACGGCCACCACCATCAGGAACACCGCCAGTGGCTTGCCGCCGGCCTTCAGGCGCGTGAAGTCGGCGCTGAGCCCGATGGACGAGAAGAACATCAGCATGAACGCCGTCTGCAATTGCCCCTGGAACTTGAACGTCATGCCGAAGGCGGTGTTGAGCAGGAACACCACGATGCCGGCCACCAGCCCGCCCGCCACCGGCTCGGGGATGTTGAAGTCGGACAGAAACCGTATCTTCACCACCAGAAAGCGCCCCAGCAGCAGCACCAGCGTGGCCAGGATCATCGTGTAATAGCCGTTCAGTTCGATTTCCATGCGGAAGATTCCTTTCCTTTCTTGGGTTTGCGGGCGCGGCTGATTCAGCGCCTGAAGGGTGACCGATTTTCCAGATGTTCCAGATAGCCGCCGATGCCTTCGGATTCGCGCGCCAGAAAGCGCTCGACCGCGTCGGCAAACGCCGGGTGGGCCAGCCAGTGGTGACTGGCCGTGGCTACGGGCATCAGCGCGCGCGCCATCTTGTGCTCGCCCTGCGCGCCGCCCTCGAAGCGCGCCACGCCGTGGCGGATGCACCAGTCGATGGGCTGGTAGTAGCAGGCGTCGAAATGCAGGCAGTCCACGCGCTCCAGCACGCCCCAGTAGCGGCCGTAGGCGACGGTGGGTGATTCAGGGTCATTTTGGCCTCTAGCGACCGTCCTGACTGCGCTGACAGCTATTAAACTGGAAGCAATTGGACGCCCCTCGCGCTGGGCGATGAACAGCACCCAGGCATCGGCCATGTCGCGGGCCATGGCGGCGAAAAAGGCCGGCGTCAGGTACGGCGCGTTGCCATGTTCCAGGTAGGTGCGCTCGTAGCAGCGGGTGAAGAAGGCCCAGTCGGCGGGCGTGATGTCGGCCCCGCGCGCCCAGCGAAATTGCACGCCGGCGTCATGCACCTTGCGGCGCTCCTGCCGGATTTTCTTGCGCTTGTCCTGCGCCAGCGAGGCGAGGAAGTCGTCGAAATCGGTGAAGGGCGCGCTCGTGGCGGGATGCTGGTTCTGCCAATGGAACTGCACCTGCTGGCGCTGCATCAGCCCTGCGCTTTCACACGCCGCGTGGTCGGCCGCGTCGCCATACAGCACGTGCAGCGACGACAGCCCTTGCGCCTCGCACCAGTCCACCAGCGCCCGCACCAGCGCCGCGCGCGCTTCATCGCTGCGCGCCAGCAGGCGTGACCCCGGCACAGGCGTGAACGGCACCGCCACCAGCGCCTTGGGGTAGTAGCGCAATCCATGCTCGGCATAGGCGTTGGCCCAGGCCCAGTCGAACACGTACTCGCCATACGAATGTGCCTTGACGTACAGCGGGCAGGCCGCGGCCAGCACGTCGCCGTCCCACAACAGCATGAAGCGCGGCGCCCAGCCCGTTTTCGGCACCGCGCTGCCGCTGGCGTGCAGCGCCGACAGGTAGGCGTGGCGCATGAAGGGGGTGGGCGTGGTTTGCTGCGCCAGCAGGGCGTCCCACGCGAGCGCGTCCATCTGGCGCGGGTCGTCCACCCACTGTGCGCGCAGTGTCGGACCAGTTGCGGGATGCACGTGCGGGCTACTCAAGATCAAAGTTAAAAGGTAGGACTGCCGTGGCTGGCGTGAAGTGAGGCCCGACCGGTGGCAGTGTGCAGCGGCGTGCGGTGGCGAGCGCAGCGCGCTCGAGCTCCAGCGCGGCGATGCGGCGCCGCGCGGCCGGTGGGTCGGGGTTGTGCTCGGATTGGATTCCGAGTTGCGGGGGTTTGGCAAGCTGTGCCTGCGTCACTTCGCCCTGCGGGTTGACCGTGATCTGCACACGCACCAGGCCTTGCAGGCCGATACCCCTCGCGGTGGCCGGATACCTGACAGCAGGACACGCGGGTGATGCCATGGGCCGCGGCTCGGATAGCGGTGACGGCGTCTGGCAGGCCGTGAGCAAGGCGGCGGCCAACGCCATCGAGCCGGCGTGACGGCTGGGTAAGGGGCGATGCATGGGCGTCAGCTTAACCCGTGTCCGTGTGGCCACGCCAGGGCGCCAGGCCCACGGCAAGCCCGGCTTGGCCCCTGCGCGGGTGCGGTGCCTTCAACGCCGGGTCGCTGGGGCGTTCTGGCGCTCCGCTATCCTTGCCAGCCATGCAATGTGCTGACACAAGGTGGCGGCGTGCCGGGCTGGCATTGCTGATGGCGCTGCCTGCTTGGGCCATGGGGCAGGCCGGTGAACCGTGCGATCCGCAGGCCTACCTCGGCTACGAACCTGGCGGCTACAAGGGCGAGCTGGTGGTCGACCTGGTGTGGCAACGGCGCGTGCGCGCCGTGGCAGCCGAAGGCGGCTGCCTGCGCTACGTGATGCGCGCCGCGCCGCGCGCCGGCGTGTTCGATAGCATCGAGACCCTGCCCTTGGGCGGACAGGCCATTGGCTTCGTCGCCACCGCTCCCGATGGACGGCAGCGCGTGTTCGATGCGCTGGGCCGCGCGCTGTTGAACGAGCCCTTCCAGCGCCTGCGACCCGTCATCGGCCGGTCGCAGACACCCGCGGGCACCACGCTGGAAATCGCGCGCCAGGACGTGCACAGCTTCGCGCGGTTCGAGCGCGGCAAGCTCACCGCACGCGCGCCGCGCTGGTACGGTGTGAGCGGCAGTACCACCGATCTGGCCCTGCGGCAGTCGGTGCAAGACCACGAGGGCTTGCGCGTAGTGGCGGTCGAGGGCGCGCCAGCCGGCGTGGGGCTGCTGGATCTGAAAACGCTGCGTGAAGTGGTGCCGCCGCGCTTTGCCGGGGCGGGCGCCTTCATGGTCGGCCAGCCGCGCCGCCCATGGCTGCTGTTCGGTCAGCACGGTCGGGCCGGTGGAGACGTGATCGAATTCTTCCGCCCTGACGGCACACCCCTGGCGCTGCCCTCCGCGCGCGATGCGGATGTGGCCCTGGTTTACGGGCACCCGGCGCGCGTGGCCTACCTGGTGCTGCGCGATGCCGAGCGCGCCGGCTGCCATTTCTTCGACAGCGCATGGCGGCCCCTGCTTCCGGTCATGGTGCCCGTGACGCCGGGCCACCCCTGCCCGGTCCTGCGCGAGGGCGAGGCGCTGCGTTTCACCGGCCCGGATGCGCGGGTGCACGGCTACCGCTACACCGCCACCGGCCAGTTTCAGTCAATGGGGGCGCCCGTGCCTGGCACGCTGGTGGCCGCGCATCGTGACTGGTTCGTGGTTCGTTTGCCCGTGCCGGATGTTGAACAGGCCGCGCCACCTTCGCAGCCGCCGACACCGTTCTCGCCCACCGCCAGCGAGCCGGCAGCCGGTGGCGCCTCTGATGCGGCCCTGCCACCGGTCGAAGCCGCGGCCCTGGCGGCGGTGGAAGCGGCACGGCGCGGCGCCCAGCGCGAGCAGTCGCTGCTGACCCCTGCCTTGCCGCCGGGGCAAGCCGCGCGGTATCAGATTCTGGGGGCCGATCACCAACCTGTGCCGGACGCACGTGCTTTCGAGGGTTTCGAGAATCTGGGTTGCGGGCATTGGCGCGTGCTGCGCGACGGCGCGTGGTATCAGTTCGACCACGAGGGCCAGCTCAGCACGCGCTTCACCGTGCCTTTCAGTTGTTGACGAGCGCGATCACCAGCAGACTTTGAACAAGAAAGGAATGGTGGCGACATGGCGGTACCCAGATTCGTGAAATGGCTTGGACTGACGCTGGCGGTGCTGGGCCTTGGGTTGGCGCTGGCCGTGCTGTGGTCGGATAGGCCGGATCGAAGCCAGGACCGGTTCGCGGGCAAGAGCGCCGAGTGCATCGTGGCGTTCAAGCGTGCGAAGGCCGATTACTGCAGCGCCATGACCGAGGCGGAGAGCC
Organism: Pseudomonadota bacterium; assembly: GCA_030538085.1. Classification (GTDB taxonomy): domain Bacteria; phylum Pseudomonadota; class Gammaproteobacteria; order Burkholderiales; family Burkholderiaceae_C; genus Ottowia. The sequence continues at coordinate 42,919 of JAUNUR010000018.1, read as the reverse complement.
ATCCACCTGGGCCCTGGGCGAGCAGCGCCGAGCGACAAGCGGCCCAGTTGCCTGATGGCGTGCCCACCCGTAAGGAAGTGGTGGACTTGCTCTGGATCGGTAGGGAGCTGGCCTTTCAGTGTCATATCCCAATGGCCGAACTGCTGGATTGCCCTGCGTCGTGATGGACTGCGTTTGCGGCGGGCATACTTCCCATCTTTGCCCGCGTGCGCCTACCCATGAGCCTCACCATCGCCGTCGCCCAACTCAATTTCGTCGTCGGCGACATGCCGGGCAACGCGCAGAAGATCATTGATGCGGCCAAGGCCGCGTATGCCGAGGGCGCGCGCCTGCTGCTGACGCCCGAGCTGTCGATCTGCGCGTACATCTGCGAGGACTTGTTCCTGCGCCCGTCGTTCATCGCCGCCTGCGATGATGCCGTGAAAACGGTGGCCCGCGAAACCGCGGGATTGACCGACATGGCCATCGTGGTGGGCCACCCGGTGGGGCGAGGGCAGCAGGGCAGGAGCGTCTCCGTGAGCCAGCGCACCAACTCGGCCAGCGTGATCCGCGATGGCCGCGTGATCGAGACCTACGCCAAGCGCCTGCTGCCCAACTACCAGGTGTTCGACGAGCGGCGCTACTTCACGCCGGGGCAGGGCACCTGCGTGTTCCAGGCCGGTGGCGTGAGCGTGGGCCTGCTGATCTGCGAGGACGCGTGGTTCGAGGAGCCGGCGCAACTGGCCAAGGAGGCGGGTGCTGAACTGCTGGCCGTCATCAACGCTTCGCCCTTTCACGTAGGCAAGGGCTACGAGCGCGAGGCCATGATGACCGAGCGCGTGAAGGCGGCGGGCCTGCCGCTGGTGTATGCGCACCTGGTGGGCGGGCAGGACGAGGTGGTGTTCGAGGGCCACTCCTTCGCCATCGGGCCTGATGCGCAACTGGCGGGCCGCGCGCCGAGTTTTGAAGAAAAACTGTGGTTTGTCGAGGCGCAGCGGGCGCCGGAAGCTATCGAATTGAAAGCATCGGTGGCGCCCGCGCGCGACAACGATGCTGACCTGTGGGACGCACTGGTGATGGGCCTGCGCGATTACGTGCGCAAGAATGGCTTCAGTACCGTGGCGCTGGGCCTGTCGGGTGGCATGGATTCGGCGCTGGTGCTGGCGCTGTCGGTGGACGCGCTGGGCGCCGACAAGGTGCACGCGGTAATGATGCCCAGCCCCTACACGGCGGGCATCAGCGTGGAGGATGCGCGCGAGATGGCGCGGCGCGTGGGCGTGCACTACGCCGAGATCTCGATCCGGCCCGAGTTCGAGAGCTTCAAGGCATCGCTGAAGCCGTTGTTCGACGGCAAGCCCGAGGACACCACGGAAGAGAACATGCAGGCGCGCATCCGCGGCATCATGCTGATGGCGCTGTCGAACAAGCATGGCCACCTGGTGCTGGCCTGCGGCAACAAGAGCGAATACGCCGTGGGCTACAGCACGCTGTACGGCGACATGTGCGGCGGCTTTGCGCCGATCAAGGACGTGGTGAAGACGGCGGTGTTCCGTCTCGCGCGCTGGCGCAACGCGCACAACCCCTACGGCACGGTGGCCGACCCGATCCCCGAGCGCATCATCACCCGCCCGCCCAGCGCCGAACTGCGCGAAGGCCAGACCGACCAGGACAGCCTGCCGCCCTACGAGGTGCTCGACGCCATCATCGAGCGCTACATGGAAAACGACATGGGCGTGGCCGAGCTGATCGCCGAGGGCTTCAGAACCGAGGACGTGGACAAGGTCACGCGCCTGATCCGCATCAACGAATACAAACGTCGCCAGTCGGCCGAAGGAACGCGCGTCACGCACCGCGGATTTGGCAAGGACTGGCGCTATCCCATGACCAACCGGTTCCGTGCCTGAGATGAGCGCGCGTGGCATCGACCAGGCGGTGAAGTCGTTGCAGGCCTTGCAGCGGCAGATCTGGCGCCACACCACCGAGGTTTGTGAAGACACGTGGGCGCCGGGCTATTCGCCCACCCTGGAGTTCTTTGCCACCGACGAGGGGCTGCAGATTCGCTTCTTTGGTGACAGCCATGACGACGACGCAAGTGCCCCCGTCGATGCCGAGAGTGAGGCCAATTTCCCTTTCTGCGCGTTGCTGGAATGGCTGTCACAACCGGCGCATGCCGCGCTGGTGCAGGCGCTGCATTTTGGCGGCCCTGACAGCGGGGCCAACGGCATTCGGGGCTGGGAGTTTGGCCGCTTGCTGCAATCCGAGGCGGTGTTTCCGCAACTGCGCCTGCTGGATATCCAGCGAACCGACGCCGCCGACCACAACCTCAGCATCGTGATCGGCACGGGGGATGAGGATGCGATGTATCTGCGCGAGGGCGGCATGCTGGCAGCACTGCTTCAGCGCATGCCGGGGCTGGAAGAGCTGCGGTCGCCGTCAACACCCGACGAGCGCTTTTTCGACGGGGCGCCGCACCCGCTGCGCTGGCTGCGGGTGCAGTCCGGCAGTGGTCATCAGGACTTCATCGCTCATCTGGCGCGCAGTCGGCGGTTTGGCCAGTTGCTGGCCCTGGACTATGCAGAGGTGTGCCCCTGGCAGATCGAGGTGGGCGCCGACGCTGACGAACTGGCTGCGCAGTTCACCGACGAAGCCGACTTTCAGGCGCTGATGGAAGCGCCTGGCCTCCCCCACTGGAATCACTTTATCTTGCGCGGCACGCGGTTGTCTGCCGATCAGTTGATGCGTTTGCAGGATCAAAGCAAAACCATGCAATTTCTCTACGTGCCGACGCAAGGCAGCCGTTATGTCAGTCATTGGCAAGACCATCGGCGCCGGCTTGCCGCACAATCACGCAGTTAGGTTGCCGTTCTTTTTTGCATTCAAGGAAACCCCATGAAACAAATCACCGCTGTCATCAAGCCCTTCAAGCTGGAGGAGGTGCGCGAAGGTTTGGCCGAGGTCGGCGTGACCGGCCTCACGGTGACCGAGGTCAAGGGTTTTGGCCGCCAGAAGGGCCATACCGAGCTGTACCGTGGCGCCGAATACGTGGTGGACTTTCTGCCCAAGGTGATGATCGAGGTGGTGGTGACCGACGGCGACGTGGACCGCTGCGTCGAGGCCATCATCAAGGCCGCGCGCACCGGCAAGATCGGTGACGGCAAAATTTTCGTGACCGCCGTCGAGCGCGTGGTGCGCATCCGCACCGGCGAGGAAGACGACGCCGCGATTTAAGCTGCGCCCCCGGCGCGACGGACGTCGGTGACCGTCCGCGGCAAGAATTCGCACGTCCAATCGGCTCATCGGCGAATCCTTGCGCTTTCACAGGCCTTATTGGCCGTACCGGCAATGCCTTTGTGACTTAGTTGACGCCAAGCTGTCGCGCGGTGGCGACTGTGCCGCGCGCGTGTATCGAAATACCGCCCGACTTCCTAAAATCGTACGCATACGTTTTATCCGTGTACGTTCTATTGGTGTGCGTGGCCATATTGGCGGGCACGTTTCCGAAGTTTTGGTTGTTGATGCCGGGGGTTGTCATGCGAGTGTTTCCTGAAAAATTGTCGCGTCGCCAGATGCTGGTGCGTGGGGTATCGGTGGTGGGCGCCGCGTCGGGCGTGATGGGTGCTGGTAGCGTGCTGGCGCAAGCCGTTGCGCCAGCCGCGCCCTCCAAAGTCAAGGTGGGGCTGATGCTGCCCTACAGCGGCACCTACGCCAAGCTGGGTGAGACCATCGAAAACGGCATGCGCATGGCGCTGGCCGAAAAAGGCGGCAAACTCGCTGGCCGCGAAGTGGAGTGGGTCAAGCTCAATGACGAATCCGATCCCGCCAAGGCCGATGCCAACGCGCGCCGCCTGGTGCAGCAAGACAAGGTGGACGTCATCGTGGGCACCGTGCACTCGGGCGTGCAGATGGCGATCCAGAAAGTGGTGGCCGAGAGCAAGACGCTGTGCCTGATCCCCAACGCCGGCGTGCACGCGGTCACGCGCAATGCCTGCCTGCCGAACGTGTTCCGCACCTCGTTCACCATGGCGCAGCCCACGGTGGCGCTGGGCCAGGCCATGGTGGAGCGCAAGGCGCGCCGCGCCGTGTGGGTGACCTGGGACTATCCGGCCGGCGCCGACTCGCTGGAAGGCTTCCGCGAGGGCTACACCAAGGCGGGCGGCACCATCGTGAAAGAACTGAAAGTACCGTTCCCCAGCACCAATTTCAAGGCCGTGCTGCAGGAGATCGAGCAGCTCAAGCCCGACGCCGTGGCCTGCTTCTTCGCCGGCGAGGGTGGTATCAAGTTCATGAAGGACTACGAGGCCGCCGGTCTGCGTCACCGCATTCCGCTGTACGGCTCGGGCTTCCTGACCGAGGGCGTGCTGAGCGCCGCGGGTACTTCGTCCGAGGGCATCGTCACCACGCTGCACTACAGCAACGTGCTGACCACGCTGCGCAATGGCGAGTTCCGCTACACCTACTCCCGCAGCTTCAAGAGCGAGCCCGACGTGTATGCCGTGCAGGGCTACGACACCGGCTTGCTGCTGCGCCAAGGCCTGGAGGCGGTGCAGGGCGACATGGGCAAGCGCGATCAGCTGTATGGCGCGCTGGAGTCCGCCGTCATCGACAGCCCGCGCGGCAAGTGGCGCATGGGCAAGGCGCACAACCCGGTGCAGGACATCTATCTGCGCGCGGTGTCCAACGGCGAGAACCGCGTGATCGGCGTGGCCGCCAAGGCGCTGGAGGATTCGGGTTCGGGCTGCAGACTGGCCTGACATTCACCCCAAGGCCGCTGGCGGCTATGGCTTGAAAGGCGTCGATACCTTGGGTGTCGGCGCTTTTTTGTTGACGGGGGTTGCAGGGGCGCGATCAAGCGAGCCGATGCAGCGTCGCGGCGGCGACAAGCACGTACTTCTTCCAGTGCGCGGCGCGGGCTAGCATGGCACTCAAACGAATCATGGAGACAAGCACCATGCGCCCGCACCACAAGTTCTGGCCTGCCCGGCTGCCGCATGCCATCACGCCGCCGGCCACCTCGCTGTGGCAGAACCTGGCCATCAGCGCCATGCGCTACCCCGACAAGCCGGCCACCGTGTTTTTCGGCACCGTGCTGACCTGGGCGCGGTTGAAGGCCGCCGCCGAGCGCCTGGCCGCTTGCCTGCAATCGCTGGGTGTGACCAAGGGTGATCGCGTGGTGCTGAACATGCAGAACTCGCCACAGCTCATCGTGGCGCACTTCGCCATCCTGCGCGCCGATGCCGTGGTGGTGCCGGTGAACCCGATGAACCGCGCGCAGGAGCTGAAGCACTACATCACCGATCCCGAGGCCAAGGTGGCCATCACCACCGCCGACCTGGCCGGCGAGCTGGCCGCTGCTTCCAATGCGCTGCCCGAGGACCAGCGCCTGGCGCATCTGATCGTGAGCGAGTTCACCGACGGTTTCGATCGCGATGCCGAAGGCCACGACGCGCCGCCCGCGGCCTGGCGCGACTGGCTACTGACCCGGCATTCGCTGCCAGCGCTGGCGGGTGGACGGGTACATGCGTGGAAAGAGGCACTGGCCTTTGATGGACCGCTGGGCGCCACCACCGTCGGCCCGCGTGACCTGAGCGTGCTGCCTTACACCAGTGGCACCACCGGCCTGCCCAAGGGCTGCATGCACACGCATGCCTCGCTCATGCACAACGCCGTCGCCAGCAGTCTGTGGGGCAGTGGCACGGCCGAGACGGTGGCGCTGGTGGTGGTGCCCATGTTCCACATCACCGGCATGGTGTCCGTGATGCACGCGGCGGTGTACGCCGGCGCCACCATGGTCGTGATGCCGCGCTGGGATCGCGAGCTGGCGGGGCGGCTGATTTCGCGCTGGAAGGTGACCAGTTTCACCAACATTCCCACCATGATCATCGACCTGCTGGCCAGTCCCAATGTCGCCAGCTTCGATCTGAGCAGCCTGAAAACCATCAGCGGCGGTGGCGCCGCCATGCCGCAGGCCGTGGCCCAGCGCCTGTTTGATACCTATGGCCTACGCTACGCCGAGGGCTACGGCCTGACCGAGACCGCCGCGCCCTCGCACCAGAACCCGGTCGATCACACCAAACAGCAGTGCCTGGGCGTTCCGTTCATCAGCACCGACGCGCGCGTGGTCGATCCCGAAACCTTGCGGGAAGTGCCGCGGGGCGAACAGGGCGAGATCGTGATCCATGGCCCTGGGGTGTTCCAGGGCTACTGGAAGCGCCCCGACGCCACCGAAACCGCGTTCTTCGAGCTGGAGGGCAAGCGTTTCTTCCGCTCGGGCGATCTGGGCTGGATGGACGAGGACGGTTATTTTTTCATTACCGACCGGCTCAAGCGCATGATCAATGCCAGCGGCTTCAAGGTGTGGCCAGCCGAGGTGGAGGCGCTGATGTTCAAGCACCCGGCGATCCAGGAGGCCTGCATCATCGGCACCAAGGATGCCTACCGAGGTGAGTCCGTGAAGGCGGTGGTGGTACTGCGGCCGTCATACCGGGATCTGGTGACGGAGCAGCAAGTCATCGACTGGTGCCGCGAGAACATGGCTGCATACAAGGTGCCACGCGTGGTGCAATTCACCGACAGCCTGCCCAAAAGCGGCTCAGGCAAGGTCATGTGGCGCACGCTACAAGAAACCGAGAGTTGCCTCCCGGTCAACTGATGCTATTAAAACGGTAGCTATGTGCCCTTTTTCCACAAGCGGGAAAGGGCATTTTGATGCTCTTAATTCTTGCCGGGCGGCAGCATCATCTTCTTGCGGAAGAAGCGATAGAACCACGCGGCCATCACGAGCATGAACAAAATCACGGCCAGGCTGAGCAGGCCGTAGTCGGTGGAAAACAGGTCTTGCCAAAGTTTCATCGTTCTTTCCTTTTCAAACGAATAGCCATGTCAAGAGTGTGGCTTGTGTTGGGGTGGCAAAGCTTGATCGTGCTCAATATTCCGAGCCGTCGGAAAGGCGGATCAGCTTCGTCGCGTCGGTGTCATGGGCTGACCGCGGCCTAGATATTGGCTGGCCGTCACGCCCATCGACACGTAGATGCTGGTGACGCCCTCGATGCCCACGTCGGCTGGCACCACCCATGCGGCTGGCACGAACAGCAGGCCGCCGCCCACCGGCACTGGCGCCGTGGGCACCAGCACGCCATGAAAGGGTTGACCGCCCAGCAACACCGGCGTGTGCGTGGTCAGCAGGCCCAACACCACCGTGGTGTCGGCGGACTCGCCCTCGGCTGGCGGGCCGCCAAAATACAGCCACACCGGGCTCATTGATTTCAGCCCTTCGTCCTTGGGCGTGCTGAGCAGCCCGACCAGCCGGTGCGCCACGTCGTACACCGTGCGCACCACCGGAATGCGCTGCATCAGGCTCTTGAACATCCGGTCCAGTCCACGTTGCAGACCGGTTTCCACCAGCAGGCCCGTGCCATAGACCACGGCCAGCAGCAGCAAAACCCCCAGGAAGTAGCCCAGCAGGGGTGATTTGGCCGCCACGCCCAGGCCAATGCGCGTGAGCAGGCTGCCCACGGTGCTGCCCGGACCCAGCCATTGAGCCAGCAACTGCCAGACCCACAGCAGCAGCACCAGCGTGGCCGTCAGCGGCAACAGCGCCAGCATGCCGGTGAGCAGCGGGCGCAGGGGGTGGAAGCGGGGGCGTGCGTTCATGGTCGGGCGCCAGTGTGCTCGTGCCTGGGGCAGCCTTCTTCAGGCCGAGGGCTTGGCGGGTGGCGCCACGTAGATGCTGTCCGACCAGGTGGCCAGCCACTCGGGTTTGAAGGCGACGAAGATGGCCGCCATCATGCCGGTCATGAACGCATCGCCCCACGCGATCAGCCAGCGCGCCACCATGGCCAGGTCCGGCTCGACGTGGGCGGACAGCGTCTGCCCGCTCCACTGCGCCAGCGCGCCGGTGGCGAACATGCACACCGCCGTGCCGAGAAAAGCGCGGCCCAGGATGTAGACGAACAGGTGTTTCCACACCCAGCGCCGCAGCGCCATGCCCAGCAGAAACGACAGCGTGGCCGGCACGATGCCCAGCCACAGCGCCATGTCGGCCTGCTGCTGCCAGGTGACGGGGGCGACCAGCCCGGTGATGAGCGCGACCACGCACAGCACCGGCACCGCCAGCGGCCAGCCCAGCGCGAGGCCGATCAGGCACGCGCCCGACAACTGCAACTGGATCGGCATGCGGTGCAGCCACGGCAGCGCCCACAGCCAGGGCGTGATGACCAGCGCGGCCAGCAGTGGTGATATCAGCCCCGTGTTGCCCAGCAGGCGCCAGGGCTTGAAGCTCAACGCCACGGCCAGCGCGGTGAAGACGAGAAGGGGTGAAAGCAGGTCCATGCGGTGGGGGTGCTTGTCGTATGCAACCCGGGTGCCAATTGTGGGGCCATCGCTGGTCGGGGCGCCGTGGTTGGATCAAATCAGTTTTGAAACGGCTTGTTCCTTGGCGGTCATTGAGCGGGTGCCGAGTCTCTCAGATTCATCAGCCATCCTGGCCGGCATGGTTTTCAGCGTGGGCCGAGGGTGCTGGAGGAGCCATGGGCTGGCTGTGCAGCCGTGCGTACAGGCCGCCGGCCGCCATCAGTTGCGGGTGCGTGCCCTGCTCGACGATGTGCCCGCGCTCCATCACCACGATGCGGTCGGCGTGCTCGATGGTGGACAGGCGGTGGGCGATGACCAGCGTGGTGCGGCCCGCCATGGCGCGCGTGACGGCCTGCTGCACCAGCCGCTCGCTTTCGGTGTCCAGCGCCGAGGTGGCTTCGTCCAGCAGCAGCACCGGCGCGTTCTTGTACAGCGCGCGGGCAATGGCCAGGCGCTGGCGCTGGCCGCCCGACAGTTCCGTGGCGTTGTGACCCAGCACGGTGTCGATGCCCTGGGGCAGCGTGGCGACGTGGGCCGCCAGATTGGCGTCTTCCAGGCAGCGCTGCACCCGGGCGCGGTCCACGCTGGCGGCGCCCAGGGCCACGTTGGCGGCCACGGTGTCGTTGAGCATGGTCACCTCCTGGCTGACCAGCGCGAACTGATCCCGCAAGGCTTGCAGCGGCCAGCGGCCAACGTCGATGCCGTCCAGCGCCACCTCGCCCGCGCCGGCGCGCACGAAGCGTGGCAGCAGGTTGACCAGTGTGGTCTTGCCCGAACCCGAGGGGCCGACCAGCGCCACGGTTTCACCGGCCCGCACATGCAGGTCGATGCCGTCCAGCGCGGGCGCGGAGTCGCCGCGGTAGGCCACGCGCACCTGCTTCAGCGCGATGTCGCCGCGTGCCCGCGCTGGCACGTCGGGCGCGGCGCCGTCTGCGACGGCGGGCGCGTCGGCTTCGGGCTTGACCTCGTCCAGCAGTTCCAGCCCGCGCTCCAGCGCCGCCAGCCCGCGGGTGATCGGGTTCACCACGTCGGCCAGTCGCCGCGTGGGCGCCACCAGCATCAGCATGGCGCCGATGAACGCCACGAAGCCGCCCACCGTGATGCCGCGCCCCGTCGCGCCCTGGCCCTGCGACAGCGCAATGGCGATCACCGTCGACAGCGCCACGGCGGCGACCAGCTGCGTCAGTGGCGTGGTGGCGGCCGAGGCGCGCGTGGCCTTCAGCGCCAGGCCGCGCAAGCTGGTGCTGAGCACGTCGAAGCGCCGCGCCTGCCCCTCCTGCGCGCCGTGCAGGCGCACCATGCGGTGGGCCAGCACGTTTTCCTCCACCACGTAGGCCAGCTCGTCCGTGGCGGTCTGGCTCTCGCGCGTGACCTTGTAGAGCCGGCGTGACATGGTCTTGAGAATCCAGGCCACGCAAGGCACCAGCACCAGCACGATCAGGGTCAGTTGCCAGTTCAGATAGATCAGATAAGCCAGCAGCGCGATCACGGTGAAACCGTCGCGCGCCAGGTTCAGAAAGGCGCTCACCAGTTGCGTGGTGCCGGTCTGGACCTCGTACACGATGGTGTTGGCCAGCTGGCTGGCGGATTGGCGCGAGAACAGCGACAGCTCGGCCGACAGCAGCCGCTCGAACAACTGCCGCCGCACTACCACCATGCCTTCGCCGGCAATGCGCGCCAGCGCGTACTGACTGGCGAATTGCGCCAGCCCGCGAATGGCGAACAGGCCCACGATGGCCGCCGGCACCATCCAGATCCGCAGGCGGCCCTGCGTGAAGCCCTGGTCCAGCAGCGGCTGCAGCAGGGCGGGGATGGCCGGCTCGGTCAGCCCCGTCATCAAGGTGGCCGTCACCGCGATCACCCAGCCGGCCTTGTAATGGCTGAAATACGGCCACAACCGGCGCAACCGCGCGAAGAGTGGGGGTTGCGCGGCGGGGCTGGAGTCGGGCGGGGGCGGCATGAGCGGTTGGATTGCACGGGGCGATCCGGGATTCTACGAAGCGGGTCGTGTCAGAGGCTGCCCTCAAATTCATCGCGGTAAGCGATTGCCCCGGATCGGGTGTGCTGCAAGGCGCATTACGCAGCCAATAGCTTGTGCTATTGGCAAGGGATGCAACGCCGCAGGGCGCCCGAGACCGGGGACAAGCGCGGCGCGAGGAGTTCGGGGGACAGCCTCTCAGGAACCATTGGCCCGCGGCCCGCTCCCACGCAATCTGGTTGCGCATACAGTTTGTCACGTGCTTTTCTCTCGAATGTGTAACATTCAAGCCCGGGTTGGCGCACGTTTGCGTTTTGACCGCCGCCTGATCCACACCGCATGAACGTTTCAAAATTCCCCCCCCGTTTTCCCGCCGTGCGCCGCCGCGCCATCGTCACCGCGCTGGCCGCCGTGCCCGCGCTGCCGGCCCTGGCGCAGTTCCGTGTCGAAGTCTCGGGCGTTGGCCTGACGCAGTTGCCCATCGCGCTGGTGCCGTTTCGCGGCGAGGATGCCGCGCCGCAGAAGATCAGCGCCATCATCCAGGCCGATCTGGAGCGCAGCGGCCAGTTCCGCCCGGTCGACGCCAGCGGCCAACCCATGGACGAAACCACCCGGCCCGAAATGTCGTTCTGGCGCCAGCGCACCGCCGACGCGCTGGCGGGCGGCAGCGTCACGCGCCTGGGCGATGGCCGCTACGACGTGCGCTTTCGCCTGTGGGACGTCGTCAAGGGGCAGGACCTGGGCGGCCAGGGATTCGTGGTGCCGCAGGCCGATCTGCGCCTGGCGGCCCACAAGATCGCCGATTACATCTACGAAAAGCTGACGGGCGAGAAGGGCGTGTTCTCCACCCGGTTGGCCTATGTCACCAAGGCCGGTGGCCGTTACACGCTGTGGGTGGCCGACTCCGATGGCGAGAACGCGCAGGCCGCGCTTGGCAGCCCCGAGCCCATCATCTCGCCCGCGTGGTCGCCCAACGGCGCGCAACTGGCCTACGTGTCGTTCGAATCGCGCAAGCCCGTCATCTACGTGCATGAGGTGTCCAGTGGCCGCCGGCGCCTGCTGGCCAACTTCCGTGGCTCCAACAGCGCGCCGGCCTGGTCGCCGGACGGGCGCAGCCTGGCCGTCACGCTGTCGCGCGACGGCGGCTCGCAGATCTACCTGATCAGCGCCAGCGGCGGCGAGCCGCGCCGCCTGACGCAGTCGCAAAGCATCGACACCGAGCCCGTGTTCTCGGCCGATGGCGGCAGCATCTACTTCGTCAGCGACCGCGGCGGCGCGCCGCAGATCTACCGCATGCCGGCCAGTGGTGGCGCGGCGCAGCGCGTGACCTTCAGCGGCGGCTACAACGTGTCGCCATCCATCAGCCCGGATGGGCGCTACCTGGCCTACGTGTCGCGCACTGGCGGCTATCGCCTACACGTGATGGAACTGGCCTCGGGTAACGTGACGGCCGTGACCGATACCGCCGAGGACGAGAACCCCAGCTTCGCGCCCAACAGCCGCCTGCTCGTGTACGCGACGCGGCAGGGCGGTCGCGAGGCGCTGATGACCACCACGGTGGACGGCAAGATCAAGGCCCGGCTGGCGGGCCGTGGCGGTGACATCCGCGAGCCGTCCTGGGGGCCGTTCCAGCGATGAACTTTTGATGGGGTCGCCAGAAGGCACCCTGTTTCTTTCAATTTTTCATATTCAGGAGTTTTGAAAATGATGAAGCGTTCCTTGATGGTCGTCGCGCTGGCGGCGGTGCTGGCTGGCTGCGGCTCCAACGTCAAGCTCGATCCGCCCGTGCAAGCCAGCGGCACGACCGCCGATGGGGCCGGCGCGGACGCCGGGCAAAGCACCGTGACCCAGGTTCAGGTCGGTCAGGCCGGCGCCGATGCGGCGGGGCCCGCTGGCGTGGGCCGCGTCATCTATTTCGATTTCGACAGCTTCACCGTCAAGTCCGAATACCAGCCCATGGTGGATCAGCATGCCCGCTTCCTGCAGGGCAACCGTGGTCGCGGCGTGGCCGTGGAGGGTCACACCGACGAGCGTGGCAGCCGCGAATACAACCTGGCCCTGGGCCAGAAGCGCGCCGAAGCCGTTCGCCGCGCCCTCACGCTGGTGGGCGCCACCGACGCGCAGGTCGAAGCCGTGAGCTTTGGCGAGGAAAAACCGGCGGCGGCCGGTTCGACCGAGGATGCCTACTCGCAGAACCGCCGTGTCGAAATCCGTTACCGCTGATCGGGCCGCGATGCGCATTCACACGATTCGCGCCGCCGTGCTGGCGGCGCTCTGCATGGCCGTGCAGACTGGCGCGCAAGCCCAGTTGTTCGGCGACGATCAGGCGCGGCAGGCCATTCTGGACCTGCGCCAGCGCTTCGACCAGGCGGTGGCGGCCCAGAACCGCCTGGTGGATGAAAACACCCAGATGCGCCGCAGCATGATTGATCTGCAGCAGCAGATCGACTCGCTGCGTGGCGAACTGGCGCGTGCGCGCGGGCAGGAGGAGCAGTTTGGCCGTGAAATCGGCGAGCTGCGCAAGCTGCAGAGCGACCAGCAAGCGCTGGACGAGCGCCTGCGCCGGCTGGAGTCGGGCGACCCCACCCTGGCGGCGGGCGCCGCCGGCCAGCCCCCCGGACCCGATGCCGGGGGCGGCGACAAGCAGGACTACGACACCGCGCTGGCGGTGTTCCGTGCCGGCGACTTCAAGGGCGCGCAGACGGGTTTCGCCAATTTCATCAAGCGCTACCCGCGCAGCAATCTGGCGCCGTCGGCGTTGTTCTGGCTGGGCAACGCGCAGTACGCCACGCGCGACTACCGCGAGGCCATCACCAACTTCCGCTCGCTGCTGACGGCGTCGCCCAACCACCAGCGCGCGCCCGAGGCCATGCTGTCCATCGCCAACTGCCAGATCGAGCTGAAGGACACCCGTGCCGCCCGCGCCACGCTGGAATCGCTGGTCAAGACCTACCCGCAGTCCGAGGCGGCGCAGGCGGGCAAGGAGCGGCTGAGCAGGTTGAAATGACATCCCCCTGAGGCGCTGACGCGCCTTCCCCCTTCTCTCGCTGCGCTGCGCTTCGCGGGAAGGGGGACAACGCCAGTGGCCGGCATGAGTTGAGGCCACGGCGTTCGCTGGCATGGCCTGCTCCGCGGCCGCTCGATCCGTGCAGATTGTTGGCGTTGGCAGAGCGGCGATTCAGTTATATAATACGCAGTTCCCTTGCCGCACCCCGATTCGACGCCGGGGGCGGCTTTTTCTCATCCACAAGGAGAGTCATGCGTCACTATGAAATCATTTTGCTGATCCACCCGGATCAGAGTGAGCAGGTTCCGGCCATGCTGGAGCGCTACAAGGGCATGATCACCGCCGGCGGCGGCAAGATTCATCGCCAGGAAGACTGGGGCCGCCGTCAGCTGGCCTACCAGATCAACAAGCTGGCCAAGGCCCACTACCTGTGCCTGAACATCGAGGCCGACCAGGCCGTGATGGGCGAGCTGGAGCACGCCTTCCGCTTCAACGACGCCGTGCTGCGCCACCTGACGGTGCAGAAGAAAAAGGCCGAGACCAACCCTTCGTCGATGATGAAGACCGTCGAGCGCGAAGAAGCGCGCAAGGCCCAGCAGGCGGAAACCACCAACTGAGCATGCCCTGGCGCGCGCCAGGCGGCTTGAGCCGAGGTGAACCAGACCCGCCTCACGGCCAGCATCGTCGAGATGGGCGCCCTGCGCCAGACCCCCGCCGGCGTGCCGGTGCTCGATGCGAGGCTCGAACACGAGTCGCGGCAAGAGGAGGGCGGTAGCCCCCGGCAGGTCAAGGCGGCATTGAGGGCGGTGGCCCTTGGCGCCGTGGCCGAAAGGCTGGGCCGGCAGGCGGTGGGATCCACCTGGTGCTTCACCGGCTTTCTGGCCAGTCCGCGCAACGCCAAGCATGTGGTGCTCCACATCCAGGATTTTCAGCAAGATCAGTTTCAAGGAGGCTCTTAAATGGCCACGTTCAAGAAATTCAACAAAGACCGGCGCCCCAAGCGCAACAACCAGTCGCTGCTGTTCAAGCGCAAGCGCTTCTGCCGCTTCACCGTCGCTGGCGTCGAGGAAATCGACTACAAGGACGTCGACACCCTGCGCGACTTCATCGCCGAGAACGGCAAGATCGTGCCCGCGCGCCTGACCGGCACGCGCGCCATCTACCAGCGCCAGCTCAACACCGCCATCAAGCGTGCGCGCTTCCTGGCGCTGCTGCCCTACACCGACCAGCACCGCGTCTGATAGGAGAAACATCATGCAAGTCATTCTTCTGGACAAGGTTGTCAACCTGGGCAACCTGGGCGAGATCGTCAAGGTCAAGGACGGCTACGCCCGCAACTTCCTGATTCCCTCGGGCCGTGCCCGCCGCGCCACCGAGGCCGCCAAGGCCGAGTTCGAGGCCCGCCGTGCCGAGCTGGAAAAGCAGGCCGCCGAGAAACTGGCCGCCGCGCAAGCCGTTGGCGAGAAGCTGAACGGCCAGACCATCAAGCTGACGCAGAAGGCCGGTGTCGATGGCCGCCTGTTCGGCTCGGTTACCAACCACGACATCGCCGATGAGCTCAAAAAGCAGGGCTTCGACGTGCACAAGTCGCAGGTGCGCCTGCCCAACGGCCCGATCAAGACGGTGGGCGACAGCACGGTTCACGTGTCGCTGCACACCGACGTGGATGCCGAGATCACCGTCGCGGTGTACGGCGAAACGGCCTGATCCTCGCGCGCTTCGGCACCCAGGCCGCCCGCCGTCCGGTGGGCGGCTTTTTGTTTTCTGGCGGATGACGCAATGACCTCGGCTGCGCCATCGATGACGGCGCTGCGCGCCATGACATGAGTCATTTCGTCATCGATGGCGCAGCCAAGATCATGCGCCGCCAGGCGCGTCATGCAGGCGCGCATCGCGCTCCACAGGTTCCGCCAGCCGATCCACCGCCATCGCACCGCTTATCCACAGCGTTGTCCCATGACAAGGCCGGATGGGCGGCGTAGCATTGCGCGGACCGCGCGCCTGCTTTTACCCTAGAAACGGCAGTTGACCGCTCACCATCCTTGGGCAACCCGCATGAACGCTGACTTTCACGGCTTCGATCACATTCACCTGTTGGGTGAGCGCGCTATGCACCCGATCGCACCGCGCTGGACGTGCCATGCGGCGTTGCTCGTCCTTGCAGGCACGAGCCTGCCGCGTCCTCTCCCTTGCAGGGCGCGCATCGGTCAGAGCCCGATGCCGCTCGTGCCGTCCAAAGCTGCACAGGCAGCTTTGGAGCCGCGGCACTTGCCCTTGCCTGACACGCCCATCACGGCACGCTCGGGCGCATCCAACTACCGTTTCTAGGTTCACCCTGTGCCCATGTCCTCTGTTTTCCCTCCTACCTACGCCGAACTCGGTGACGACCTGCCCACCGACCGCCAGATTGCCCAACTGCGCATTCCGCCGCATTCGCTGGAGGCCGAATCCAGCGTGCTGGGCGGCCTGCTGCTGGACAACGGCGCCTGGGACCGCGTGGGCGACGTGCTGATCGACAGCGACTTCTACCGCTACGAACACCGCCTGGTCTACGCCGCCGTCGGCAAGCTCATCAACGAGACCAAGCCGGCCGACGTGATCACCGTCCACGAGGAACTGCAGCGCCAGGGCAAGGCCGACGAGGTGGGGGGGCTGGTCTATCTGAACTCGCTGGCGCAGTACGTGCCCAGCGCCAGCAACATCCGCCGCTATGCCGAGATCGTGCGCGAGCGCTCGATCCTGCGCAAGCTGGTCAGCGCCAGCGACGAAATCGCCACCAGCGCCTTCAACCCGCAGGGCAGGGCGGTGGACAAGATCCTCGACGAGGCCGAGGGCAAGATCTTCAAGATCGGCGAAGAAGGCTCGCGCATGAAGCAGGGCTTCCAGCCCATGGATTCGCTGGTGGTGCAACTGCTCGACCGTGTGCAGGAGATGGCCGACAACCCGAACGACGTCACGGGCGTGCCCACCGGCTTCATCGACCTCGACCGCATGACCGCCGGCCTGCAGGCGGGCGACCTGGTGGTGCTGGCCGCGCGCCCGTCGATGGGCAAGACGGCGTTCGCCATCAACATCGCCGAACACGTGGCGCTGAACGAGGGCTTGCCCGTGGCCGTGTTCTCGATGGAAATGGGCGCCGCGCAGCTCGCCGTGCGTATCGTCGGTTCCATCGGCCGCATCGACCAGGGCCACCTGCGCACCGGCAAGCTGACCGACGAGGAATGGCCGCGCCTGACCGAAGCCATCGAACGCCTGCGCAACGTCAGCCTGCACATTGACGAGACGCCGGGCCTCACGCCCAGCGAACTGCGCGCCAACGCGCGCCGCCTGGCGCGCCAGTGCGGCAAGCTGGGACTGATCGTGGTCGACTACCTGCAGCTGATGAGCGGCTCAAGCAGTGGCGACGAGAACCGCGCCACTGAGCTGGGCGAAATCTCGCGTGGCCTGAAGGCGCTGGCCAAGGAACTGCAATGCCCGGTGATCGCGCTGTCGCAGCTCAACCGCAGCGTGGAACAGCGCACCGACAAGCGCCCCATGATGAGCGACCTGCGCGAATCCGGCGCCATCGAGCAGGACGCCGACATCATCATGTTCATCTACCGCGACGACTACTACAACAAGGAATCGCGTGAACCCGGCGTGGCCGAGATCATCATCGGCAAGCAGCGCAATGGCCCCACGGGCACCGTCAAGCTCACCTTCCTGAAGCCGCTGACGCGCTTCGAGAGCATGGCCTTCGGCGCCAGCGACGATTTTTGAAAAGCCGTGGGCGGTAGGGCGGATAAGCGCAGCGCCATCCGCCATTGTTCGTGATCACGATACGCGGTCATCGGCGGATGGCGCTGCGCTTATCCGCCCTACAAGTGGGTTGCCGCGAACGGAGATGGAAGTCGGTGGGGGACTTCCGAGATTTTTTCTACCTTGAAAAGCTGCTCTTGCGCAGGTAAATCAAACGCAACCAGCTATGCTTATTGAATCAGCAAGCGGCGCCAAATGGCTACCGCTTGTTTTGATGCCCTTTGCGCTCAAATCACCTTGGCGATGGCCTGGCACACGTGGCCGATGTTCTTCTCGTTCAGCGCCGCCACGCACATGCGGCCGGTGTCGGTGCCGTACACGCCGAACTCGTTGCGCAGGCGCACCATCTGGTCTTTTGACAGGCCCGAGTAGCTGAACATGCCCACCTGCGTGGTGATGAAGCCCATGTCTTGCTGCACGCCCGCGGCCTTCAGGCCATCGACCAGCTTCTCACGCATGGCCTTGATGCGGGTGCGCATGCCGGCCAGTTCTTCTTCCCACTGCGTGCGCAGCTTGGGATCTTCCAGCACCATGGCCACCACCGCGCCGCCGTGCGTGGGCGGGTTGCTGTAGTTGGTGCGGATCATGATCTTCAACTGGCTCAGCACCTTGGCGGCTTCTTCCTGGCTGGCGCACACCACCGACAGGGCGCCCACGCGCTCGCCGTACAGGCTGAAGCTCTTGCTGAACGAGGTGGAGACGAAAGCATCGAGGCCCGCAGCCACGAACTTGCCGATCACCGCGCCGTCTTCGGCGATGCCGTGGCCGAAACCCTGGTACGCCATGTCGATGAAAGGCGTCAGCTTGCCAGCCTTCACGGCGGCGATCACCTGGTCCCACTGCGCGGGGGTGATGTCGTAACCCGTCGGGTTGTGGCAGCAGGCGTGCAGCACCACGATGGTGCCGGGCGCGGCGGCCTTCAGGTCGGCCAGCATGCCGTCGAAGTTCAGCGCGCGCGTGGCGGCGTCGTAATAGCGGTAGGTGCCCACCTCGAAGCCGGCCTGCGTGAACAGCGCGCGGTGGTTCTCCCAGCTCGGGTCGCTGATCAGCACCTTGGCGCTGGGGCTGAGCTTTTTCAGGAAGTCGGCACCGATCTTCAGGCCGCCCGTGCCGCCCAGCGCCTGCACCGTGGCCACGCGGCCCTGCTGCACGACCTCGGAATCGGCGCCGAACACCAGCTTCTTCACCGCGTTGTCGTAAGCGGCAATGCCGTCGATGGGCAGGTAGCCGCGCGGCTTGGGCGCGTCCATCAGCGCCTTCTCGGCGGCCTGCACGCAGGCCAGCAGCGGCAGCTTGCCCGCCTCGTCGAAGTACACGCCCACGCCCAGGTTGACCTTGTTGGGGTTGGTGTCGGCGGCAAACTGCTCGTTCAGACCCAGGATCGGGTCGCGCGGGGCCATTTCGACGGCGGAAAAGAGAGACATGGAAGAGCCTGTGAGAAAAAGGGAGGGGAAGGGGGCGATTGGAAAACTTCCAGATTTTAGAGCCTGTCCTCAAAGGCTCATCCAGTCTGGTGGCTGCTGGCGGCAGGCACGACACGGCACAAGCCGTGCGCGGAAAGAGCGGAATTGCCTACGTGTTCGGCACGCCGTCGAACCAGTGCCGCGTGCGCTTGACCAGCGCCACCAGCGACAGCATCACCGGCACCTCGACCAGCACGCCCACCACGGTAGCCAGTGCCGCGCCGGAGTGCAGGCCGAACAGCGAGATGGCCACGGCCACGGCCAGTTCGAAGAAGTTGGACGTGCCGATCAGGCAGGCCGGGCCGGCCACGTTGTAGGGCAGCTTGAGCAGCTTGGCGCCCAGCAGGCCGACGGCGAAGATGCCGTAGGTCTGCAGCAGCAACGGCACGGCGATCATGGCGATGACCAGTGGCTTGTCCAGAATGGTCTGCGCCTGAAAGCCGAACAGCAGCACCACGGTGGCGATCAACCCTGCCATGGACCAGGGCTTGAGCCGTGCCACGAAGTCGCCCACCGCCGTGGGCGAGCGCCGTTGCAGCGCATGGCGCGTGAGCACGCCAGCCACCAGCGGCAGCACCACGTACAGCACGGTGGACAGCAGCAGCGTCTGCCACGGCACCGTCACATCCGTCACGCCCAGCAGAAAGGCGGCGATGGGCGCGAAGGCGAAGATCATGATGAGGTCGTTCACCGACACCTGCACCAGTGTGTAGCTGGCGTCGCCCTTCACCAGCTGGCTCCAGACGAACACCATGGCGGTGCAGGGCGCCACGCCCAGCAAAATCATGCCGCCGATGTATTCGCTGGCTGATTGCGGATCGACCCAGGGCGCGAAGATGACCTTGAAGAACAAAACGCCCAGCGCCGCCATGGTGAAGGGCTTGATGAGCCAGTTGATCACCAGCGTCAGCACCAGTCCGCGCGGGCGCTGGCCCACGTCCTTGATGGATGACCAGTCGATCTGGATCATCATCGGGTAAATCATCACCCAGATCAGCACCGCGACGACCAGGTTGACGTGCGCGATCTCGATGCCGGCGATGGCCTGGAACAGGCCGGGCATGACCACGCCCAGCGCCACGCCGGCGGCAATGCCCAGGGCAACCCACAGTGTCAGGTAGCGTTCAAAAAGTCCCATGATGCTTTGAGTGAAATCAGGCTTATCTGCAAGGTGAACCCGTGCCAACCACCATTGGTCAGGCGCGGATGGGTTTAACATGACGGCGGGCCGTGTTCTGGCAAGCATCGCCTCAACGGTGTTTGTTCTGGATGGCTGTCTGGTTGATTGTGTTCATTGGCTTGTTTTTGTTTTCAGAGTCAATGCTTTGGAGTGATATATCGTCATGTTTCGGCTCATCACTGCTCTGACTGCCGCGCTGCTTTGTTCCGGGCATGTTCATATGGCACTGGCACAAACCACGCAGCAGCCACAAACCAATGCGCAGGACTTAACGCCATTGCAAAAAGAGGAATTGCAGATTTTTCCGCGCATGGATTATCGCTATCTGCCGATAAGAGGCCCCAATTATGGTGACTCCATGTATAAAAGAGGTGATTATCTGATCACGCCCACGCCCGTGGATGAAGTGATGCAGCGCTTTCGCCAAGTCATGCCTCAGTTGCAATGGACGCAAAGTGAACACAGTCTTTGGCTGCACGATCTGGAGGAGGTCGACAAGGCGCTGTTTGGTGTATTGGCGCTGGTACGGCACATGCGTCTGGACGATGCAACCGCGCACCAATACCGGTGGGATGGCCTGATTTCCAGTAACCGCAGCACATATACGCCTTACAAACGTGGCGCCGCTCAAGGCCCGGTTGCATCCGCGGATGTGCGTATCCAGACATTCGTGACCACGCTGAAGCAACAAATGGAAGGCGTCGCAAACAGCAGTTTCAGCAATATCTATGTCGTGATGGACGTGCAGGGTGTGTTCGACAGCCCCGCGCCGCTGACGTTCGTGTGGTTCACTCGTCATATTCCGCCATTGCAACACAGGCCGCAGCGCTCGGAATGGTCGTGGACGGAATGCATGGAAACCCACGGTGACAGGCGTTGTTTCTTCTTTCCGCACCGGATTGAGTATGAAGGCGAGCCCGAGCCCATTGCCTATACGCGGGCGCAGCAGGAGCAAATTCTCCAATACGCCGCCCAAGTGGATAGGGTGGTGAAAGACTTGCCCAAGTGGCCTTCCGCGCAAATGCAGAAAATATTCATTGGGGCACTGCATTGCCTGCGTGACCGGCGTTACCGCCCGTTGTATCCGGCCGAAGCTGCCAAGGCGGCCGAGCAGCCAGCGGGCGTGCCCGATAAACCGGCTTGTGCCGATATTCAGCCGTAATGCTGCTTCTGGTTTCAAGAGTGGTTTTGATCCTGAGTTTTTGAAAACTTTGAGGACAGGTTCTGGGAGGCTGTCCTCAAACTTCTCGCGCTGCGCTTGTCCCCGGTCTCGGGTGCCCGAGACGCGTGCGCGGCGCGCTGCTTCGTTGTCGCACTTGCCAATAGCCTTAGCGCGATTGCGCCAGCGCCCGCGCGCTGTCTTGCAACATGGTCCTGGTCAGTTTCTCGGGGGGCAGGGCAATCAGCAGTTCCAGCCGGCGTTTGATGGCCAGCATGGCGTGGCGGAAGGCTTCGCGCTGTTGCTCGGGTGTGCCTTGCACGTCGGACGGGTCGGCGTAGCCCCAGTGGGCGGTGGCGGGCTGGCCGGGCCAATAGGGGCAGCTTTCGCCCGCCGCGTTGTCGCACACGGTGACCACGAGGTCCATCCTGGGGGCGCCCTCAACCGCGAACTCGTCCCAGCTTTTGCTGCGCAGGCCGTCGGTGCTGATGCCGGCGCTGTCAAGCACTTCCAGCGCCAGTGGCTTGGGTTCAGTGCCGGGCTGGCTGCCCGCGCTGTAGGCCTTGAAGCGCGTGCCGCCCAGGTGGTTGAGCAGCGCCTCGGCCAGGATGGAGCGGGCGGAATTGTGGGTGCAGAGAAACAGTACGTTCAGTGTTGGGTGGGACATGGCGGGCTTTCGGTGGTGGGGACGGGATGCTTCAATTAATATAGCTGTCAACGCTTTATGGATGGGCGATGCAGCGAGTTTTAATCTCATGCTGCCTTGCTCTCAAAAAGATGGCTCCTCGTGCGCGATGCGATGACGAAATGCCCTTGCCGAGCCTCAACCTATTGAGATTTTCAAAAATCACGACAGCACGGGCCATCAGAACTCCCTCACATTCCCTTGTCATTGCGGCGAAGGCCGCAATCCATGGGGCGTCACCTTGACACGGCGTTGACCCACGGACACCGCGTGGATTGCGGCCTTCGCCGCAATGACGGGGTGAGGTGAAGGCATTACATAGGCTTGTCCTGAATTACGAAACTCTCTCAAGAAAACGTTTTGTAAGTCATGGGTTTTCTTCAGGTACACCGGCCCTGTTGGCAGGGTTGGGTTGCTCAATAGGTTCAACGCCTGCCCCGCCGTGACTTCAGTGGAGCGCCAGGTATTTCGCGCATCTCCGGTGTCATTTCGTCATGCCGCCGCTGTAGCGGCGAAGTCATTCCGTCATCCATCAAAAGCTGGCGTTTTGAACGCGAGACGGTACCAATGGGCTCTGCCGCGCTGGCGGCAAGGTTCGGGATATCGCGCGCGGCCATGCCTTGCAGCTCGGCACACTGCTCGAGGTGGCCGGCGCAGCATTCGGCGGTCAGGTAAGCGATCAGGTCGTGCATCAGCGGCAGGTTGGCGCGGTAGCGCTGGTAGCGGCCCTCGGGCGTCACGTTCAGCAGTCCCGATTGCGTGAGTGCCTTGAGGTGGAACGACAGGTTGGTGGGTGGCACGCCCAGCGTGCTGGCGATTTCGCCCGCCACCAGACCCTCGTGACCATGCCGCATCAGCAGGCGGTAGATGCCCAGCCGCAAGCCGGAGGCGAGCGATTCGAAGACTCTGATGGCCTGATCCTGTTCCATTATTCAATTATTGTTGAAGCATTGAACTATTGCAAGCGAAGGTCATTGGCGCCGTCTTTGCCGGGGTTTCCCCCGGAATTGGGTGTAACGTCACAAATCATTCATCAAATTGCCACGCGCAGGTCATCACCGCCCATGAACATGAAACGCACGAAAAAGAGGAAAGGAGCCTCGCCCGTGAAAGAACTGCCTACGCCCACCATTGCGTTTTCGCCGGCCTCGCCGGTACAACTTCCCCGGGGGTCACTTCATCCGGGCGGCGACGGCGCGGATTTGGGGGCAATTGCAAAAAGCGTCGGTGGCGGCATCAGCGTGGCCTGGGCGCGGCACCAGGATGAAGTAAGGGCCGCGCAGCGCTTGCGCTACCAGATTTTTGCCGACGAGATGGGCGCGCGCCTGAACACGCCCGTGTCCGGCTACGACATCGACCTGTTCGATGACTACTGCGAGCACCTGCTGGTGCGCGACGAGGCCACGCAGGCCGTGATCGGCACCTACCGCGTGCTGACCCCGGCGCAGGCCAAGCGCGTGGGCAGCACCTACAGCGATACCGAGTTCGACCTGACCCGCCTGCGGGCCTTCCGCAATCGCATGGTGGAGCTGGGCCGCAGCTGCGTGCACGCCGAGCACCGCCATGGCGGCGTCATCATGGCGCTGTGGACGGCGCTGGGCGAGTTCATGGTGCGCAACCACCTCGACACCATGATTGGCTGCGCCAGCATTCCCATGATGCAGGGCGGCGTGTTCAACGGCGACGCGGCGGCCAGCATCTGGCGCCAGGTGCGCGCCAAGCACTTGGCGCCCATCGAGTTCCAGGTGCGTCCACGACTGGCGTTGCCGCTGGACAACCTGAACGACCAGTTGGACGTGGAGCCGCCAGCGCTGATCAAGGGCTATCTGCGCCTGGGCAGCAAGGTGCTGGGTCCGCCCGCGTGGGACCCTGATTTCAACAGCGCCGATCTGCCGATGATGATGCGTTTTTGCGATTTGCATCCACGCTATCGCAAGCATTTCTTGGGCATATGAGCACCCCCCTGAGTCGCTTCGCGCCTTCCCCCCTGAGAGGGGGGGCAACGCCAGTCGCCGGCGCAGGTCCGGCGACGGCGTTCGCTGGCGTGGCCTGCTCCGCGGCCTTTCGATCGACGATGCTCCGGGAGGTCGGCGGCCCCGAGCAGCCCTGGCAGTTGCCGCCAGAAGGCAACGGCACCGACGCCGAAGAGCCCGACCTGGCGCGCGACCGACCCCGGTACCGCGCCATTTTCATATCCGACATCCATCTGGGCACGCCGGGCTGCCAGGCCGGGCCGTTGCTGGACTTTCTGAAAGAGCACGACAGCGAATCGCTTTATCTGATCGGCGACATCATCGACGGCTGGCAACTGCGCCGCCGCTGGTTCTGGCCGCAGTCGCACAACGACGTGGTGCAAAAGCTGCTGCGCCGCGCGCGCAAGGGCTGCCACGTCATCTTCGTGCCGGGCAACCACGACGAATTCGCGCGCGGCTTTCTGAACCACAACTTCGGCGGCATCGACGTGGTGGAGGACACGGTGCACGTCACCGTCGACGGGCGGCGCTTGTGGATCACGCACGGTGACTATTTCGACGGCGTGATCCAGCACGCCAAGTGGCTGGCCTATGTGGGCGACCACGCCTACGAGATGGTGCTGAAGCTGAACCGCTACTTCAACAGCCTGCGCGCCCGTCTGGGGCTGCCGTACTGGTCGCTGTCGGCCTACCTCAAGCACAAGGTGAAAAAGGCAGTGAACTACGTCAGCGACTTCGAAGTGGCCGTAGCCACCGAGGCGCGCCGCCGGGGCTATGACGGCGTGGTGTGCGGCCACATCCACCACGCCGAAATCCGCACCATCGACGGCATGCTGTACTGCAACGACGGTGACTGGGTGGAAAGCCGCAGCGCGCTGGTGGAGCACCACGATGGCCGGCTGGAACTGGTGTTCTGGCAGGCTGGTCACGCCGCGACGACGGCGCGCAAGGAGCGTGCGGCAGAGACCGCGTGAACCCGTGCGCCTGGATGGCTCTATTGGGGGCTGTGGGAGCGGGCTTGCCCGCGATGCGGCGCCTCGCTCCGCGCCGCCGCCTGATCGCGGACAAGCCCGTCTCCACGCTGGCTCACAGGACAAACCGGCCAGCGACGACTGTGCAGTAAGCATACGAAGCTCTCATTTTGAAAGCAGCCCCATGAAGATCGCCCTGGTAACGGACGCCTGGCAGCCGCAGGTGAACGGCGTGGTGACCACGCTGGTGGAACTGGTGCATGCGCTGCGCGCGGGCGGTGACGAGGTGATCGTCATCGAGCCCGGCCAGTTCAAGACGCGGCCCTGCCCCGGCTACCCCGGCATCGACCTGGCGGTGCGCCCCGGCGCGGTCGTGCGCGGCCTGCTTGACCGCGCGCAGCCCGATGCCGTGCATATCGCCACCGAAGGCCCGCTGGGTTGGGCCGCGCGCCGCCATTGCCAGCGGCGCGGCTGGGCCTTCACCACCGCCTTCCACACCAAGTTCCCCGAGATCCTGCAAGCGGCGGTCAAGCTGCCGCTGCCCTGGGGTTATGCCTTCTTTCGTCACTTCCATCGCCCCTCGTCGGGCGTGATGGTGCCCACGCGCGGCGTGGCGGCGGGGTTGGCGCAGCGCGGCTTCAGGAACTTGCGCGAATGGACGCACGGCGTGGACACGCAGCTGTTCGGCTTCGAGCCCAAGCCCATCGACTACGCGCCCCTGGGGCGCATCGCGCGGCCACTGCACCTGTTCGTGGGTCGCGTGTCGTACGAGAAAAACATCCAGGCCTTTCTGGAACTGGACTTGCCCGGCACGCAGGTGGTGTGCGGCGTTGGCCCCGTGGAGGAAAAGTTGCGCGCCCGCTACCCGCGGGTGCGCTGGCTGGGTGTGCTGCCACGGCAGGAGCTGGCGCGGCTGTACGCGGCGGCCGACGTGTTCGTGTTTCCCAGCCGGGCCGACACCTTTGGCCTGGTGATGCTGGAGGCCATGGCCGCCGGCACGCCCGTGGCGGCCTACCCGGTCGATGGCCCCACCGAGGTGCTGGCCGCCGCGCCCGATCAGGCGGTGGGCGGCGTGATGCACGCCGACCTGCACCACGCGGTGCGGCAGGCGCTGCGCATTCCGCGCCAGGATGCCCGCACGCATGCGCGGCGCTTTGGCTGGGACGAGGCGGCGCGGCTGTTTCGCGGCTACCTGGTGCCCGCGCGCGCCGCCAACGCGGTGCGACCCGCGCCGGGCTGAGGTATCCTGCGGCGATGCTCTATTTTTTGAAGTGTCATGCCCGCCGCCGTTGACGCCGCCACCTTGTTGCAACGCTATCCGCTGCTGGACCGCGACGCCAGCATCCTGGATTTCAACCACCGCGTATTGCACTGGGCCGAGCGGCCCGATGTACCGTTGCTGGAGCGCCTGCGCTACCTGTGCATCGTGTCGTCCAACCTGGACGAATTCTTCGAGGTGCGCGCCGAGCCGCACCTGAGCGCCTGGCGCGCCGGCACCGATGTCAACGGTGGCATGCGCCGGCTGATGGCCGCCGCGCGCGTGTTGGTCGAGCGCCAGTACGCCATCTTCAACGACGTGCTGCTGCCCGCCATGGCGGCGCGGCGCATGCGCATCGTCTCGCACCTGGACCGCGACGAGGCGCAGCGCAAGTGGGTGCGCGATTACTTCCTGCGCGAGGTCAAGCCGCTGCTGGTGCCGGTGGCGCTGGACCCGGCGCACCCGTTTCCGCAGGTAGCCAACAAGTCGCTCAACTTCATCGTCAAGCTGGGTGGCAAGGACGCCTTCGGCCGCCGCAACGAGATCGCCATCGTCAAGGTGCCGCGCGTGCTGCCGCGCGTGCTGCGCCTGCCCGAGCGCGTGAGTGGCGGCGAGGCGCTGTTCGTCATGCTCTCCAGCGTGGTGCGCGCGCACCTGGCGGACCTGTTTCCGGGGCGCGAGGTGGGCGATTTCTCGCACTTTCGCGTCACGCGAGATTCCGATTTGTCGGTGGATGAGCAGGAGGTCAAGAACCTGCGCACCGCGCTGCGGCAGGAACTGCACCAGCGTCCCTATGGTCAGGCCATGCGACTGGAGGTGTCGTCCGCCTGCTCCGACGAGCTGTCCGACTTCTTGCTGCGCCAGTTCAAGCTGCCGGCCGAGGCGCTGTTCAAGGTGCAAGGGCCGGTGAACCTGGTGCGCCTGCAGCAGCTCATTTCGCTGGTGGATGCGCCCGAGCTGCTGTTCGCGCCCTACCGCGCCAGCTACCCGGCGCAGCTGAAGGGTGGTGAATCGGTGTTCGAGCGCCTGCGCCAGGGCGACGTGCTGACCCACTTGCCGTTCGAAAGCTTCGACGGCGTGATCGACTTCCTGCGCGAAGCCGTGCACGACCCCGCCGTGCTGGCCATCAAGCAGACCATCTACCGCACCGGCAACGACAGCCGCATGATGGACCTGCTGATCGATGCGCAGCGCCGCGGCAAGGAAGTGACGACCGTGGTCGAGCTGAAGGCGCGCTTCGACGAAGAGGCCAACATCAACTGGGCCGAGCGGCTGGAGCAGGCTGGCGCGCAGGTGGTGTACGGCGTGGTGGGCCTGAAGACTCACGCCAAGATGCTGCTGGTGACGCGGCGCGAAGGCCGCCAGTTGCGCCGCTACGGCCATCTGTCGACCGGCAACTACAACCCGCGCACGGCGGCGCTGTACACGGATCTCAGCTACCTGACGGCCGACGCGCGCCTGACCTCCGACATGGACCAGCTCTTCGTGCACCTGGCCAGCCACAGCCGCCTGCCGCGCATGCAGCGCATGCTGCTGGCGCCGTTCACGCTGCACAAGCAGATGCTGGCGAAGATCGACGCCGTGGCGGCGGCGGCGCGGCGTGGGCGGGATGGGCGCATCGTCGCCAAGATGAACGCGCTGACCGACGAGGCGCTGATCGTGGCGCTGCTGCGCGCGGGCGATGCCGGTGCGAAGGTCGACCTGATCGTGCGCGGCGCCTGCATGCTGCCGGCGGCGCTGACCCCGAACATCCGCGTGCGCAGCATCATCGGCCGCTTTCTGGAGCATTCGCGAGTGTTCTATTTCCGTGCCGATGCCGACGAGCAGCTGTGGCTGTCGTCCGCTGACTGGATGAACCGCAACATGCTGCGCCGCGTGGAGACCGCCTGGCAGGTGACCGACCCGGTGCTGCGCCAGCGCATCATCGACGAATGCCTGATCGCCTACCTGCACGACGCGCGCGATGCCTGGCTGATGGAAGAGGGCGGGCACTACCGCAGCGTGGTCGCGCCCGGCGAGCAGCCCGGCCCTGGTGCGCAATCCGCTCTGATGGAGCGCTACCGCGCATGAATTTTCAGCAACCTGGAGGAGTGTGAAACCATGGACCTGATCCTGTGGCGCCATGCCGAGGCGCAAGACCCCGAGGGCATGATGACCGACCTGGACCGCCCGCTGACGCGCCGTGGCGACAAGCAGGCCGCGCGCATGGCCATCTGGCTCGACCGGCAACTGCCCGAAGGCGCGCGCATCCTGTGCAGCCCGGCCATCCGCACCGAGCAGACCGTGTTGGCGCTGGGGCGCAAGTACAAGCTGCACGACGAACTGCGCCCCGGCGCCAGCCCCGAGCAGTTGCTGCAACTCGCGGGATGGCCTTCGGCCAAGGTGCCGGTGCTCATCGTCGGCCATCAGCCCACGCTGGGCGAAACCGTCTCGCGCCTGCTGGGCATGGGAGAGGGCGAGTGCTCCGTCAAGAAAGGCTCCATCTGGTGGCTGCGCAGCCGCGAGCGCGATGGTCAGTTGCAGACCGTGGTGGTGACGGTGCAGACGGCGGAGCTGCTCTGAGAGGCTGTTCAAAGTCTCCTCGCGCTAAGACATTGAACAGGCTCTATTGAGGTTTTCAAAAATCACGACAGTGCGGGCCATCAGAAAAAACCCTTCACATTCCCTCGTCATTGCGGCGAAGGCCGCAATCCATGGGGCGTCACACTGACACGGTGTTGACCTGCGGACACCGTGTGGATTGCGGCCTTCGCCGCAATGACGGGATGAGGTGAAGGTATTGCATATGCTTGTCCTGAATTACGAAACTCTCAATAAGCAAACCAGCACGACACGTGATGTGAGGTGGGCGGCACGCGGTGCATTGCCCCGCGTTTCGGGGGATGCTGGTCGTGTATCCGCGACGGCCCGCACGGGCGCCAGCTTAATATCGCACCCAGCTTTTCATCAGATACAGGAGTTTTTCATGCGTTCGATCCGCCTGGTTCCATCGCGCCATTTGGCCGCCGTGCTGGTGGCCGCCATGCTCGCCAGCGCCTGCGCCACGGTCGACCTGGGGCCGCGCTACGACCCACCGCCCGTGCGCGCGCCCCAGCCGCTGCCCCCGGCCACGGCGCCGCTGCCGTCGGTGGCGCAGCCGCAGCCCGTATCGCCATCGCAGCCCGTGCCGCAACCGCTGCCGCCCATTGGGCAGTCGGTGCCGCCGATCGTGGGCACTCCCGTGACGCCACCCGCGCCAATGGACCCCAGCGCCCACCTCGTGGCGCTGACCACGCGCCTGGACGGCGCCAGCGTGATCCCCTCCACGCGCAGTGGCGGCACCGCGCAACTGGACGCCGTGTACGACAGCAACACCTACACGCTGCGCTGGAAGACCTCGTGGTCCGGCCTCGGCGGCCCCATCACCAGCGTGCAGTTCCACGGCCCGGCTGATCCGGGACAGAACGCGCCCGGCGTGATGGTGTGGCCTGGCCCCTTTGGCCCCACCTACGAAGGCCGCGCCACGCTCACCCCCAACCAGGCCGTGGATCTGCTCGATGGCCGCTGGTACGTGAGCGTGTACACCACCGTCTACCCGGCTGGCGAGATTCGCGGACAACTGCGCGTGGTGCGCTGAGAGGATGCGCAGCCAACCCCGCCGCGTGGTGCCAGCCAGTACGCCGCCGTCCGTGGTCAACAGCAAAGCTGGTGATATGGTGCGCGGCATGTGGAGCATGCATTCATCCCTTGTCCCCCATGGCCTGTCTCGTGCCGCCCGCCGCGCGCGGTGGGCGCTGTCTGGCGTGGCCTTGGCCCTGCTGGCGGCTTGTGCCAGCCCGCCGATCATGCAGCCGGCGCCACCCATCCGCACCGAGGAGCCGGCACGCCAGCCCGAAATGGCCGCCTTCAGCGCCCGCCTGACGGGGCTGGAGGCCGTGCCCGCCGCCCTCACCGCCGCCCAGGGCGAGCTGGTGGCCGTGCTCAACCGCAAGACCGGCTTGCTGCAGTGGAAGCTTCTTTACAGCAACCTGAGCGGCCCGGTGCTGGCCGCCGACTTTCACAGCCCAGGCATGAGCGGCGAGGTGGCGCCCCGCGTGTTGTCCCTGGGCCGCTCGGTGCTGAGTCCCGCCGAAGGGCGCGCCACGCTGAATCCCCGCCAGCGCGCTGACCTGCTGGCCGGCCAGTGGTACGTGAACATCCGCACTGCCCGCTACCCCGAGGGCGAGTTGCGGGGCCAGTTGATCGAGCGGCACTGAGGCCGAGAGGGCCTTCGGCGGCGCGGAAAGGGCTGAAAACCTAGAATCAGCCCCCATCCGCCCTGAACACGGCGGCGCTTTGGCCCGCCAACCGCCGTGACCCCATGAACGCCCCGATCGACGTCTCCTTCTTCCCGCGCGCGGCCAAGCCGATCACCAGCTACAAGCCCTTCTGGGCCAAGCGCTTCGGCACCGCGCCCTATCTGCCCATGAGCCGGGCCGAGATGGAGGCGCTCGGCTGGGATTCGTGCGACGTGGTGCTGGTGACGGGCGACGCCTACGTCGACCACCCCAGCTTCGGCATGGCCGTGATCGGCCGTGTGCTGGAGGCGCAGGGCTTTCGCGTCGGCATCATCGCGCAGCCGGATTGGCAAAGCGCCGAGCCCTTCAAGGCGCTGGGCAAGCCCAACCTGTTCTGGGGCGTGACGGCGGGCAACATGGATTCGATGATCAACCGCTACACGGCTGATCGCAAGATCCGCAGCGACGACGCCTACACCCCCGGCGACATCGGCGGCAAGCGCCCCGACCGCGCCGCCATCGTCTACAGCCAGCGCTGCCGCGAGGCGTGGAAGGACGTGCCCATCGTGCTGGGCGGCATCGAGGGCAGCCTGCGCCGCATCGCGCACTACGACTACTGGAGCGACAAGGTGCGCCGCTCCATCGTGGTCGACAGCAAGTGCGACCTGCTGCTGTACGGCAACGCCGAGCGCGCGCTGATCGAAGTCGCCCACCGCCTGGCGCGGCGCGAGCCCATCGAGAACATCACCGACGTGCGCGGCACCGCCTTCGTGCGGCGCGCATCCCAGCCCGGCTGGTTCGAGATCGACTCCACCGACGTCGACCAACCCGGCCCGGTGGAAGCGCACATCAACCCCTACCAGACCACCAGCGAGCAGGCGGCGGGGCAGGGCGCGGTGTGTGAAGCGGCCGAGGGTGCTTCTGATTCAATAGCTGCTGACCACCGCCCAGCAAGCGCTGCAGGCCAAAAAGACTTGAGGCCGACGGAGCAGCCGCTGCGCTTTGTGCGGAACGCGGCGCGCGCTGCCAGCGCCGGCCCTCACCCCAACCCTCTCCCAGAGGGAGAGGGGGCGAATGCCGCGGCCGTTTCACTCCCTCTCCCGCTTGCGGGAGAGGGCAGGGGTGAGGGTCTTGCTCCCGCTGGGGGAGGACAGGGGTGGGGGCCATCCGCTCAAAAACACCCCCCGCGCCCGCCGCGCGACAAGACGGTGATCCGCCTGCCCAGCTACGAGCAGGTCCGGCGCGACCCGGTGCTGTACGCCCATGCCAACCGCGTGCTGCACCTGGAGACCAACCCCGGCAACGCCCGCGCGCTGGTGCAGGCGCATGGCGAAGGCGCCACGGCGCGCGACGTGTGGCTCAACCCACCGCCCATCCCGCTCACCACGGCCGAGATGGACGCCATCTTCGACCTGCCCTACGCCCGCAACCCGCACCCGCAGTACGCTGACGCGCGTGGCCGCCACGATGGCGAGACCAAGATCCCCGCGTGGGAGATGATCCGTTTTTCCGTCAACATCATGCGCGGCTGCTTCGGCGGCTGCACCTTCTGCTCCATCACCGAGCACGAGGGCCGCATCATCCAGAGCCGCAGCGAAGACTCCATCGTGCGCGAGGTCGAGGCCATGCGCGACCAGGTGCAGGGCTTCACCGGCATCGTCAGCGACCTGGGTGGCCCCACGGCCAACATGTACCGCCTGGGCTGCAAGTCGCCCGAGATCGAATCGGCCTGCCGCAAGCCCAGCTGCGTCTACCCCGGTATCTGCCAGAACCTCACCACCAACCACGACCCGCTGATCGCCATCTACAAGCGCGTGCGCAAGCTGCCGGGCGTGAAGAAAGTGCTGATCGGCTCCGGCCTGCGCTACGACCTGGCGGTGAAGTCGCCCGCCTACGTGAAGGAACTGGTGCAGCACCACGTGGGCGGCTACCTGAAGATCGCGCCCGAGCACACCGAGGAAGGGCCGCTGTCGAAGATGATGAAGCCCGGCATCGGCAACTACGACAAGTTCAAGCTGCTGTTCGAGAAGTACAGCGCCGAGGCCGGCAAGCAGCAGTTCCTGATTCCGTACTTCATCGCCGCGCACCCCGGCACCACGGATGAGGACATGCTCAACCTGGCGCTGTGGCTGAAGAAAAACGGCTTTCGCGCCGACCAGGTGCAGGGCTTCTACCCCAGCCCCATGGCCACGGCCACGGCCATGTACCACACCGGCCTGAACCCGCTGGTGGGCGTGCACCGCGACGAGCGCGGTGAGCAAGTCGACACCGTCAAGGGCGAGCGCCGACGCCGTCTGCACAAGGCCTTTCTGCGCTACCACGACCCCAACAACTGGCCGCTGTTGCGCGAGACCTTGAAGCGCATGGGCCGGCACGACCTGATCGGCAGCGGTAAGCACCACCTGATTCCCGCGTGGCAGCCCGCCATGGGCGAGGGCTACCAGAGCCCGCGGCGCAAGAACTCGACCGCGGCAGCACCTGCACCGACGCTGCAAAAAAAGAAGCAATCCGGTCAGGCGCAGCCAGCCAAGGGCCGCGTCTTGACCCAGCACACCGGCCTGCCGCCCCGCCCATCGACCACGCATGGTCCTGCTGCGCGTGGCGCCCCCAAGCCCGGCAGCCCCGTGGGACGGGGCAAGCGGGATTGATGTCTGTTGGTAGGGCGGGCACTCCGTGCCCGCCCTCGTGACTGCAATCACTGGATGATCGGCTCGACTGCAAGCTGATCCTGGTCACCGCCACCAGTCCCACGTTGGCGGGCGAGGGCAAGACCACCGTGGTCATCGGCCTGGCCGACGGCATGAATCGACGGGCGCCAGCTCAGGTGCCCGTGCCCATCGCCGGGTCGGTGACTCCGGGCTGGCCGGTTTCGACCCGGCCGGCGAAGCGGCGCGACCAGCTGCCGTCGGCGTCGCAGCGGACCTCGAAGTCGTACCAGCGCTGGCTTTCAGCCAGATTCCAGTCGAGCTGGGCCGTGGCGCCCGGTGCCACCGTGCGCGTCCAGGGGCCGTCCTTGCGGTAGGCCCTGGCTTGCACGGTGAAGGTGCAGGGTTTCTTGCCGTCGTTCTTCAGGTGCACGTACACGTTCCCACCTTCGATTTCGTAGCAAACCTGGATTTCGGGCAGGGCGGCGTCGGCCGTTAGCGCAGTGGTCTTGCCGGTGAAGCGGCGGTGGTAGCCGTTGGCGCCCAGCACCCAGAGGTCGTAGGCGCCAGCGTCCTGCGCGGTGCTCCAGGCGTCTTCGAGCTGCTTGCCGGCCTCGACCATGTAGCGGCGCGGCGCGCCGTCCAGGTGCAGCCGGTCGTAGACATGGAACACGGCGGCGGCGCTGCCCGAGTTGGCGAACAGCAGGCGCACGCGCTGCGCGGCGGCATCGGCGCGCGCGCTGGTGTGCGGCTCGTAGGGCAGGGCATGACTGGGGCGCGTGCCGGTGGCCTGCCGCGGCAGGTGCTGCGGCGAGGGCACGGCGATCTGCGCCAGCGCGGCCTGGTCTGCGCGCAGCTTGTCGGCGGCCTCCTTGGTGGTGCGACCGGCCAGCGTGGCCAGCGGCGACTGGTTGGGCGTGTCGAAGTTGAAGGCGCTCACCAGGTCGCCGAACACGGCGCGCCGGTACGGGCTGATGTTGGGCTCGGCGACGCCAAAGCGTGTCTCCAGGAAGCGCAGCACCGAGGTGTGGTCGAACACCTGCGAGTTGACCCAACCGCCGCGGCTCCAGGGCGAGATGATGTACATCGGCACGCGCGGGCCGGGGCCATAGCAGTCGCCGTCGGGGTTGGTCCAGTGCTTGGGGTCGGCCTGGCGCGGGCGGTAGGAGGGGTGCGTGTAGTACTCCACATCCAGCGCCGAGTCAGGCAGCGTGGTCTTGCCGAGCTGGCGTCCGTCGGGCAGGCGCGAGGGCGCGCAGGGCGGCGGCATGTGGTCGAAGTAGCCGTCGTTCTCGTCGAAGTTGATGATGAAGACGGTCTTGCTCCAGATGTCGGGGTTGGCCGTCAGGATGTCCAGGATGCGCTGCGTGTACCAGGCACCCTGGATCGGGCTGGAGGGGCTGGGGTGCTCGGAATAGGTTTCCGGCGCCACGATCCACGACACCTGCGGCAGGCGCGAGGCCTTGACGTCCTGCTCGAAGCTCTCCAGCAGGCCGCCGTCGGGCATGGTGTTGGCGATGCCCTTGTACAGCGGCACGGCGGCGTCGATGGACGGGTCGTAGGCCGGCGCGACGTAGGTCTTGCCCCAGTCGTGGTAGACGGGTTTGCCGGAGTCGAGGTTGGCCTTGCGGTACTGCTTGAAGCCCACCAGGCAGTTGTCGGTGTAGTTGCTGGGCATGTTCTGGTAGACCTTCCAGCTCACGCCGGCCTTCTGCAGCCGCTCGGGGTAGGTGGTCCAGTCGTAGCCGGGGCTGTTGCCGGTCATGCCGGGCTCCAGCTCGTCCCAGTAGTTGTTGACCATCGACTTGCCAGTGACACCGGGGCCGTTGGTGCCGGTCATGAAGAACAGGCGGTTGGTGTTGGTGCCGCCGTGCAGCGAGCAGTAGTAGGCATCGCACACGGTGAAGGCCTCGGCCAGCGCGAACTGGAACGTCAGCTCCTGCCGGCCGTAGTAGGCCATGGACTGCGGCTCCTTGTAGCGCGCCCACTCGTCCATGCGGCCCATGGCCCAGGCGTCGCGCGCGTCGATCCAGCTGTGGGGCGTGCCTTTCACGCGCTGGGCGTTGCCCTTGGTCTGGTCGAGGTGGTAGGGCAACACGAGCTGGCCCTTGGCGTCTTTCTGTTCCCACACCGTGCGTCCGCCGGGCAGCGGCACGGTGAAGCGGTCGCCGAAGCCGCGTACGCCAGCCAGAGTGCCAAAGTAGTTGTCGAAGGAACGGTTTTCCTGCATCAGGATGACGACGTACTGCACGTCCTTGATGCTGCGCGTGGCGTTGTTGGCGGGGATGGCGAGCGCGCGCTGGATGCTGGCGGGAAAGCCCGCCAGCGCGGCCGTGGCGGCCACCGACTGAAGAAATGCACGGCGTTGGGTCATGGTCTGATCTCCACGATTCAAAAAGAGAGGGGACGAAACGCCGTTCAGGGCGCGCAACGCAGCTTGGGTGTCGAGGCTTCCGGCCCCGTGCTGTCGTTGTTGCCGCAGCCACCGAGGCCAACCAGCAGCATGAAAACCACGAAGAAGAGAATGGAACGCGAACCGGGTCGCGGACGGGAGGAGGTGCTGAATGTCATCACGATGGGTTCCAGGTTGAGGCAAGGCAGGCCGCGGTCGCCGGTCGCCGGTCGCGTCCCGCTGGGGCCAATCCAGCGGGGCAGTCTGGCTGACGCTTGTGTCAGCTTCGGGACGCCCCGGTGAACCCTGCATGGCGGTTGCCCGTCAGCCTTCGACCTTGCTGACTTCACGGCGCCGGGCGGCGCGGTGGCCTGGATGGCGCTGACCGAAAAAGAATGCATGGGGCGGCGACAATGGCGCCCATGGCCCTTCACGACCTCGACATCGCCCGCCGCGCCACGCCGCGCCGCATCACCGAACTGGCGCGCGACCGCCTGGGCATCGCCGACGAGCATCTGGTGCCCTACGGCCACCACAAGGCCAAGATCGCGCTGCCTTACCTGCAATCGCTCCATGACCGGCCCGACGGCAAGCTGATTCTGGTCACCGCCACCAGTCCCACGCCGGCGGGCGAGGGCAAGACCACCGTGGCCATCGGCCTGGCCGACGGCATGAACCGGCTGGGCCACAAGGCGGTGCTGGCGTTGCGCGAGCCTTCCATCGGCCCGGTGTTCGGCATGAAGGGCGGCGCGGCCGGCGGCGGCCATGCGCAGGTGGTGCCGATGGAGGACATCAACCTGCACTTCACCGGCGACTTCCACGCCATCGCGCTGGCCAACAACCTGCTGGCCGCCGTAATCGACAACCACGTGCACCAGGGCAACGCGCTGGGCATCGACGTGCGGCGCATCCACTGGCGCCGCGTGATGGACATGAACGACCGCGCGCTGCGCCATATCGCGCTGGGCCTGGGCGGGCCGGCGCATGGCGTGCCGCGCGAGGGCGGCTTCGACATCGTGGCCGCGTCGGAGGTAATGGCGGTGCTGTGCCTGTCGAGCTCGCTGGCCGACCTGAAAGCAAGACTGGGCCGCATCGTGGTGGCCGAAACGCGCGATCGCCAGCCGGTGCGCGCATCCGACCTCAAGTGCCACGGCGCCATGGCCGTGCTGCTGAAAGACGCGCTGGCGCCCAACCTGGTGCAGACGCTGGAGAACAACCCCGCGCTGCTGCACGGCGGGCCGTTCGGCAACATCGCGCACGGCTGCAACTCCGTCATCGCCACGCGCGCGGCGCTGAAGCTGGGCGATTACGCTATCACCGAGGCCGGTTTCGGCGCCGACCTGGGTGCCGAGAAGTTTCTCGACATCAAGTGCCGCGTGGCCGGCCTGCAACCCACCGCCGCCGTGCTGGTGACCACGGTACGCGCGCTGAAGATGCAGGGCGGCGTGGCGCTGGACGCGCTGACGCGGGAGAACCTGCCGGCGCTGGAGGCGGGGCTGGTGAACCTGGAGCGGCACCTGCACATCGTGCGCGAGGTGTTCGGCCTGCCCTGCGTGGTGGCGGGCAACCATTTCGTGGCCGACACCGCCGCCGAGCACGCGCTGCTGCGCGAGCGCATGGCCGCGCGCGGCGTGCCCTACGCCGTGTCGCGCCACTGGGCCGATGGCGGCGCCGGCGCCGAGGAGCTAGCGCGCGAGGTGGCGGCCCTGTGCGGGCAGCACGCGCCACGCACGCCGCGCTTCGTCTATGCCGACGACGACAGCCTGTGGGACAAGGCAGCGAAGGTGGCGCGACAGGTGTACGGCGCCGCGCAGATCAGCGCCAGCCCCGAGGCGCGGGCACGCCTGGCGCAGCTGCAGGCCGATGGCTGGGGCCATCTGGCGGTGTGCTTCGCCAAGACGCAGTACAGCTTCTCGACCGATCCCAAGCAGCTCGGCGCGCCCACCGGCCACACGGTGCACATCCGCGAGGTGCGCCTGATCGCCGGCGCGGGCTTCGTGGTGCTGGTGTGTGGCGACATCATGACGATGCCCGGACTGCCGGCGCGCCCCGGCGCCGAGGCTATCGACCTGGACGACGCCGGGCAGGTGACCGGATTGTTCTGACGCGGGGGCCGTGCCCCGCTGAGCCTGAGCGCCTGCCCTTTTCGAGGTTTACCCGTGGGCAGGGCTTGCGGCCCGGCGTGCTGTTTCGACGGGCAGCCAGAGCGGCCAGGTGCGAAAGAAGCAGCCAAAAGCGCTGGTCTGGGTTGCAATGACGAGGGAATGTGCGGGCGTTTTTCTGATGGCCCGCGCTATCGTGATTTTTGAAAACGTCAATAGGATCAATACCGCTGATTTTCAATACCCATCAGCGGATTTGCACTTTGAGGTGGAGGCTGTCCCCTCGATGAAGAGAGCTTTCTTTTGACGGAGCAGACCGCGTGGGCAGCGGGGACTTGCGTTACCCCCAGCTGCGCACGCGCCCCGTGTCGATGTGCACGAAATCCTCGCGCCCATAGAAGCCCACGCCGCCGGCTTGCAGCGAGATGGCGGCATCGCGCAGGTCGGTGAGGGGCACGCCGGGCAGGCGCACGTCGATGGCCTTGCCGTCCATGTGCAGGCTGCGCCGGGCCACGCCGCCGCCGCGCGTGGTGCGAAGGGTTTCGTTGGTGTGCGGGCTGCGGTAGCCGGAGATGACGTGAAACGGCAGTTCGGTGCCCAGCTCGCGCCGCACGCGGTGGAGCACGTGGTACAGCTCGGGGTCCATCTGGCCGACTTCGCCGCTGTAGTGGTCGCGCAGGAAATGGTTCAGGTGCGTCAGCGCGGGCTGCACGAAGTCGCCGCCCACGGCATAGACCAGCGCCGTGCGCTCGCGTGTGTGCAGGTGGTTGAACGACAGGCGGCGGGCGCCGTTGGCGGACTCGGGGGCGAAGGCGCGGGCGGTGCCGGGCAGCAGCACGCTGGCCATGGCCACGTGGGCCACACCCAGGCTGCGACCCAGAAACTGGCGGCGATGGGGGTTGTTCATGGACGGCAAAAAACGGATGGTGCGGTGTAAAACAGGCTTGCCCGTCGATCACGCGCGTGGCGGGCAAGCCGTCGTATCCGGGGTCAAACCCACCCTTTGCATGCGTCAGGGGGCGGCGGCCGGGACAGGGGCTTATTCTGCCGCTATCGACTCGGAAGCGCCAGCCCGATTGTGTAACGCGGCAGAGGCCGCCGTCGGGGTAGATGCCGGGCTGGCCGGCTGCGCCGGTGCCGGACGGGCCGGGCGCGGCTGCTTCAGCGCGCGTTCCAGCACGGTGTCCTGGCCGTACAGGTCGGGCACGAAGCGCGGCACGCCGTCGTCGATCACGGCGGTCTGGTAGGTCAGCAGCACCGGCACCGGCTCGGCCAGCTTGGCCGTTACGGGGCGTGGCAGGCCCATGGAGCGGCGGATGCGCTGCTCGGTCCATTCGGGCTGGCCGTGCAGCACCCACAGGGCCAGGGCCACCGGCTCCTCGATGCGCACGCAGCCGTGGCTGAAGTCGCGCCGCGCGCGGTTGAACAGGCCGGTGGAAGGCGTGTGGTGCAGGTAGATGTTCTGGTTGTTGGGCAGCATGAATTTGATGTCGCCCAGCGCGTTGCGCGGCCCCGGCCGCTGGCGGATGCGCATCTGGCCGGCCAGCACGGCGTCCAGGTTTTCCGGCGTGACGGCGGTCGACACACCGCCGGCGCCCACGAATTCCATGCCCTGCGATGCCAGGTAGCCGGGGCTGGCCCGCAGCTTGGGCACCGTCTCCTGACGGGCGATGGAGGACGGGATGTTCCAGTACGGGCTGAACTCGATCCACAGCATGTCCTCGTCGAACAGCGGCGTGCGCGTGTTCAGCGCCTTGCCGACGATGACGCGCATCTTCAGGTCTTCGCTCAGGCCGTCAGCATCGTGGCGCTGGGCGCGCAGCATGAATTCGGGTACGTTGACGGTGACGAAGCGCGGCGCGGCGGGCAGCGGCGTCTGGCGCAGGCGTTCCATGGCCAGCGCGATTTGCCGCGCGCGCGCGGCGGGCGGCACGGCCAGTGCGTCGAGCGTGGATTTGCCCACCACGCCGTCGTCGGCCAGCGCATGGCGGCGCTGGAAGGCGCGCACGGCGTCTTGCAGCGCGGCGTCGTAGGTGTCGGCCACGACGGCGTCGGCGGGCAGGTCGCCCAGTGCGCGCAGGCGCTCGGCCAGGGTGCCCAGCCCGGCCCACGACTGGTCGGCTTGCAGCTTGCCACCGCGCGGGGCGGGCAACGCCGTTTGCCAGGCGGGGTGATCGCCCAGGCCGCGGTAGTGCGCCAGCGCCTTCTGCAGCGCGGCGTACTGCGGCCAGGGGGGCAGGGCGGCTTGCTGGGCGGCTTGCGGCTGGCCCCGCGCCACGGCATCGCGCAGGCTGGCAGCCAGGTCGGGAACAGGGGCGGTGGCGCTGTCGTAACGCGCCTGGATGCGGCCGGGGTCGGCACGGCCGTGGCGCAGGTCGCCCAGGTAATCGAGCACGTGGCGCGTCAGGCGTTCGTCCAGTTGCGTGGCGGCTTCGGGCGGCAGTGGTTGGTGGCTGGCCTCGGCCAGGGCGCTGGACAGTGCTGGCGCGTCGTAGTCGGGCGGGTGCAGGCCGTGCTGCTCGGCCTCCATCAGCCAGCGCACGGCTTCTTGTGCCGCCGCGCGCGGGCGGCCGGTGTCGTCCAGCCAGAGCGCTGTGGCCTGCGCCCATGGCGCGGCCAGCGTGAGCAAGCCGCAAGCCGCGATGCCGCGCCAGACCGCCGCTGGGCGGGCCGGTGTCGGCCACTTGCGGCGTCTTCCTGGGGTGATCAATAGCTCACGCATAGGTACTTCATCTCCAGGTATTCGTCGATGCCGTGGCGCGAACCCTCCCGCCCCAGCCCGGATTGCTTGACGCCACCGAACGGCGCCTGTTCGACCGAAATGATGCCGGTGTTGACGCCGACGATGCCATATTCCAGTGCCTCGGCGACGCGCGTGATGCGGCCGATGTCGCGGGCGTAGAAGTAGCTTGCCAGCCCGAAGATGGTGGCGTTGGCCGCGTCGATGGCCTCTGCTTCGGTCTTGAAGCGGAACACCGGCGCCAGCGGGCCGAAGGTTTCCTCGGTGGCCACCAGCATGTCGGGCGTGGCGTTGGCGATCACGGTGGGCTCGAAGAACTGGCCCTTCAGCTTCTCGCCGCCGGTCAGCACCTTGCCGCCCTTCTTGACGGCATCGGCCACGTGCTTGCCCACCTTCTTCACGGCGGCGTCCTCGATCAGCGGGCCAATGGTCACGCCCGCCTCGAAGCCGTTGCCCACCTTCATCTTCGACACGCGCGCGGCCAGCTTCTTGACGAATTTGTCGTAAATGCCGTCCTGCGCGTACAGGCGGTTGGCGCACACGCAGGTCTGGCCGGCGTTGCGGTACTTGCTGGCGATGGCGCCTTCGACGGCGGCATCCAGATCGGCGTCGTCGAACACGATGAAGGGCGCGTTGCCGCCCAGCTCCAGCGCCAGCTTTTTCACGGTGGGCGCGCACTGCGCCATCAGGATGCGGCCCACCTCGGTGCTGCCGGTGAACGACAGATGGCGCACCGTGTCGCTCTCGCACAGCACCTTGCCGATGGCCGGCGCGTCGGTGCCGGTGATCACGTTGATGACGCCCGCCGGCACGCCAGCGCGCACCGCCAGCTCGGCCGCCGCCAGTGCGGTCAACGGTGTCAGCTCGGCCGGCTTGATGACCACTGGGCAGCCCGCCGCCAGCGCCGGCGCCACCTTGCGCGTGATCATGGCGAGTGGGAAATTCCACGGCGTGATGGCCGCGCACACGCCGATGGGCTGGCGCAGCACGGCCAGGCGCTTGGCCGGGTCGGACGTGGGCAGCAGTTCGCCGCCGGCGCGCTTGGCCTCTTCGGCGAACCATTCGACGAAGCTGGCGCCATAGGCCACCTCGCCCCTGGCCTCAGGCAAAGGCTTGCCTTGCTCGGCCGTCATCAGGCGGCCCAGGTCGTCCTGGTTGGACATCAGCAGGTGAAACCACTTCATCAGGATGGCGTGGCGCTGCTTGGCCGTCAGGGCGCGCCAGGCGGGCCAGGCCGCGTTGGCGGCGGCGATGGCGTTGCGTGTCTCGCGTGGCCCCAGATCGGCCACGTCGGCCAGCTTGGCGCCCGTGGCCGGGTCGATGACGTCGAAGCGCGCTTTGCCCTTGACCCACTTGCCGTCGATCAGGCCATCGGTTTTCAGCAGGCTGGGGTCTTTCAACAGGGCAAGCGGGCTGGCCGGGGCGTCCATGCGGTGTCTCCTGGAGGATGGCTGCGGGAAAGAGAGAAATACCGAATGCGGCGCATTGTAGAGAGCGGCTTCACGCGCCGTGCTGCTTGTTGCCGGCTTGCGGATGCACGGCATTCACCCCTTCCCGTCATTGCTTTGGCCGCCGGGTACGTCACGATTTCTTGGGAGCGGGCACGCCCGTTCCCAGCCACCTCGCGCCGAGATCATGAACAGGCTCCGATGGGGCTTTCAGAATCCGCAGGGTAAACCCCCGCAAGGAGGTTCTTGCCACGTGGCAAGAATCCATGGGTCATCGTGCGGTCGCATGGCTTTCGGCGCCCCGGCTTGTGTATTTGGCTCATGGGTTGATGCGTAGCGAAGGGTGGGCCGTGAATTGAGGCGCCGCCCAGCCCATCCGGCGATGCGATCAAAACCATCACTACAGGATATGTGCCCGTGTCTGCTTGGCTCAACCCGCTGATTCGCTCCATGTTCACCGCCGTGTCGGTCTTGCCTGAATCGTGGCAACGCCGTTTGGCGGGTGACTGGCCGCAGGTGGACGGGCAGCGGCTGCATACCGAGGTGGCGCTGGCGCTGCGCCTCATGAACGCCATGCCGCTGCCGAGTTTCGAGACCTTGCCTTTGTCAAAAGCGCGGCGCAATCTGGATGCCGAAGCGGCGCTGTTTGGCGGCAGCACGCCATTGCCCCGGGTGGAAGACGTGAGCATTCCCGCGCCTTGGGGCGCCATGCCCGCGCGGCGTTACGAGCCGCATGCGCAGCAGCCCGGCAAGGCGCTGCTGGTGTATTTCCATGGCGGTGGCTTTGTGCTGGGTGGTCTGGCGTCGTGCGACAGCGTGTGCCGTTTCATTGCCAAGCACACAGGGGTTACCGTGTTGTCGGTGGATTACCGGCTGGCACCCGAACACCCATTTCCCGCCGCGACGGAAGATGCCTTGACCGCCTACAGTTTCGCGGCCGATGTGGCCGCGTCATGGGGCATGGGCGCTGACCGGCTCATGATGGGTGGCGACAGCGCCGGTGGCAATCTGTGCCTGTCAGCCGCGCTGCAAGTGCGCGACCACAATCGCCAGGCAGCGCAAACGGGCGCCATGCCGCTGCCCAGGCCGATGCTGTTGGTGCCGTTTTTTCCGTGGGTGGATTTCGTGGGCACGCATCGCTCGCATCAGTTGTTTGCCCATGGCTATTTTCTGACCCAGGCACAGTTGGCGTGGTACACCGAACACTACCTGCCCAACCTGGCTGATCGTGCCGACCCGCGTGCGAGTTTGCTGCTGCATCCTGACTTGAGCGATATTGGCGCGTGCTATTTCGGCATTGCCGGTTTTGACCCGCTGCGCGACGAATGCCTGTTGATGGCCGAGCGCTGCCAGCAGGCCGGCAACCCGGTGCAGGTGGATGTGGACAGCGGCCACGTCCACGCTTATGTGAACGCCACGGGGGTGGGTAAAACGGGCGCGGCGGCATTGCGGCGCGCTTGTGATGCGATGGTTGCGAGGCTTTGAACCTATTGAGCAACCCAACCCCGCCAGCAGGGCCGGTGTACCTGAAGAAAA
>JAUNUR010000115.1 GCA_030538085.1 Pseudomonadota bacterium | reverse complement strand
TGCGTGTCATGCTCCTGATAACGCAGCATCAGCAGAGTTTGATGACACGCCCTAGAATCCCTTGGCTCTTGTCACATTTGGAAGCAGTTTTGCCATGCCCATGCGATTGATCGGCTCGGACGCCAGCCCCTACGTCCGCAAAGTGCGCGTCGTGCTGGCGGAGAAAAAGCTGGATTGCCAGTTCGTGACCGAGAACGTCTGGGCGGATGACACGCAGATCGTCGCCGCCAACCCCCTGGGCAAGGTGCCGTGCCTGGTGATGGACGGGCAAGAGGCGGTGTTCGATTCGCGCGTGATCGTCGAATACCTCGACATGCTGTCGCCCGTGGGCCGGCTGATTCCGCCCTCGGGCCGTGAGCGGGTGGAGGTGAAGACCTGGGAGGCGCTGGCCGACGGCCTGATGGACGCCGCCA
Source organism: Pseudomonadota bacterium (assembly GCA_030538085.1). Classification (GTDB taxonomy): domain Bacteria; phylum Pseudomonadota; class Gammaproteobacteria; order Burkholderiales; family Burkholderiaceae_C; genus Ottowia. Next base: position 5,921 of record JAUNUR010000115.1, on the reverse strand, counting down.
TCCTGGCGCGGCTGGAGCGCACCTGGCCCGGCCGCGCCGACGGCGAGCGCAGCCAGGCCTGGATCGCGCGGCAGATGAAGAAGGTGGATGACGCGCTGGCCGCCATGGCCCGTGGCCTGGGCGACAAGCCCTGGTGCTCGCCCGCCGTGCACATCACGCTGGCCGACATCGCCGTGGGCTGCGCGCTGGGCTACCTGGACTTCCGCTTTCCCGAGCTGGATTGGCGCCAGCGCCACCCCAATCTGGCGCGGCTGCTGGACGAACGGCTGATGCAGCGCCCCAGCTTCGCCGAAACGACGCCGGGATGACGGTGATGAACGCCTTGAAGTGGAGATGGAATGGCGCACCACGGTGTCGCCAGATCCGCTCCCAAGAAAGCGAAGCGCCGCCGGGGCCTGAAGCCCGGGCGGCGCGTTCTGAATAAAAAAGCTGCCGAAGCGACCTGAAACGAAGGAGGAGGAGGGAGGGAGGAGGAAGTGCGCTTCAGGTTTTCAAATCGGCGAAGAGCCGTCAGGCTCGGCAGCGTAAGGTCATATCAGGTGGTAGTCCCAATCATCACAACCGTCTGAGATCGCAGATGGGGCTTAAGTTCCGGTCTTGAAGCCCCAAGGGCGTAAAGAAGTGTGAACAGGGCGTGACGTATTGCGCAGTTCGCGCCGGGAGCGCGCGGCGGTCACATCCAGTCGGCCAGTTCGTCGGCGTGCTCCTGCTCGTCGGCCAGGATTTCCTCCAGCATGCGGCGCGTGGTCGGGTCCTTGTCGCCGATCAGGGCAATCATCTGGCTGTAGGCCTCCACGGCCACGCGCTCGGCGATCAGGTTGGTCTTGATCATGGCCTTGAGGTCGGCTGAATCGTCGTAGTCGGCATGGCTGCGCTCCAGCAGCGAGGCGGGGTTGAAGTCCGGCTCGCCGCCCAGCTGCACGATGCGCTCGGCGATGCGGTCGGCATGGGCGGCCTCTTCATTGGCGTGCACCAGAAACTCGTCGGCGATGGCTGGCGAGTTGACGCCCTTGGCGGTGAAGTAGTGGCGCTTGTAGCGCAGCACGCACACCAGTTCGGTGGCCAGCGAATCGTTCAGCAGCCGGATGATGTCCTTCACCCAGGGGCCGTCGATGTGCGGCGTGACGGCGCCGTCGTCCAGGCTGGACTTGGCCTTTTTCAGGGCGGCCTCGTCAAGCTGAAGGCGGTCGGCGGTCTTGGTGGCGTTCATGGTGAATCCTTTGAAATGCGTGAAACGAAAAAAGGGGGCGCGCTGCCCGCGAATCAGACAGCGGCCGATGCGTTTCAGCGTACGCGCGCCCTGCCGCACGGGCCGCCGGCCAAGAGGGCGTGCGCGTGTCAGCCAGTGCCTACGGTGCGCGCCGCGGCCCGCCCGCCAGCGCCAGGCCGGCGTGGTGGCCCTGGGTGAAAGCCTCTTCGAACACCGAATAGCCCGACCAGTCGGCATGCGCGAATGCCAGACGCGGTGTATCGGCAAAGCGCCAAGCACTGAACGGCTTCTCATTTGATAGCTGTCCGCGCAGGCTGCTCTTGCGCAATAGGCCGATTTGGCTCAGGGTTCCAGGCACTGGCACCGCCATGGCGTGGCCGTGGCGTGTCACGTCGATGCGCAGCGTCTTGGCCGCCAGGTCGGGGTGCGCGGCGCCCAGCTCGGCCAGTGCGGCGTCGCGCCAGTGCGTCCACGGTGCCTGCAGCAACTGGCGGCGCGCGTCGGCCCCGGTGCCAAGGGCGTGGTACCAGGTCAGCACGGTGGGGCCGGGCACTGGCCGCAGGCTTTGGTGCATGGCGTCCACATAGCCCAGGCCGGCGCTGCCGTACAGCACGTTGTCCCATGCAGGCGCGGCGCCGGGCCTGTCGCGCAGCGGCGCGCGCAGACGGATGTTGGCCACCAGCCAGCTGGCACTGCGCAGCGTCGCCGCACGCTGGCGCACGGCAGCGGGCGGCGGCCGCAGCACGCGGGCGGCCACATGCACGGGCAGCGCGACGATGGCCTGGCGTGCCTGCCAGCGCTCCAGCTGGCCGGTGGCAGCGTCCAGCGCGTCCACCGTCACGCCGTGGCGGCCATGCTCAATGCGGGTAACGACACGGCCCGTCCTGAGCCGGTCACCCAGCGGCGCCGCCAGCCGCGCGCTCAGCCAGCCGTTGCCCTGCGGCCAAGTCAGCACGCCCGCGTCACCGTCGTGGCCGCCCTCGCCCGGCGCGTGAAAACCGTGCCGGCTGGCGAAGTAGTGGATGCCGGCCCAGGCCGAGACGCTATTGATGCCGGCGCCGTAATCGTCGCGGCAGCAGTAGTCCAGGTACCAGCGCAGGTGGGCGTCGGTCAGGCCTTGTTGGTTCAACCATGCCACAAAAACAATAGCATCCAGCGCAAGCTGATCGGGGGGCAAGGCACGATCGGGCAATGGAATGGCGTAGCGCGACGCCTGCTGCGCCGCCGCCACCGCCTGGGCAAAGCGCCGGTATTGCGCCAGTGTGGCGGCGCCCACGCCCTGCACGGGCAGCAGCCCCTCGTGCCATTCGCCGTGGAAAAACAGCCGCTCCTGCGGGCTGTGGCACAGGTGGCGCGCGTCGTACATCCACCGGCCCGCCACGCGGCGGCGCAGGCCGAGTTCTTCAAGGAAATCCTGCACCTCGCGCGCGCCCTCGCCCGGCAGCGGCAGGTAATGCGCGCCCAGCGGGCAGTCGATGCCCAGCACCTGGCCGCCCCGGCTGTTGCCACCGGGGGCGTCTTCCAGTTCCAGCAGCGCGAAATCGTCGTGTCCGGCCAACCGCAGCGCGCGCGCCGCCGCCAGCCCGGCAATGCCGCCGCCGGCGATCATGGTGTGCACGCGGCGCGTCACGTCGGGCGCGCGCTCGGGCCAGGGCTGGCGCAGTGCGTGGCCGCGCTCGGGAGTGGTGCCGGTGAAGGTGCCCGTGATGGCCCGGGCAGCATCGCCCGAACAGCCCGCCGCGGCCAGCCCGCCGCCACCCAGGGCGGTCAGCAAAGTGCGGCGGCGCCACATGAACCGTACATGTTTTCTGTACAAACCTGGCTTATTCGATACGGTGCCACGCAGCCGTGTAATCGGGGCCGTGGATGGTGTAGCGGAAGCGGCCCGCAATGGGTTGGAAACTTGCTTTCGCTCTAAAGGCTCCCGAAGATCGAATGGCCCGCATTGGGCGCAGAAGCTCCTCCAATGCATCCCATCGAACATTGATTCCACCGTGCGCCGGATGGCTCGAAACTTCCGCAGCGCCTTGTTTATACCGATCATTCCACGCGCAGAAGGTTTTACTGCTGAACTTCCAGGTCAGCTTCTTGTTTGGAAATGGGCCACACCGTGAACCAATCGTCCTGTCCGGCATGAATGTCGTTGAAGCTTGACTCGAAACGATGCGGTACGCCATTAATAAGCGTAGTGCCCGTTCGCGGCCCGTCATACCAGCTGTTTTCGACAATCACAGGTGAAGCGTCGCTCATGCAGAGGGGGCATATGGAGGTCACTGATGCACCCGCCCCCACTCCATCTCATACGTATGCACCAGCACCTGATTGGATAGGCGATTCACCTCGGCCGGCATGCGCGCCATGTCGGTGGGAAAGTCGAACAGCAGGAGCAGCGTCTGTGGCGTGAGGTAGCGCAGTCCCGGCGGCAGTTCGGCGGGCTGTCGCCAGGGGCGGCGGCTGGCGATGACAAAGCCCCATTCGCCAAAGCTGGGCACATGGGCGTGGTAGGGCGCGGTGCGCAGGCCCGCTGCCTCGAGGGTTTGCACCACGGTCCAGAAGCTGTGGCGCGCCACCAGTGGCGAGGTGGTCTGGATCACGGCGTAGCCGCTGGCGGACAGGCGCTTTTCCAGCAGAGCGTAGAAGCTCAGGGTGTAGAGCTTGCCGAGATGGAAGTTGGTCGGGTCAGGGAAGTCGACCACGATCACGTCGAAAATCTCGTCGCCCTCTTCCAGCCACTTGAAGGCGTCGGCGTTGACCACGCGCACTTTGGGCGAGGCTAGCGCGCCGCCGTTCAGCGCCGCCAGCCGCGGATCGCGGCTGAACAGCTCGGTCATGGCCGGGTCCAGCTCGACCAGGGTGATGCCTTCCACATCGGGGTATTTCAGGATTTCGCGCACCGCCATGCCGTCGCCGCCGCCCAGCACGGCCACTTTCTTCGGCGCGCCGTGCGCGGCCATGGCGGGATGCACCAGCGCTTCGTGGTAGCGGTATTCGTCGCGCTCGGCGAATTGCAGGTTGCCATTGAGAAACAGCCGGTGTCCCGGTTTGCCCTCGCCAGGCGCGTGGGTGACGACGATGCGCTGGTACGGCGTGCTTTGCGCGAACACCACCTGGTCGGCGTACAGCTTGTCTTCGGTCAGCGTGGTGATCTGGCTGGCGCCGGCCAGGCCCGCCGCCAGCAGGGCGATGGTGAGCGCGCAGGCCACGGCGTGCGCGCCCCATTGGCGCAACTCGTGCCGGAACAGCCACAGCGCCCACACGGCGACGGCGGCGTTCAGCAGGCCGAACAGCAGGCCGGTGCGGATCAGCCCCAGTTGCGGCACCAGAATGAGCGGAAAGGCCAGCGACACGGCCAGCGCGCCCAGGTAATCGAAGGTGAGCACCTGCGACACCAGCTCCTTGAGCTGCACGTTGCGCCGCAGGATGCGCATGACCAGCGGAATTTCCAGTCCCACCAGCATGCCCACCAGCAGCACCAGCGCGTAGAGCAGAAAGCGGAATGCGCCGGGCGCGTAGGCGTTGGCCATGAACAGCGCCACCGGCAACAGGCCGCCGGCCAGCGCCACCAGCAGTTCGATGCGCAGAAAGTGCGCCGGCAACTGGCGCTCGAAAAAGCGCGACAGGTACGAGCCGATGCCCATCGCGAACAGGTAGCTGCCGATGATGGTGGAAAACTGCAGCACCGAATCGCCCAGCACGTAGCTGGCGATGGCGCCTGCGGCCAGCTCGTACAGCAGGCCGCAGGCGGCGACCACGAACACGCTGGCCAGCAGCGCGACCTCGACCGGGTGGGGGCCGCGCCGCGACGGGGCCGCGACGGGCGTTGGCGGCTCGGCGGGGTGGGGCAAGGAGGGGATGGCGGCGGGCACGATGCCGCCACTGTAGCGCCAGAGCCAGCGGCGTCTGGCGGGCTGCAACGCCGGGGCGTGGGTCAGCGCATCATGTTGTTCTTCATGCGTGCCAGGGCGATCATCAGTGCGCCGGCGCCCAGGGTTTTCACCAGGTCGGGGTGTTGGGCGTAGAAATCGCTCACGCGGTCGAACAGGCCGGGCTCGTCGGCGGTGCGGGCGGTGGTGACCACGTCGCGCACCTGGTCGGGGGTGATGGTGGTGGCCTTGTCGACCGTGACCACGGGCGTGTCGGGCCCTTCATGGCCAGCCAGGGCGCCACCCGCCACGCCGGCCAGCGCGCCGGGGCCGAGTTTTTCAACCAGCGTGTTCAGGATGTCGGCGCGGTCCTGGGGCGAGGCCTTCTCGAACATGTCGGCCACGATGTGCGACAGCTGCGGCGTTTCCTTGGAGCGCAGCGCCTCGCCAACGCTGCTCTTGAGGTCGTCGCGAGAGGCTTCGCGCGTGATCTGGTCGATCTGCTGCGGCTCGGGCGACTTCGCGTTGTTGACGATCTGTTGCAGGATGTCGATGAGGGCCATGGCTATTCCTTCATGAAGCGGGTGGAGGGTGCGCGAGCGGTGCGACGCCCGCGCGGATGCGTTCAGTCATGGTAACGGCGCAGTGTCCGTGCGGCCGTGACAGCGTCTGAAGTCGCGGTGTTGTCCGACATGCGGCGATGTGCCGATTCAGGCCATCGTCAATTGGCTGGCGTGGCTGGCCTCGCGGGAGTGGCTGGCTGACCTGGGCCGTTGGGGTTGGCGGGAGTCGCGGGAGTGGCTGGCCTGCCTGGTGTTGCAGGCGTAGCGGGTGTTGCGGGTGTTGCG
>JAUNUR010000114.1 GCA_030538085.1 Pseudomonadota bacterium | reverse complement strand
CGGCCTTCGCCGCAATGACGGATTACATTGTTCTGAATTACGAAACTCTCAGTGGGTTCAGTGGAAACCTGCAATGGCGCCACATTCGTGCATGACATGTAACGTTCGAGCACGGGCATTCGCGAACGAGCTTTACAAAACATGGGCGCCCAACTGCGACAGCCAAAGAAAAAACCGCGCGTATTGCGCGGCCCTTTCAACGTTTGCGAACCCGGGCTTGCCCGTCAGCACGGCATTGGGATGCCGGCGTCAATGGCCCGCCCGGGCAGTGCGCCACGTCAGCGCATGGGCAGTATCAGCGCTGATACGCCGTCACCGGCCTCGATGCCCATCGAGAACGCCTCGCCCCGGCGCACCGGCGCACCGTACAGATGGTCGGCCGTGTCGAACACCAGGCCCAGCCTGCGGCCGGGAGCCACGTCGTAGGCGATGGCGTTCAGGTCGAAGCTGAAGTCGATGCTGGCGCCGGGCGTGGCCCAGTGCACGGCGCGCGCGCCATGGGTGATCAACGTGCCCATGCCCGCCGCGTTCACCTCGTACAGGTAGGCCACCAGCATGCCGCGCGCCTGGCTGGGGCGCACGCGCAGCTGCAGCTTGGGCGCGCCGCGAATCCGCATGCCGTCTTCCAGAATCGGGCCTTCGTAGCGCACGCCCTGGGCCAGCGGCACGGAGGGCAGGTGGTTGACGACCGGCAAGCCCTTGGTTTCCAGCGTGGTCGACAGCACCGGCACCGGGCCGGTGGTGGCCGTGGTGTCGAATGCGTTGTTGATGGTGTCCACGCCGAACTCGCCGCGCTGCGCGTCCAGGTCACCCACCAGGCCGCGCTGGCACTTGCATTCGTTGTCATAGCGCACCGCGCCGCGGGGATTGATCCAGTACGCCTTGCTCCTGAGTTCGGGCGCCGGCCAGGTGGACAGCGTTTCGGTCACGTCGCCGAACTTGGTGGTCAGGCGCACCTTGGGTTCGGTGTCGATGCCGTTGGCGTCGCCCTTGAGCCAGCGGTCGAACCAGAGCCGGGCGTCGTCCCAGATTGGATCGGGCTTGCCGAACACGGCACCCGCCAGTTCGGCCGACGCATGAATGCCCGGCTGCAGGGAAATGCGCTTGGGCGTGGTCAGGCGGCTGAACAAGGCCAGCGTGGAGTTGGGCGAGAACATGTCGTCCTGCCAGTTCTTGCCGATGAACACGGCCGGCTGGTTGGCGTTGATCTTGTCGATCACGCGGCTGGGCGAGCGTTGCGCCGCCCACGCCAGCGTTTCCGCGGCCTGGGCCTGGGTGGAGTCGGGGTCGCGGGTGATGCGGCCCAGCTCCAGCACGGCGGGGTCCATGCGGCCGGTCATTTGGCCCATGCTCAGCAGCAGTCCCAGCCAGGTCGTGTTGGGTACCTGGTTGCCATACAGCTGGTCACCCAGGTCGCCCCAGCCCGACAGCGAGGCCACGGCGCGGATGCGGCGATCCTGCGCGGCGCCCAGCAGCGACAGACCGGCGCCATACGAGATGCCCGCCGAGCCCACGCGCGAAGCGTCCGCGGGGGTGTAGGCCAGCATATGGTCGATGGCCGATGACACGTCGCGCACGTCCTGCGAGCCGGCCACGCCGACCACGCCCTCGGATTTCCAGAATCCGCGCGTGGTGTAGGCCAGGCTCACATAGCCTTCATTGGCCATGCGGTGCTGCTGGCCCAGGTATTCGAACGATTCGGACATCGCCCAGCTGCTGATGAACAGCAGCGCGGGGAATTTCTGTCCGTTCGCCACGCCGCTGGCGGCGCCGCGCGGCAGGAACACGTTGGCCGTAAGCTTGATGCCATCGCTGGCGGTCACGTACAAGTCTTTCACGAAGCAGGTGCCGTCCTTGGGGGAAATGACTCCGGGCTTCATCATTGGCGTGGTGTAGGTAGCGGCCTCGGCCGGCGTCGCCTCGCGGCAACTGATGGTCGTTTCCGCGGCGTGCGCGGGCGCGCAAAGCGCCATGGCGCCCAGCACGGGCACCAGGCCTGGCACCCCGCGGCGCAGGTATTGCAATAAAACTGGCATGAAATCTCCTTAGAGTGGATGGAGCCGCTCGAGCCGAATACGAACGGTCGTATTAATTTTCTATTGACTAAGTATTTTTAATTATAGGGGTAACCCTCGTTCGCGGGATAGCCAATTTCATCCGTTGTGGTCAAGCGCTGGCACTCATGCTGCGGCACGTGGGAGGGCGGTGCCGTCTGTCCTAGGAGTCGTCGCGGTATGCGCGGCGCGCGGATGTGACCAGTCTTCGCGGCGCGAGCTGCTTCAGCGCTTCAGAACGTTCCACACCAGCTCAATTCCGGCGGCCCAGAGCGTGTCCACGACCGTGCCACTGGCATCGTCGCCGCCGTGGCGCCAGCGATCGTGCTGGGCTTGTCGTTTGGCGCGCTCATGATCTCGCTCGATGGCGATCAGTGCATTGGCCAGATCCGACGGTTGCAAATCCTGCGTGGCGCGCCGAGCCTGCTGGCCATAGCCGGCCAGCGCGCGCTCGACGGCCTGTGGGTCAAGCAGCGAGAAGGCGGCGCGGCAATATGGGCAGGCGTCGCTTTGCCGCAGGTCGACCGGCGCGCCACAGCTGCCGCAGTGGATCACGCGCACGCACTTGGCCAGGTCGGCGATCTCGGGCTTGGTAAGCTGACGCACAAAGCCCTTTTCGATCATGAAAGAGGAAAAAGTCGAAAAGCGTCCGTGCCGTTCAGGGCAACGCCAAGTGGTGTAGCGCCCCGATCGCACCACGTCCGAACCTTTCGTCAGGCTTCGGTCGCACCGTGGGCAGGCCATGGCATGCGCCAACGGCGCTTGCGGATCGTCGCGGTGCTCGTGCAACTGCCGGAACAGGTCAATCACGCCGGTGGGGGCCATGCGCAGGTTCTCGTTGCCGTCAAACCAGATGCCATGACAGGCATGGCATAAATCCAACTCCAGCGTGGTGCCATTGCGGCCAGCGACGGCGTGCGACTCCATCGGTGCGCGGCAAGACGGGCAGGCAGCCGGGTTGGGAGCACGGCGGGAAATCATGGCTACAGATGCTAGCGCGTCACGATGATGCCTCCCGCCAGGCCAGTCAACGACAATCCGGCGATGCCGCGATTTCACGTTCCCCTGCCGCTGACCGCTGGCGCCCATTTGGCGCTGCCGCCGAGCGTCACGCGTCACGCGCAGGTGCTGCGCCTGCAGCCGGGCGACGCCATCACGCTGTTCAACGGCGAGGGGGGCGAATGGTCGGCCACCATCACGCGCATGGGGCGCAGCGAGGCCGAGGTGGCGGTGCTGGCGCATATGCCGGTCGAGCGCGAGGCCGCGCGCGCCGTGCACCTGGCCGTGGGCCTGATGGCCGCCGAGCGCATGGATTGGCTGGTCGAAAAAGCCACTGAACTGGGCGCGGCCAGCCTGACCCCGGTGTTGATGTCGCGCAGCAGCTTGCGCCTGTCGGGTGAACGCGCGGTGAAGAAGCGTGCGCACTGGCAGGCCGTGGCGGCGGCATCTTGTGAACAAAATGGCCGGAATCGATTGCTGGACATACGCGAGCAGCTCACTTTTCAGGAATTTTTGGCGGAGGTATCGGCGCCGGTGGGTGCCCGCTGGCTGCTGTCACTGGCCGATGCCGCCCTGCCGTGGGCGCAAGTGCGGCTCATGCTGGCGTCCGATGAGCCAGTGCATCTGTTGTCTGGCCCCGAGGGCGGCCTGAGCGCCGACGAGGACGCCGCCGCGCGCGCCGCTGGCTGGCAGCCCCTGGCCCTGGGCGCGCGCGTGCTGCGTGCCGAAACCGCGCCATTGGTGGTGCTTGCGGGCTTGATGTTGGAGTGAGCGCCCGCGCGGCGCGCCTGATGCTGCGGTGCGTTCCAGTCGATGACGAATGACCGCGGCTGGCGCCGCATGACGAATGACGAATGACGAATACGCCCTTTGTCATTGAACCTATTGAGCACTCCAACCCCGCGCGCGGGGTTGGAGTGCTCAAAAGCCAATGCATATCTGCATCAAGCACGAAAGAAAAGAGCTCTCACGCGAACACGCCATCGACGTAGAACCAGCGCCCATCCTCGCGCACGAAACGGCTGCGCTCGTGCAGGCGCACGGCACGGCCTGCGATGCGGTGGCGGGCGACGAATTCGACTTCGGCTGTGTCATCGCCGGTCATCCGAGCAGCGCGCACTTCCAGCCCCAGCCAGCGGGCACCGGGGTCGAAGTCGATGACGGGCGGGCGCTGCGGCGCGTGCCAAGTGGCCAGCAGGTAGTCGGCGCGCTGGCGCACGAAGGCGGTGTAGCGCGAGCGCATCAGGCTTTCGGCGTCGGGCGCGGGGTTTTCGCCCCAGTGGTCGAGATAGCGGCCACAGCAAGCGTCATAAGGCAGCGGCCGGCCGCGCGTATCGGCACGGCCACAGGGGCAGGTGGTGATGGCAGCCTTCATCAGCGTTTCCAGAACTGCGGCGTGAACAGCACCAGCACCGACAGCAGCTCCAGCCGCCCCAGCAGCATGGCTGCCGAGCACAGCCAGATCTGGAAGTCGCTCAGCACCGCGTAGTTGCCGGACGGCCCCACCTTGCCCATGCCGGGGCCGATGTTGTTCAGGCAGGCGACGATGGCGGTGAAGGCCGTCACCACGTCCAGGCCCGACGCCAGCATGAGCATGGTCAGCGCCACCATCGTGCCGCCGTAGATCAGCATGAAGGCCATCACGGCCCAGATGATGTCGGGCGGCACCACGGTGCGGCCCAGCGCCACGGGGTAGACCACGCGCGGGTGGATGATGCGCACCAGCTCGCGCTGCGCCACCTTCACCAGCACCAGCACGCGCACCATCTTGATGCCGCCGCCCGTGGAGCCGGCGCACGACACGAAACAACCCAGAAACAGCAGCAGCACCGGCACGAAGCTCGGCCACAGCAGGTAGTCGGTGGTGGCGTAGCCGGTGGTGGTGGCCACCGACACGACCTGGAACGCCGCCTGCCGGATGGCGCTGGGGAAGTCGGGCACCACGTTTTCCAGCAGCAGCATCGCCATGACCAGCAAGGTGGACAGCATCAGCACGCCGAAATAGGCCTTCACCTCGGTATCGCCCAGCACCGGCCACACCGAGCGCTGGCGCCACAGCAGGAAGTAGCGCGCGAAGCTGATGCCCGCCAGCCCCATGAACAGCACCGCCGTCCACTCCAGTTGCGGCGAATTCCAGTGGCCGAAGCTGGCGTCGTGCGACGACAGCCCGCCCAGCCCCACGGTGGTGCACATGTGCATGAAGGCGTCGGACCAGCTCATGCCGCCCCAGCGGTAGGCAAGAAAGCAGCCCAGCGACAGCACGAAGTACACGCCCCACAGGCCGCGCGCTGTCTCGGCCAGGCGCGGCGTCAGGCGTTGCTCCTTCATGGGGCCGGGCATCTCGGCCTTGTAGAGCTGCGCTCCGCCCAGACCCAGGAAAGGCAGGATGGCCACCGCCAGCAGCATGACGCCCAGGCCGCCAATCAGCTGCAGGAAGCAGCGCCAGATGTTGATGGACGGCGCCAGCAGATCCAGCCCCGCCAGCGCCGTGGCGCCGGTGGCGGTGAGGCCGCTCATGGCTTCGAAGTAGGCATCGGTGAAGCTCAGGCCCTGCACGGCGTACATCAGCGGTAGCGATGCGTAGCCCGGCAGCACCACCCACACCAGCGTCACCAGTAAAAAGCCGTCGCGCACCGTCAACTCGCGGTTGGCATGCCGCGTGCGCACCCACAGCCAGGCGCCGGTAGCCAGTGTGAAGGCAAAGCACCACGCCCACACGTGCACATGCGTGCCGCCCTCGCCGAACCAGTCCCACGCCATCGGCACGAAGAAGGCGAACGAGAAGCCCATGATGACCCACGAGAGCACGAGGAAGGCGGGGGCGAAGCGGGTCATTTGACGATATTGAGCAAGGCCATGATGACGAATGACGAATGACTTCGCCGCTGCGCGGCCTCAATGACAAATGGTGCGGGCCAGGCGCGGAACGCCTTGCACACGGCATGTGTCATGGCGGCGCAGCCGCCGTCATTGAAGCGGAGCGAAGTCATTTGTCATTGCGTCGAAGTACAGCACCGCCGTCAAAGAAACGTCGCCCGCACCTGAAACAGCTTCTCCACCTCGCGCACCATGCGCTTGTTGGGCAAGAAGATGATCACGTGGTCCTCGGGCTCGATCACCACCTCGTGCGTCGGCACCACGGTGTGCGCGCCGGTGCCCTCGCCACGCACGATGGCGCCGATGCGCGCGCCCGTCGGCAGCTTGATCTGGTCGATGCGCTTGCCCACCAGGTGCGAGGTCTTGGCATCGCCATGCGCCACGCCCTCCAGCGCCTCGGCCGTGCCGCCGCGCAGGCTGTGTACCGCCGCCACCGCGCCGCGGCGCACGTGCATCAGCAGCTCGCCGATGACAGCA
>JAUNUR010000113.1 GCA_030538085.1 Pseudomonadota bacterium | reverse complement strand
CATGTGGTTCACCAAGGTCAGCCTGCAAAACCCCGTCTTCGCCACCATGGTGATGCTGGCCTTCGTCGTGCTCGGCCTGTTCTCCTTGCAGCGCCTGAAGGTCGACCAGTTCCCCAACGTCGACTTCCCCGTCGTCGTCGTCACCACCGAATACCCCGGCGCCTCGCCCCCCATCGTCGAGAGCGAAGTCACCAAGAAGATCGAGGAAGCCGTCAACTCCATCGCCGGCATCAACGCCCTGTACTCGCGCAGCTACGAGGGCATGTCGGTCGTCATCATCGAATTCCAGTTGCACGTCGATGGCCGCAAGGCCGCCGACGACGTGCGCGAGAAAATCGGCCAGGTGCGCCCCCTGCTGCGCGACGAGGTGAAAGAGCCGCGCGTGCTGCGCTTCGACCCCGCCAGCCGCGCCATCTGGTCGCTGGCTGTGCTGCCCGATCCTCAACAGGGACAGCAAACGCTCTCCGCGATTGAATTGACCAACTGGGCCGACCAGGTGCTGAAAAAGCGCCTGGAAAACGTGCGCGGCGTCGGCGCCGTCAACCTGGTGGGCGGCACCAAGCGCGAGCTGCACATCTACCTGCAACCCCAGGCCATGGAAGCCCTGGGCGTGACGCCCGAGCAGGTCATCGCCGCCGTGCGCGGCGAAAACCAGAACCAGCCACTCGGCCCCGTGCGCACCCGCGCGCAAGAGCTGACGGTGCAGCTCGAAGGCCGCATGGAGCGGCCCGAGGACTTCGGCCGCATCATCGTCACGCGGCGCGGTGGCACGCCGATCTATCTGGACCAGGTCGCCACCGTGCACGACGGCGCGCAGGAGCAGGAATCGCTCGCGCTCTACAACGGCCAGCGCACCCTGGGCGTGTCGGTGCAGAAGGCGCAGGACGAAAACACCATCCAGGTCGTCGATGGGCTCAACCAGGCCATCACCGCGCTGCGCGCCGAGCTGCCACCCGGCATCCGGCTGGAGCCCGTGACCGACCTCTCGCGCCCCATCCGCGTGGCCGTCACCAACGTGCGGCAAACGCTGATCGAAGGCGCCATCCTCACGGTGCTGATCGTGTTCCTGTTCCTCAACTCGTGGCGCAGCACCATCATCACGGGCCTCACCCTGCCCATCTCGATCATCGGCACCTTCTTCTTCATGCAGGTGCTGGGCTTCACCATCAACATGATCACGCTCACCGCGCTCAGCCTGTGCGTGGGCCTGCTGATCGACGACGCCATCGTGGTGCGCGAGAACATCGTGCGCCACGCGCAGATGGGCAAGGCCAGCTTCGCCGCCGCCATGGACGGCACGCAGGAAATCGGCCTGGCCGTGCTGGCCACCACGCTGTCGATCGTGGCCGTGTTCCTGCCCATCGGCTTCATGCAGGGCATCATCGGCAAGTTCTTCCACGAGTTCGGCCTGACCATCGTGACGGCGGTGCTGATCTCGATGTTCGTCGCCTTCACGCTCGACCCCATGCTGTCCTCGGTCTGGCACGACCCGGCCATCCGCGCGCATGGCCAGCGCGCCGGCCCGCCCGTCACCTTCTACGACAAGACGCTGGGCCGGCTGACCAACTGGTTCGACCGCGCCACCGAACGCCTGGCCGCCGCCTACGAGCGCCTGCTGCGCTGGGCGCTGGGGCACAAGCTGCTCACGCTGCTGATCGCCGGCGGCATCTTCGTGCTCAGCGTGGGCATGCTGCGGCTGGTGGGCACCGAATTCGTGCCGCAGGCCGATTTCAGCGAAACCAACGTCGCCTTCTACACGCCACAGGGCTCGTCGCTGGAAGCCACCGAGGCCAAGGCGCGGCAGGTGGACGCCATCATCCGCGGCTACCCCGAGGTGCGCTACACCGTCACCACCATCAACAGCGGCGTGGCGGCGGGCAAGACCAACGCGGTGCTCTACATCCGCCTGGTCGACCGGCACGAACGCACGCGCGACGCGCAAGACCTGGCGGCCGATTTCCGCCAGCGCCTGCGCGCGGTGCCCGGCATCACCGTCACGCAGGCGGGGCTGCTGGAGCCCATGGGCGGGCAAAAGCAGATCGAGTTCTCGCTGCAAGGCCCCGACCAGGCCGAGCTGGAGCGCCTGGCGCGCCCGCTGATGGAGCGGCTGCGCGGCATTCCCGGCCTGGTGGATCTGGATTCGAGCAGCAAGCCCGACAAGCCCACGCTGGAAGTGCACGTCAAGCGCGAGGCGGCGTCCGAGCTGGGCCTGTCCAGCGCGCAAATCGCCACGCCGCTGCGCACGCTGGTGGCCGGCACCATCGCTGGCAACTGGCGCGCCCCCGACGACCAGACCTACGACGTCATCGTGCGCCTGCCGCCCGAGTCGCGCACCACGCTGCGCGACCTGGAACGGCTGCCGCTGGCCGCCGGCATCAACCCCGACGGCACGCCGCGCATCGTGCGGCTGAACCAGGTCGCCTCCTTGAGCCAGGCCACCGGCACCAACCAGATCAACCGCCGCGCCATGCTGCGCGAGATCCAGATCACCGCCAACGTGCATGGCCGCACCACGGGCGAGGTGTCGGGCGATATCCGCGCCGTGCTCGACCAGACCGCCTTCGCGCCGGGCTACAAGCACGTGTTCGGCGGCGCCACGCAGAACATGCAGGAAAGCTTCACCTACGCGCTGCAGGCGCTGGCGATGGCCATCATCTTCATCTACATGATCCTGGCCAGCCAGTTCAAGAGCTTCCTGCAGCCGCTGGCGCTGATGACCTCGCTGCCACTCACGCTGATCGGCGTGGTGCTGGCGCTGCTGCTGTTCGGCTCCACCATGTCGATGTTCTCGGTGATCGGCATCGTCATGCTGATGGGCCTGGTGACCAAGAACGCCATCCTGCTGGTGGACTTCGCCATCCGCGCGCGCGAGGGCCGCGCGGGCGAGGCCGGCCTCCCTGGCGAAACCCACGAGCCCATGGCCCGCGAGCCCGCCCTGCTGGCCGCCGCCCGCGTGCGGCTGCGCCCCATCCTGATGACCACGCTGGCCATGGTGTTCGGCATGGTGCCGCTGGCCTTCGCCGTCACCGAGGGCTCGGAACAGCGCTCGCCCATGGGGCAGGCCGTCATCGGCGGCGTCATCACCTCGTCGCTGCTGACGCTGGTGGTGGTGCCGGTGGTGTATTGCTACATGGACGACCTGGCCGGCTGGCTGAAGCGGCGCTTCGGCAAGGCCCCCGCGCCCGGCACCGCCACGCCCAGCCGATAAAATTCACCCCCATGACGCTCTTCCATCTGCTCGGTCTGGCGCTCAAGAGCGACGAAGTCATCGAGCTCCTTGAGCACCATGAGGTCGAGGTCGTCTACGACTTCGACCGCCTTCACGAGAACACCCCCGACGTCTATCGGGCTCTGGCACCACAAGCAGGGTTCGAGCTCCGGTTCAACGACCAGCAGATTCTGGACACCATCTTCATGTACGCGCAGCCCCGCGAGCCGTTCAGCAGCATCGAGCCAGACATGGCCGGCGTTCCGCTCCATCCGGGCTTTGCCGAGGCCAACGCCGCCTTTCAGCGCGATGGCACGCCACTGCGCTCCTCCCCGAATGGACAGCGCTGGATCAAGGGCGACTTCGGCACCCACTTGATCCACTACGAATTCGATCACGACGGGGCGCTTTCCCTGGTCACGGTCATGACCGATGATTAAGAGCCTGTTCAATGTCTCGGCGCGAGGGGCATGGATGCGTGCGTGGATGCGATGCAAGGCGTCGTGCGCGGCCAATAGCCTGGGCTATTGGCAAGCGCGACAACGAAGCAGTGCGCCGCGCACGCGCCTCAAGCACCCGCGAGGAGACTTTGAACAGGCTCCAAGAGCCTGTTCTCACGGCCCTCGCGCCGCGCTGACCCCGGCACCTGGTCAAGCGGACACCCCGAAACCGCACCTTGGGGTACCCTTTCGCGCCTCTGGCGCCGTGGCAGTGCCCACCCCATTCCAATATCAACCCGAATAGCTCACAGGAGTCCGCATGAACGTCGAACAAGCCCGCTTCAACATGATCGAGCAGCAAATCCGCCCCTGGGACGTGCTGGACGCTCACGTGCTGGATCTATTGGCCGTGGTCAAGCGCGAGGACTTCGTGCCCGCCGCCCACCGCGCGCTGGCCTTCGCCGATCTGGAACTGCCGCTGAAGGCCGGCGACGCCGCCATCGCCGCCGGCCAGGTGATGCTGGCTCCGCGCGTGGAGGCCCGCATGCTGCAGGACCTGCAGGTCGCCAAGCACGAAAAAGTGCTGGAAATCGGCACCGGCAGCGGCTTCATGGCCGCCCTGCTGGGTCACCGCGCCCAGCGCGTGCTGACGCTGGAGATCGACGCCGACCTGGCCCAGACCGCCCGCGCCAACCTGCAGCGCGCCGGCGTGCTGAACGCGGAAGTGCGCGTGGCCGATGGCGCATCTGCTGACCTGTCGGCCGACGGCCCGTTCGACGTCATCGTGCTGTCGGGCTCGGTGGCCAGGCTGCCCGACGCGCTGCTCGGCCTGCTCAAGCCCGGTGGCCGCCTGATGGGCATCGTCGGTGACGAGCCGGTGATGCGCGCCACGCTGGTGCGCCAATCGGGCCAGGGCCTGGTCAGCACCCAGCCGTGGGACTGCAACGTGCCGCGCCTGCTCAACTTCGCCGAACCCTCGCGCTTTCAGTTTTGAAGCAGCCGAGCCAGTCACCGCAAGGGCACAAGCCGTTCACTGACCATGATCGAGCAAGTCACCCCACGTGATCTGCCAGCCTGGCTGGCGCGCGCCCGCACCGAGGGCGAGGCGCCGCTGCTGCTGGACTGCCGCGAGCCCGCAGAATGGCACGCCGCCAGCGTGCGGGCCGATGGCGCCGAACTGCTGCAAATGCCCATGCACAGCATCCCGCCGCGCCTGCACGAGCTGGACAAGGACCGCCCGGTGGCCGTGCTGTGCCACCACGGCGGGCGCAGCATGCAGGTGGCCATGTTCCTGGCGCAGCGCGGCTTTGCCCGCGTGGCCAACATCGCTGGCGGCATCGACGCCTGGTCGTTGCAGGTCGATCCCACCGTACCCCGTTATTGAAGATGAAACACCCCCCTGAGTCGCTAACGCGCCACGTGCTCGACGCCGGAGGCGTCGGCTCTTCGGACCGTCCAGACCTGCGCAGGCAGGTCTGGAGCCGCGGGCCTCAGCCCCCCTCTGCTGCGCGAGGGGGGACAACGCCAGTGCCCGGCGCAGGTCCGTGCACGGCGTTCGCTGGCATGGCCTGCTCCGCGCCCCTCGGACTCCCTGGTTTCATACGGCTGGCCTGCATGGCTGCCGTTCTGGCCTGGGGCGTGGCGCCAGCGCAGGCACAGTCGCTGACGCAGTTGTACGACGCGGCGCACGCCTACGACGCCGCCTACCAGTCGGCCCGCGCCAACGCCGAGGCCACGGCCGCCCGCGCCGACCAGGCCCGCGCCGGCCTGCTGCCGCAAGTCGGCCTGCAAGCCGGCGCCCAGCGCAACTGGGTGGACAACAACGTGGCGGGCCAAGGCTCCAGCCGCTCGTTCAACGTGCTGAACGGCGCGCTGGTCGGCTCGCAGCCGCTGTTCCGGCCCGCCAACGGCATCGCCTGGGACCAGGGCAAGCGCGCCGCCGAAGCGGCGCAAGCGCAGCTCTCGGGCGCCGAGCAGGACTTGATCGTGCGCCTGTCGCAGGCGTACTTCGACGTGCTGGCGGCGGAAGAATCACTCCACTTCGTGCGCGCGCTCAAGGCCGCCGTGACCGAGCAGCGCGAAGCGGCCCAGCGCAACTTCGAGGTCGGCAACGCCACCATCACCGACAGCCGCGAGGCGCAGGCGCGGTTCGACCTGGCGACGGCGCAGGAAATCGCGGCCGAAAACGACCTGCGCGTGAAACGGCTGGCGCTGGACCAGCTGGTGGGCACCAACGGTGTGCAGCCACGCCCGCTGGCGCAGCCCATCGTGCTGCCACAGCCACAGCCGCAGGACGTGAACACCTGGGTGGACATGGCGGTGAACCAGCACCCGGGCGTGCTGCAATCGCGCATGGCGCTGGACATCGCCCGGCTGGAAACCGACAAGGCCAAGGCCGGGCACCTGCCCACCGTGGACTTGCAGGCCAGCGTGGGGCAAAGCCGCTACCCGGACGGCAACCCCTCCATCAGCGCCGCCCCCAACGCGCGCTACCGCAACACCAACGCCAGCATCGGCGTGGCGCTGAACTGGCCGCTGTTCGCCGGCTTCGCGATTGAAAACCGCGTGCGCGAAACCCTGTCGCTACAGGACAAGGCCCGCGCCGATCTGGAAAACATCCAGCGCACCGTGGCGCAAGCCACGCGCACCGCCTACTACGGTGTGCAGTCGGGGCACGGCCAGGTGGCGGCGCTGGAAGCGGCCGAGCGCTCCAGCCTGACCGCGCTGGAGGCCAACCTGCTGGGCTACCAGGTGGGCGTGCGCATCAACATGGACGTGCTGAACGCGCAAAGCCAGCTCTACCAGACCCGGCGCGACCTGGCGCGCGCGCGCTACGACGTGCTGGTGGGCATGCTGCGCCTGAAGCAGGCCAGCGGCACGCTGACGCCAGCCGATCTGACCTCCATCAACCAGATGCTGCGGGCCGAAGACAACCCACCCGTGACCGCGCCCGGCGCGCAACCGCCCACCGCCCCCGCCAGTGCGGCCAGCGCGCCCGCGCCAACGGACAAGAAACCCGCCCGCTCCAAGCGCCGCGGCCGGCCCGACCGCCGCTGACTCCATTTCTCCCGATCAACGCGGCCATGCTTCCGTCATGCCGGCCGCAAGCCGGAATCCAGACGGTGTGTCCGGGGAAACATGGAGCCCGGCTTTCGCCACGATGACGGGATGAGGTGAAGGCATTGCGTGCCTTGCTGGCGTGTGCCAACCTGTCGGCGGTTTCCTTTGCATCCTCTGCGCCTATCGAAGTTTTCAACCTAT
>JAUNUR010000017.1 GCA_030538085.1 Pseudomonadota bacterium | reverse complement strand
TTCTTCAGGTACACCGGCCCTGCTGGCGGGGTTGGGTTGCTCAATAGAAACGGCACTCAGCGCCTGCCAAACACCTGCGTGTGGTACGTGCCGTAGCGTGACGTCCTGCTGCTGCCAGCGCCGATACCGTAGTCCTTGTACGCCGGGTTCATGATGTTGGCGCAGTGCCCCGGGCTGGCCAGCCAGCCGTCCATGGCGGCCTGCATCGTGGCGCGGCCCGCGCTGATGTTCTCGCCAATGTAGGTGGAGTTGTAGCCCGCTGCCTGCGCGCGCTGCGATGGTCTGCTGCCATCGCGCCCGGTGTGGCTGAAGTAATCGTGCGTGGCCATGTCCTGCGAGTGCGCCTGGGCGATCTGGGCCAGCACCTGGTTCCAGACCAGCGGCGGGGCGGCGGCGAATGTCTGGTCTCCGCATTTGCGCGCCTGTGCCCGCACCGAATTGACCAGGGCCAGCGCCTGCTCGTGCCCCGCGCCACCGGAGGTGGGCGCTGTCGGCCCTGTCGAGATGGTCTCGGCCTGACCGCCGCCGCTGCTCTTGTCGTCGCCGCCACAGGCCGCTACCGCCAGCGCCAGTGCGAAGACGGCGTACAGATGTTTGCTGTTCATGGTTAGCTTCCTTTCTTTCGCCAAACCGATATGCCTTCACGCAACTTCAGCGTGTCAAACTTCCCACGCCGTGGCCGCATGCCGGATCATCCAAGAGTAAGCATATGAAATTTTTGTTTCTTCATCAAAACTTTCCGGGCCAGTGGCGCCATCTGGCCCCCGCTTTGGCGGCACAAGGTCACGAAGTGCTGGCACTGGCCATGACGCCGCAGGTGCCCGACGGCTGGGAGGGCGTGCGCGTGCTGCGCTATCAGCCGGCGCGCGGCAGCACGCCGAACATCCACCCGTGGGTGATCGACATTGAAACCAAGGCGATCCGCGCCGAGGCGGTGCTGGCCGCGGCCATGCAGCTGCGGCAGGGCGGTTTCGTGCCCGATGCCATCGTGGCGCACCCCGCCTGGGGCGAAAGCCTGTTCATGGGCGAGGTCTGGCCCAACGCGCCGCTGGGCATTTATTGCGAGCTGTTCCACCAGATCACGGGGCAGGACCTGGGGTTCGACGCCGAGTTCGATCAACCGGAGCAGCCCGAGGCACGCGCCGCCCGCCTGCGCATGAAGAACGCGGTGCAGGCCATGCATTTCGACCGCGCGCGCGCCGGCCTGTCGCCCACGCGTTACCAGGCCGATGGCTACCCGCCACCGTTTCGCGAGCGCATCGAGGTGGTGCACGAAGGCATCGACACCGACGTGCTGGCGCCCGATGCCGAGGCCGCGCTGCGCGTGACCGGCCACAACGGCGCCGGTGCCCAGGAGACGTGGGAGCTGTCGCGCGGCGCCGAGGTGGTGACCTTCGTCAACCGCAACTTCGAGCCCGTGCGCGGCTGCCACGTGTTCATGCGCGCGCTGCCCGATCTGCTGGCGCGCCGCCCGCAGGCCTATGTGGTGATGGTGGGCGGCGACGGCATCAGCTACGGCAGCCGCGAGCCCACGGGCCGCACCTGGCGCGAACGCTTCTGGAGCGAGGTGGCGCCGCAACTGCCGCCGGAGGACGCGGCGCGCGTGCTGTTCGTGCCGGGTCTGCCGCGCGACGATTTCACGCGCCTGCTGCAGGTGAGCGCCGTGCACGTGTTCCTGAGCTACCCCTTCGTGCCCAGTTGGAGCCTGCTGGAGGCCATGAGCTGCGGCGCCGCCGTGGTGGCCAGCGACACGGGCGCGGTGCGCGAGATCGTGACGCACGCGCAGACCGGCTATCTGGTGGACTTTTTCGACCGCGAACGCCTGGTCAAGGCCATCGCGCTGCTGCTGGCCAGTCCCGCCACGCGCGAGCGCCTGGGCGCGGCAGCGCGCGCCGACATGCAGGCCCGGTTCGATTTGAAAACGCAGTGCCTGCCGCGCATGCTGGACTGGGCGATGCAGTTGGCCGGGAAGTAGGGGGGTTAGCGAAATATTCATGCCATTGAAAACACGCTTTGGCGCTTGATTGACAAGCGTCAGCCGCTCACTTTATTGAACCGTCTGATGGCGCCAATTCGAGATCGCTTGTTTTGGCCGCTTTCGCTGCGCGATCCGTCACCATTTTTGTGTTCGGGGAGTGCCTGCCCTCGGACATAATTCCGCCGGTCGCCCGCGCGCAGCGCGCGATGAACCGGCCACTCAGGCCACGCAACAGAGCCCCTCATGACCTCCCCCATTCGCATCGCCATTGCCGGCCACGGCAACCTGGGCCGCGGCGTCGAGTCCGCCATCGCCCGCAACCCCGACATGCAACTCGTCGGCATCTACACCCGCCGCCCGCCCGCGCAAGTGCAGCCCCTGACGGCTGGCGTGCCCGTGCTTGGCATGGACGATCTGGCCGGCCATGCCGGGCAGATCGACGTGCTGATCCTGTGCGGCGGCTCCAAGAGCGACCTGCCCGAGCAGGGCCCGCAACTGGCCGCGCTGTTCAACACCGTGGACAGCTTCGACACCCACGCCCGCATTCCAGAATACTTCGCCGCCGTCGATGCACCCGCCCGCGCCAACCAGAAGACCGCGCTGATCTCCGCCGGCTGGGACCCGGGCATGTTCTCCATCAACCGCGTGCTGGGCGAGGCCCTGCTGCCCGAAGGCGCCACCTACACCTTCTGGGGCAAGGGCCTGAGCCAGGGCCACTCCGACGCCATTCGCCGCGTGCCCGGCGTGGCCGGCGGCGTGCAATACACGCTGCCGGTGGAAGCCGCCGTGGAGCGCGTGCGCAGCGGCGAGCGCCCCCAACTGAGCACGCGCGAAAAACATCGCCGCGACTGTTACGTGGTATTGCAAGAAGGCGCCGACGCCGACGCGGTGCGGCGCGCCATCGTCACCATGCCGCATTACTTCGACGAGTACGACACCACCGTCAACTTCATCAGCGCGGAGGAACTGCGCCGCGACCACGGGGCCATGCCGCATGGCGGCTTCGTCATCCGCAGCGGCAGCACCAGCGCCGAGAACGCGCAGGTGATCGAGTACGGCCTCAAGCTGGGCAGCAACCCCGAATTCACCTCCAGCGTGCTAGTGGCCTACGCGCGCGCCGTGCACCGCCTGCACGCCCAGGGTCATTACGGCGCCAAGACGGTGTTCGACGTGGCGCCCGGCCTGCTCTCGCCCAAGAGCGCCGAGCAGCTGCGCGCCGAGGCGCTGTGACCGGGTTTTCGGGGAAGACGGCGTTGGCTTTCAAAATGACGAATGACAAATGACTTCGCTGCGCTTCAATGACAAATGGCGCATTCGTCATTGGTCATCGCTGTGAACGCACAACGGCCTTTCAACCTATTGAGGGTTTCGTAATTCAGGACAAGCCGATGTAATGCCATCACCTCATCCCGTCATTGCGGCGAAGGCCGCAATCCACGCGGTGTCCGCGGGTCAACACCGTGTCAAGGTGACGCCCCATGGATTGCGGCCTTCGCCGCAATGACGAGGGGATGTGAGAGGGTTTTTCTGATAGCCCGCGCTGTCGTGATTTTTGAAAACCTCTCAAGAAAACGTTTTGTAAGTCATTGATTTTCTTCAGGCACACCGGCCCTGCTGGCGGGGTTGGGTTGCTCAATAGGTTGAAAGTCAATGCGCATCAGTCCGCGCGGCGCGGCGGCCAGATCGACAGCAGGGCCGCCAGCAAGATCAGCGAGCCGCCGGCCCAGGTCCAGGCCGTGGGCTGGGCCGCACCCAGCAGCACGGCCGATGCGGCGGCGATCACCACCTCGGCCAGCATGATGAGGGCCGTCACCTGCGCTGGCAGACGGGCGGCGCCATACTGCAGGGCCATGTTGCCGGCCAGGAAACCCAGTGTCAGCGCCAGCGCCCACGGCAGCCAGCTCAGTGACGGCGCCGGCAGCGGCGTGTCCGCCACCCCGCCCAGCGCCAGCGTGCCGGCCATCACCAGGCCGCCGCTAAACATGGCCAGCACGCGCGCCTCGTGCGGCGTGTCGCGCCAGCGGCGCAGCAGCGCGTTGGTCAGCGCAAAGCAGAAACCGCCCATCAGCGCCAGAAAATCCGCCGCCCCCGTGGGCACCGGCCAGCCGGCGCCGGGCCGGTGCAGCACCAGCACCAGCCCGCCCAGCGCCAGCGCCAGGCGCACCAACGCCGCGCGGCTGGGCCGCTCGTTCAGCAGCCACCAAGCCAGGCCGACCGACCACACCGGCATCAGATAGAACAGCAGCGTCACACGCACCACGTCGCCCACGGTCACCGCCCAGTTGAAGCCTACGTTGGTCAGCCCCGCCGCTGCCACCAACCCCAGCAGATACGGGTGGGCCAGAAAGCCGCGCACGCTGCGCGGCTGCCAGGCCAGCAGCACCAGCAGCCCGCCGGCATAGATCAGCACCGTGCTCCACAGTGGGTGCAGTCCCTGCCGGTGTAGCGCCTTGAACGCGATCCACGACAACCCCCATATCGTGGCGTTGAACAGCAAGGCCAGCGCGGGCAACGCGGAGGGAGGAGCGGCTCTGGAAGGCATGGTCAATGTGCGGGTTCGCGGTGTATCCAGTGTCAACCTAGAAACGGCAGTTGGATGCGCCCGAGCGTGCCGTGATGGGCGTGTCAGGCAAGACGCGAGGACGCGGCAGGCTCGTGCCTGCAAGGACGAGCAACGCCGCATGGCGCGGCCAGCGCGGTGCGATCGGGTGCATAGCGCGCTCACCCAACAGGTGAATGTGATCGAAGCTGCGAAAGTCAGTGTTCATGCCGGTTGCCCAAGGATAGCGAGCGGTCAACTGCCGTTTCTAGGGTCAACGGTCAGATGGCCGCGAAGCAGGCCAAGCCAGCGAACGCCGTGGCCGTACCCGCGCCGGCCACTGGCGTTGTTTCCTTTTTGGGGATGGCGCGCTGCGCGCGGAGTTTGAGGACAGTCTCTCAGGGAGGGGCATTTTTTCCGCGCGCCACCCGCATCAACTGCTTGATTTCGGCGGTGTGGTGGCGCAGATTGTGGCGGTACCAGTATTGGATGGCCGCCATCGACAGCATCACCACCGAGCCGAACAGCGCGATGGCGCCGAAGGCCGACAGCCCCAGGCCCGTGGACGCGCTGTACAGAAACCCCAGCGCCAGGATGCAGGCCTGCTCATTGAAGTTCTGCACCGCGATCGAGCGGCCCGCGCCCATCAGGTTGTGACCACGGTGCTGCAGCAGCGCGTTCATCGGCACCACGATGTAGCCGCCCAATCCGCCCATGACCACCAGAAAAGGAATGGCGATCCACAGCCGGTCGACATACACCATGCCGACCACCAGCGCGCCCATCAGCACGCCCAGGGGCATCACGGTGGTGGCGCGATCCAGCCGCACGCGCGACGATGCCATCACCGCGCCCACGGCCGTGCCCACGGCCACCACGCCCACCAGCGCGGCGGCCTTGGTGGTGGCGTAGCCCAGCGCGGCATAGGCCCAGGCCAGCACGATGTAGCGCATGTTGCCCGACACGCCCCAGAACAGCGTGGTGGTGGCCAGCGAAATCTGGCCCAGCTTGTCGCGCCACAGGCGCGCGTTGCAGCGCCAGAAGTCCGGCAGCAGGGTCATCTTGTTCGCGGGCAGGGGCCGCATCTCGACGCCGGTGTGCGGAATACGCACGTTGATCGCCGCGGCGATCACGTACACCAGCGTCAGCATGGCAATGGCGGCTTGGGGGGCGGTGTCGATGCCCGGCAAATTCATTGCCAGCAGATAAGTGGACATGCGTGGCCCCACCAGCTGTCCGCCCAGCAGCACGCCCAGGATGATGGAGGTGATGGTCAGTCCCTCGATCCAGCCGTTGGCCTTCACCAGCTGCGAGGGTGGCAGCAGCTCGGTCAGGATGCCGTACTTGGCGGGCGAATAAGCCGCCGCGCCCAGCCCCACCACCGCATAGGCCAGCAGCGGATGGCCGCCGAACAGCATGATCAGGCAGCCCGCGATCTTGATGGTGTTGCTGGCCAGCATGACCTGCCCCTTGGGCCGCGCATCGGCGAACGCGCCCACCCATGGCGCCAGCACCACGTAGAACAGCGCGAACATCGGCACCAGCGCGGCGCGCTGCCATTCCTGAGTGCCGGAAGCGCGCAACAACTCCACCGCCGCCACGAACAGTGCGTTGTCGGCCAGCGAACTGAAGAACTGCGCGGCCATGATGGTGTAGAAGCCGCGTTTCATGCCCCCCCCTGAGGCGCTGGCGCGCCACGTGCTCGTCGCCAGAGGCGGCGGCTCTTCGGCCCGTCCAGCCCTGCGCAGGCAGGCCTGGAGCCGCGGGCCTCAGCCCCCCAGGGGGACGCAGCCAGTGGCCGGCGCAGGTCCGGCCACGGCTGCCTTTGCATGGCCTGCTCCGCGGCCGCTTGATGCACGGGTGGCCTGCTGCGCGGCCACGTGGGGCGAGGCGGGGAGGGCGGCTGGCCGCAGACCCGGGCGTGCACGCCCACGCCAAACGCCACCAGCGCTGTGGCGTGACGATGGCGAGGGTGTTCTGCCGCGCGGCGCGGCGCTTGGGCCGAGCGCGCGTTCAACGCGGCAGCGAAAAAGGCAAATACAGGGAACAAACGAACCGGCCTTGTAAGGTGCGGCGGTTATAGCACGCACCCTTGGAGAGCGCATGGAGGATTCTTCGCGGTGCGCTGGTGCCAGAATCGACGGCATTCGCTCTGTCTTGCCAGCCCATGCCCCGCCCGATTCACGCCACCATCCACACCGCCGCGCTGCGCCACAACCTGACGCGGATGCGGGGGGCCGCGCCGGGCGCGCGGGTGTGGGCCATCGTCAAGGCCAATGCCTACGGGCATGGCATCGAGCGCGCCTTCGACGGCCTGCGCGGCGCCGACGGCTTCGCGCTGCTGGATCTGGACGAGGCGCAGCGCGTGCGGACCTTAAGCTGGCGCGGCCCCATCCTGCTGCTGGAGGGCGTGTTCGAGCCGCGCGATCTGGAGCTGTGCTCGCGCCTGAACCTGTGGCACGCCGTGCATTGCGACGAGCAGATCGACTGGCTGGCCACCCACAAGACGCACCAGCCGCACCGCGTGTTCCTGAAGATGAACTCGGGCATGAACCGCCTGGGCTTCGCGCCCGAGCGCTTTCGCGCCGCCTATGCGCGGCTGCAGGCGCTGCCGCAGGTGGATGAAATTTCGCTGATGACGCATTTCAGCGATGCCGATGGCGACAAGGGCATCGCGGCCCAGTGGCACGCTTTCCAGCACGCCACCGACGGCCTGGCCGGCGAACGCAGCGCGTGCAACAGCGCCGCCACCCTGCGCCACGCGCAGGACGCCGCCGTGCGCGGCGACTGGGTGCGCCCCGGCATCGCGGTCTACGGCTCGTCGCCCGACTTTCCGGCGCACGGCATGGCGCACTGGGGGTTGCAGCCCACGATGACGTTAAGTTCTAAATTAATAGCAATCAACGACCTGCCAGCGGGCGCCAGCATCGGCTATGGCTCGATCTTCACCGCCGATGCGCCGATGCGCGTGGGCGTGGCCGCCTGCGGCT
Source organism: Pseudomonadota bacterium (assembly GCA_030538085.1). Taxonomy (GTDB): domain Bacteria; phylum Pseudomonadota; class Gammaproteobacteria; order Burkholderiales; family Burkholderiaceae_C; genus Ottowia. The sequence continues at coordinate 44,029 of JAUNUR010000017.1, read as the reverse complement.
ATGCCGACGGCTACCCGCGCCACGCGCCCACCGGCACGCCGGTGCTGGTGGATGGCGTGCGCACGCGCACGCTGGGGCGGGTGAGCATGGACATGCTGGTGGTTGACCTGACACCCGTGCCTGATGCGCGCCTGGGCAGTGAGGTCACCCTGTGGGGCCGCGCAAGCGGTGGCGCCGTGTTGCCCATCGACGAAGTGGCGCACGCCGCCGGCACCGTGGGCTACGAGCTGATGTGCGCGCTGGCGCGGCGGGTGCCGGTCGAGGTTGATGAATGAGTGCCGATTCGGCATCTAGTACGCCGACACGGAGATTTCGGAACATGGTGAAAGTGATGGATTCGGCCCGAGGGCAAGGCGCACACCGTAGCGATACCGGGTGGTATCGCGAGGATGTGCAACGCCGCCATCGGGGCGAAGGCGCGCTTTCACGTTTCGAAATCTCCGTGTCGGTGTACTAGCACTCGCCGAACAAGGGCCAGGCGCTCCAATTTCAGAAGCGTCCGGGTTGAAAAGGATGCCCTGATCCGCCACTTGCGCCGCCGCCACGCGCTGTGGCTGCACGGCTGGCTGATGGGGTTGATCACGCTGCTTGTCATGTGGGGCGTGTCGGCGCTGCTGCGCCATGGCGGCGTCGATTCGCTGGCCGTGCGCTACGCGCTGGCGCTGGGCGCGGGGTATCTGGCTTATTTGCTGCTGTTGCGCATTTGGGCCGGCATGCTGGTGCATGAGGACGAGCGCGATGTGCCCGACCCAGGCAGTCTGGACGTTCCCTGGCCCGATGGTGGCTGCGAGCCGGGCGATGCCGACGGCTCGGCACTGGGCGATGTGGCCTCGGGCGCGCTGGAGCTGGCCGGTGGCGCGGATGAAGGCGCCATCGTCATCATCCCGGTGCTGGCCGTGTTCGGCGCCGTGCTGGCGGCGGTGCTGGGCGGGGGGTGGCTGCTGCTGCTCTACTTCGGCTCCGAGGCGCTGCTGGCCGTGGCCGTGGAGTTGGCGTTGGCTTACACGGCGGCACGCACCGTGGTGCGGGTGGAGCGCGAAGGCTGGCTTCTGGCCGCGATTCGCCTGAGCTGGAAACCGCTGCTGGGCGCACTGATCTGCGCCGTGGCGCTGGGCGCGCTGGTGGACCATTTCGCCCCCCAGGCCCACACGCTGCCCGAGGCGGTACGCCTGCTGCGTGCTCGGGGATGAGGTTTTCCCTCGCTCCCATCACGCAAATTCACCTATTCTGTGCAAATTACTCATCCTGCCGCGTTATCCCGAACTGGTCAGCAGCGGACTATCAGGAGATAGTAGGCGTGCATATCGCCGCAAGGCGCTCCGCTTTTCAAACCCAAGGATTGATATGACTTTCCATCTTTCCACCCCGTCGCGGGTCCATCGCCGTCAACTGGTGCTTGGCTCGGCCGCCGTGGCCGCTTCGCTGGCCTGGCCTCGCATGGGCCGGGCGCAGCCCAAGGCCTGGGCCATCGGCTCCACGCTGGATCTGAGCGACGGAGAGCGTTTGTTGGGCGAGGGGCTGAGCAACGGCGTGCGCGCCTGCGTGGCCGCCGTCAACAAGGCCGGTGGCGTGCACGGCATACCCCTGCAGTACGAGGTGCTGGACGATGGCTTCAAGCCCGAGCCAGCGCTGGCCAACGCGCAGAAGCTGCTGGCCAACCCGGCGCTCATGGCGCTGCTGACCCCGCTGGGAACCCAGCAGGCCAAGGCGCTGATAGATGCCCCGCTCGATACCGCCGTCATCGGCCCGCTGACCGGCACCGCCGCGCTGCGGCAGAAGCTGGTGCCGCACGTCTTCTGGATGCGCGCCACCTATCAGCAGGAGATGGATCGCCTGATCGACCACGCCGCCAAGCTGGGGCTGAACCGCATCGGCCTGGTGCACTCGCTCGATCCGTTCGGCAAGGGCATGCAGGCCTCGTTCGAGGCTTCGCTGGCGCGGCACAAGCTGCAGCCCGCCGTGCTGGGCACCACGCCCACCACGTCCAGCATGGAGGTTGGCCCGGCTGCCGAAACCATCGCCAAGGCCGCGCCGCAGGCGCTGGTCGTCGGTTTGGGCGGTCCGGCCGCGGCTTTCATCCAGGCACTGCAAAAGCGCGGCGGCTCGCCCATGCTGCTGGGCCTGTCGATCACCGCCAATGCCGGCACCGTGAAGGCGCTGGGCACCGAGATCGAGAAACTGATCTTCACCTCGGTGGTGCCGATGTCCAGCAAGGTGGGACTGGCGCGCGCGCACCGCGCCGACATGGAGGCCGCCAAGCTGGGCGAGCCCACGCTGGCCACCATGGAGGGCTATCTGAGTGCGCGCATGTTCGTCGACGCGCTGCGCCGCGCCGGCCCGGGCGCCACGCGCGAGGCCGTGCGGCAAGCACTGGCGAATAATGGTCGCGCCGTCAACTTGGAGGGCGTCTCCGTCAATTTCGACCGCGTGCAGCAAGGCAGCAACTACGTCGATGTGGTGTTGTTCAACCGCGCCGGCAAGCTGATGATTTGATCACGGTGCGGCAGCGCAACAACCCGGAGCGCGAGGTGGGCTTGTACTGATTCAAGGACGCCCGGCCCGCGCCGCCGTAGCATGGCCGCCGTGACCCTGGCCGCTCCCCCCATTTCTCCGCCCGTTCCCCGGCCCCTCGGCGATGCCGGGGCAGGCGGGCCTGGCGTAGTCGCTGGCGCGGAAGCAGAACGCCACCGCGGCAGCCCCGGTTACACCGGTATGTGGGTGGGTATCACCTGCGAATTCGTCGAATTCGCGGTGTTCTTCGTCGTCTACTTCATAGCGCGCTGGAGCTACCCCGAGGTCTTCCGCGCGGGCGCGCCCAAGCTGTGGACGCTGGGCGGCCTGCTCATCACCCTCATCATGCTCACCAGCGGCTACCTGCTGGTGCGCACCGTGCTGGCCGTGCGCCGCGACGACCAGCGCGCCGCCCGCTGGTGGATGACCAGCGCCTTCGTCGTCGCGCTGGGCTACCCGGTGGTCAAGTGGCTGGAAATCCAGCACAACCTGCCGGCCGGCGTGGTGGCGGGGGGCAATGCCTTCTACACGGTGTACTACTACCTCACCATCAACCACTTCATGCACTCGGCCTGGGGCATTCTGGGCATGCTGTGGGTACTGGTGCGGGTGTGGCAGGGTGCCTACCGGCCCGGCAAGCTGAAAGGCGTCGAATCCATGGCCATCTACTGGCACGCCACCGACATCGTATGGCTAATGCTGTTCTCGCTGTTCTACGCCTTCGTCTGACCATGAAACGGTGGATTCACGCCCTCGGCCCGCGCAACGCCACCCAGGCGTGGGTGGCGCTGCTCATCATCACCGTGATCACTGCCGGCATCGCCGTGGCCGAGCGCGGCGTGCTGCCCTGGATGGGCTGGGTGATCGCCGCGCTGGTGTGGTGGAAGGCCTGGCTGGTGGCCGACCACTACCTGGAAGCGGCCGACGCCACCCCCGTGTTCCGCCGCATCGTGATTGTCTTCATCAGCCTGGCGCCGCTGGCGCTGGTGGCGACGGCGTGGATGGAATCGCGCTGACACTCTTCGAGTTGATGGTTGCTGGCGCTTGCTGGGCGGGCGTCTGATGTGCGTTGGCTTTCAGCATGACGAATGACTTCGCTGTGCTTCAATGACAATGGGAGCATTCGTCATTCGTCATTCGTCATGCGGCGCCAGCCGCGATCATTTGTCATCGCTGTGAACGCACAACGGTATCAGAGTGGATGCGCACAATGCGCCCCGGCCCGCATCCGCTCCACGCAGATGCGGCATTGCATGCTTTCCCTTGAGCCTATTGATCCGGCACGGTGAAGTTTGAACTTCCTACGGGCATGTTCCCCAGGGGGAGATGTCAAAAAGCGAAAACTTCATAGGGCCGTTTCTATTGAGCAACCCAACCCCGCCAGCAGGGACGGTGTATCTGAAGAAAATCAATGACTTACAAAACGTTTTCTTGAGAGAGTTTCGTCATTCAGGACAAGCCTATGTAATGCCTTCACCTCATTCCGTCATTGCGGCGAAGGCCGCAATCCACACGGTGTCCGCGGGTGAATGCCGTGTCAAGGTGACGCTCCATGGATTGCGGCCTTCGCCGCAATGACGAGGGGATATGAGGGTTTTTTTGATGGCCCGTGCTGTCGTGATTATTGAAAACATCAATAGGTTGAATGGAGCAACACCATGACCATGGACGTGATCGACTACCAGATTTTCGGCGACGACATGCAGTACGTCGAGATCGAACTGGACCCCGCCGAGGCCGCCATCGGCGAAGCCGGCAGCATGCTGTTCATGGAAGACGGCGTCACCATGGACACCGTCTTCGGTGATGGCCGTGGCGGCAACGCGCAGGGCGGACTCATGGGCAAGCTGCTGGGCGCCGGCAAGCGCCTGGTCACCGGCGAATCGCTGTTCACCACCGTCTACACCAACGCCGCGCGCGGCAAGCGCAAGGTGGGCTTCGCGGCGCCGTACCCCGGCAAGATCATCGCCGCCGACCTGGCCCGGCTGGGCGGCACGCTGATCTGCCAGAAGGACGCCTTCCTGTGTGCCGCGCGCGGCGTGGCGCTGGGCATCGCCTTTCAGCGCAAGTTGGGCGTGGGTTTCTTCGGCGGCGAAGGGTTCATCATGCAACGGCTCGACGGCGACGGCATGGCCTTCATCCACGCCGGCGGCACCCTGATCCGGCGCGAGCTGCAAGCCGGCGAGGTGCTGCGCGTGGACACCGGCTGCGTAGTTGCCTACACCGCGCAGGTCAACTTCGACATCGAATACGTTGGCAAGGTGAAGACCGCGTTGTTCGGTGGCGAAGGCCTGTTTTTCGCCAAGCTGGCTGGCCCCGGCACCGTGTGGCTGCAGACGCTGCCCTTCAGCCGCCTGGCCAGCCGCGTGTTCGCCGCCGCGCCGCAAGCGGGGGGCGGCGGGCGTGGCGAGGGATCGCTGCTGGGCGGCTTTGGCGGCGGCACGTTGCTGGGCGGGATGCTGGGTGGGGATGGGGAGTGAGTTGCTGCGGGGTGCCTGAGTTGGGCTGCGAGAAGGCGATTGAAATATTTGATCTGACCCCGTTATTCTCCGTTATTCGGCTCCAACCATGCTGGTGCAGTGAAGCCAGCGTGATGCGCACTTGCGCACTTGCGCACTGCAATTGCGTGTATCGTGATTTCATCTGGACAACTGACCTCAGGCGAGGGTGTTGCACTGCGGAGTTGAGATCGCCGGTTGGGACAAGCTAAAGCACGACCTTCCACGCTCACAACGAACGCACCAGCTCCTGCGCCCCATTCCAGATGATTTGCACGCCCACGCACAGCAGGATGAAGGCCGACAGGCGCAGAAATACCACCAGCCCCACCTCGCCCAACGGGCGCAGCAGGCGGTCAGCGTAGCGGAAGGTCAGGAACACCAGCACGCTGATCAGCACGGTGGCGGCCAGCCCTCCGGCGAAGTTGGCCAGCGATTCGGGCACGCGCTGACTGTGCAGCGCCGCGCCCACCGTGATGGCGGCGGCTATCGACCCCGGCCCGCAGGTGAGCGGAAAGGTCATCGGGTAAAAGGCCTGGATGCGCACGTTGTCGTCGGTCAGCGACTGCGCCATCTGCGTCTTCTCATCGCTGCTGACGTGTTGCGTGTGCAGCATGCGCCAGGCGGTGGAGGCCACGATGAGCCCACCGGCCACGCGCACGATGGGCAGCGAGATGCCGAAGAAGTTCAGCACGTAGGTGCCCACCAGCATGGCCGCCGCCAGCATGAAGAACACGTACTGCCCGATGCGCCGCGCCAGCAGGGTGCGCGTGTCGCTTTCCAGCGTGCGCGTGAGGGTGACGAACACGGGCGCCGCCGCGGGCGGGTTGAGGATGGGCAGCACCGCCGCCAGCGCGAACAGCAGGCTTTTGCCAAAGGCGAGCAGCAGAGCGAAAAAGTCCATGGCGGCTATTGATTCGAAAGAAAGCGACTTGCCAGTTCTTCAACCTAGAAACGGCAGTTGGATGCGCCCGAGCGTGCCGTGATGGGCGTGCCAGGCAAGACGCGAGGACGCGGCAGGCTCGTGCCTGCAAGGACGAGCAACGCGGCATGGCACGCCCAGCGCGGTGCGATCGGGTGCATAGCGCGCTCACCCAACAGGTGAATGTGATCGAAGCTGTGAAAGTCAGCGTTCATGCGGATTGCCCAAGGATGGCAAGCGGTCAACTGCCGTTTCTAGGTTCAATGTGGCGTGGTGGAGCGCTCTCGTGCGAGCGGGCTGCCCGCAAAGCAGCGCCCCAAAGGGCTGCGTGATTCCATTTCCACTTCAAGGCGTCAATCACCGTCATCCCGGCGGCGAAGGCCGGGATCCATGTTTGCTTGCACACGCCGTCTGGATTTTTGGCCCCCTATCGCGGTACGGGGGCGGGCTTTGTTCGGGCCTGCTGGTCAAGAGGCGAGGGGAGCAGGCGGTGGACAGGCAGGCCTGCGCCCGTGGCGCCGTCAGTGCGCCGCGCAGCAGCGCAGCACCACGCGGCCCTGAATGTGGCCGCGGCGCATGCGCTCGAACACGGCGTTGACTTCTTCCAACGGCTGCGTCTCGGTAAGGCAGCGCAACTGGCCTTGCGCGGCCATGTCGAGCACGGCGCGCATATCCTCGCGCGTGCCGACCGAGGCGGCGACGATGTTGGCCTCCAGCCCCACCAGCGCCAGCGCCGAGAAGCTGAGCGGCTCGCTGGGCAGGCCCACCACGGCCACCGTGCCACCGGGGCGCAGCGCGCGCAGGGCGGTGTCGTAGGCGGGCTTGGCGGCCGAGGTGACGATGGCGACGTCGGCGTTGCCGGCCTTGCGCAGCGCCTTCAGCTCGTCGGAGCTGTTGGCGGTGTAGGTTTCGGTGGCGCCCAGCTCGCGCGCCAGCGCCAGCTTGTCGGCATCCACGTCGAGCGCGATCGCGGTGGCGCCCCAGGCTTTCACCATCTGCACCGCCAGGTGGCCCAGGCCACCAATGCCGAACACCGCCACGCGCTGGCCGGCGCGCACCTGGGCACGCTTCATGGCGCGGTACACCGTGAGGCCGGCGCAGAACAGCGGCGCGGCTTCTTCGGCGCTCAGTGCGTCGGGAATGGGCAGCGCGTGGCTGGCGCGCGCCACCATGTATTCGGCGTAGCCGCCATCGACCATTACGCCGGTGATGACGGCGCGGCGGCACAGGTTTTCCAGCCCTTGCAGACAGGGCTCGCACTGGCCGCAGGTGCTGTGGTTCCAGGCAACGCCCACGCGGTCGCCCACTTTCAGGTCGGTGACGTTGGCGCCGCACTCGACCACGCGGCCCACCACTTCATGACCGGGAATCAGGCTGGGTTTGGTGGCGGCCTTCAGCGCCGGCTGGTCGCCGTCGGTCACGTGCAGGTCGGAGTGGCACACGCCGCAGGCCAGCACTTGCAGCAGCACGTCGTCCGGCCCCGGCGTGGGGCGCGGCACGTCTTGCAGGGCCAGGGGTTCGGCAAAGGCGGTGAGGACAGCGGCTTTCATGGGAGGCTCCATAGGCTTAAAAAACTCACCTGATTGTCCGCCACGCGAAGAGGTGACCGCAACGGCATTCCGCGCCGCGCGCCATGCGCGCTTCCCGCGCAAGTTGGTCGGATTCCGGTGCGTGAGCCTCAATCAAGTCATTCCAATTCCAGATCAAAGCCGCAATACCTCGTCATGCTGGTGCAAGCCGGAATCCAGACGGCGTGAGCCGGGAAGCATGGATCCGGGCCTTCGCCGGGATGACGGCTATTAACGCCTTGAAGTGGAATAACCAGCCCCCCGGAAAAACCGGGGGGTTTGGATTGTGAGCCGCTCAAAGCGGCCATGGTCGGTCGCTGACTTGCGTTCAAATCAGCATGAAGCTGTTCACCGTCAGGTCATTCGGCTTGTTGGCCAGCGTGGCAAAGTGCACCGCCTCCCCGGCACCGGTGCCGTCGGCATCGTAGAACAGCTTGCCCGTGCCCTGGTCATAGAGTACCTGCGCCTGGGCGGCGTTGGCGGTAGTGCCCAGCACCAACTGGTCAGCGGCCAGGGCGCTGCCCGCCGCGCCCGTCAGGCCGGTGAATACCAATTGGCTCAGCGCCAGCTTGTCACCCTCTGCGTTGCTGAAGTCGGCAATGGTGTCGACGGTGAGCAGCGTTTTGGTTCCACCCTGGCCGTCGCTGACGGTTTGCACCGGGTCGGTCTGGAAGACGAAGGTGTCCGCGCCCGTACCGCCGATGAGGTAGTTCAGCCCCGCGCCGCCGTCGATGCGGTCATTGCCCGCGCCGCCGCTGATGCGGTCGTTGGCGGCCGTGCCGCTCAGGACGTCATTGCCGATGCCGTTGCTGGGGCCGGTCATGGTTTGCTGGCCGAAGAAGATGCGGTCCACGCGCAGGTCGCCGTTGTAGATGCCGCCGCTGTCCACCGCCAGCTTCAGCGCCAGTTGGTAGTTGCCGCTGGCGCCTTCGTGGGTGTAGGCCAGCTCAAAGCTTTCCCATGTTTCGCCAAAGCGCAATGCGCCGGGTTTGGCTGTAGCGAGATCGGTTCCTGTGCGGGTGCTTTCAGTGGCGTACCAGGGCGAGATGGGGGTTTCGTTGCCATCGGCATCTTTCAGCACCCATTGCAGGTTGGTCACGTGCAGGTTGGTGCCGGCAAACTGCTTGGCGTCAAAGGCCAGGCTATACACGTCACCCTGATTGAGGGTGAGCGATTCATTGCGGGTAGCCACGGCCACTTCGCGCCAGGTGCCATGGCCCGTGCCGTAGGCCGACAAATCATTGAAATCGGTGGTGATTTGCAGCGAACCACCTTCGTTGGTCTTGCCTGCCGCGCCGAACAGGCCGCCGTGCAGGTCAGAGTTTTCTCCGGTGTTCAGGGTGACCTTGGCGACGCCGTTGTTCGTCCATTCAGAGGTCATCAACCGGCCGCCATTTATCACCTGGTTGGAGGTGGCGTAGCCGGGTGCTTGAATGCTCAGGGTGTTGGCGCTGTAAGGCGTTTGCTCGCCCGTGCCCGCAGTGCCCAGGTTGACCGTGTCGCCCGCAATGAGTGTGCTGGTGTCGTCAGCCAGCACCAGTTTCAGCGCACTGACGTTGCCCGTGCCGTTAATACTATGCACATAGCGCAACTGGGCGTCTTTGGGTACAAAGATGCCATTGGCCTCGCTGGTATCGGCCAGGCTGGTCCAGGTGCCGCCATTGTTGAACTCCCAATGAGCGCCGCTTGTATCGTCTGGTGTTTTTCCGGCTGTCACCACAAAACCCTTGATGCTGGCGTTGGCATCTTTGTCGGTGGCCAATTGTGAAAAGTCGCCGTCTTTCACCCCCAGCAAATCACCCAGGCTGAGTGGGTCGGTTACGCGCGGTTTGAGCAGGTGGATCTGGTCGAAAGATGCGTCAGCATGCTGGCTTCCTGGCGCGCCCAATGTTTTCCATACCAGGCCAAGGCGATAGTCGCCACTTGTGAAGCCGGATGCGGGTGTAAATCCTTCCGAGAAATAGTATTGCCCCGCTTTATTGGCGTTGACCTCTTGGCTTGTATTTCCAACGTAATGCGGAACGCCCAGTTTCTGAGCAATCGTGTTATCAGCCTTGAGCAGAACAAACTGAAACTCTACAGGATTATTCCCCTCCCACCTTCTTTCCAGGTTGTAGCCAAAGCTATAGGTTTCACCAGCATCAATATGAACGGTTTCGCCACTGATGGCAATTACATTGTCCGGCGTCAAATTGCCAGAATACTCACCTTCAACTCTTAAAGCATCGCCCAGGTTGCTTGGCAAGGGGTTGGCTGCGACAGTAAAGTTGCCTACGGTGGACACTTTGTTGTTAGGCATCTTCGTCCAGCCGGAAAAACTGCTTCCATCAGACAGCAAGTTGTTCACAGCCAGGGAGACAGGCGGCGCCAGCACGCCGCTGGAGATGGTGGTAACGGTCCAGTCGGGGGCGTCGTTGGTGCCGGTGATGACAACCTGAAGGTCTTTCGCCTCAGAGGCGGCATTGTTCCCATCGGTCGCCTGCACTTTCCAGGTCAGGGTAAGGGTGTCGTCCTTGTTCAGCCAGTCAAGGTTGGTGTCAGCGGGCGGTGTCCACGCAAAGCCGACATCAACAGCGGTGCCGTTCACGCCCAGCGTGCCCGCACCGTTGGTGGCGGGGGTAAAGCTCAGCGTGCTGGCGGCGATCAGCGCCGACAGATCAACCTCGTCGGGCAACGCACCCTTGCTCCACACGGCGGCGGCGTCATCCACCACTTGGGCGCTGACCGTGTCGCCCGCATCCACGTCAAGCACGTTCAGATTGCCGTTAACGGTGCCCACCAGCGCGCTCGCCCCGCTGGCGTTGGTGGCCTCGGTGGCGTGGGCGGTGCTGAAGTCAACGCTGTTGAGCGTGGGCGCATCATTGACGGCGGCCAGGTTGAGCGTGATGGTCTTGGCTTCGGCGGGCAGCGCCCCGTTGGCCCCCTCCACCACGTTGCTGTCGGTGGCGGTAACGGTGAGTGTGACCTGGCCGTTGACGTTGGCTGCTGGCTGGTATTGCAGCGTGGCCAGCGCGGTGTTGACCTGATCCTGCGTGCCGGTGAGGGTGAGTACGCCATCTGCCGCATTGGTGTCGAGCAGCCCGGCGCCCGCACCCAGGCTGAGCTTGCCGCCGTGGTTGGCGGTAACGGTGACGGTGAGGGTTTCGCCCGCGTCCGCGTCATTCACCGAGATGCCGGTGACATCGACCAATGTGTCTTCGCTGCCCGCTAGCGGCGTGGCAGGCGCTGTCAGCGTGGGCGCGGTGTTGCCCAAGACAGTCGCGGCGGTGACGTCGGTGTCAAAGGCGGGGTTGCCTGCCTGGTCGGCCACGCTGGCCTTGAAGCTGTAGGTACTGCCGTTTTTGATCCAGTCGCCGCCCGTGATGGTGGCCGTCCAACTGCCGTCTGTGCCGACCGTGGCGGTGGCGGTTTTGTCACCCACGGTGACGGTGACTACCTGCCCTGGCTCCACGCCGGTGGTGGTGCCTTTTATCTCTACATTGCCACGGCTGTTCAAGGTGGCATAGCCATCGGTGCCTTCGGTTGCCTGCGTCTGCCCGGCGATGGAGGTGATGTCGATGGTGGCGGTTTTGTCGATGGTCAGGCTGCTGCTGGCCGTGGTGGCGTTGCCCACGGCGTCTTGCAGCGTCAGCGTGACGGTGTGCGTACCCTCGCCCAGCGTGGCAAGCTGCGCGTCGCTCACAGGCAGGTTCACCGTGCCTGCGGCGGCTTCGGCGGCTGTCAGCACTTTGGTGAGCGTGACGTCGCCCACTTTGACGGTAACGGTGTCGCCCGCTTGCGCCTTTTTATCGGCGTCTTCCGTGCTGGGCAGCTTGACCGTCAGGTTTTGCGATGCGCCATCGCTCAACGCGGCGGCGTTGAAGGTGACGGCATCCATGCCGGGCGCGCTGGGCGCGGTGGTGTCAAGCAATTTGCCCGTTGCTTCCTCGTGATTGAGGTTGAGCGCGTTGCCCGCGGGGTCGGTGGCGGTAACGCCGGTGGGCAGGGTCAGCGTGCTGGCAGTGACTTTGACATTGGCAGCGTTGTGGTTGACCAAAGCGGCCGGAATGGTGGCGGTAAACACCAGTTCATTGCCGCCTGCCGCGCCCTGCGTGAGGATGGCGGTGGTGGTCTGGCCGCCGCCCAGGTCGAGCGTGATGGTGCTGCCTGAAGCATCGGCACTGAAGGTCACGGCCTCGCTGAGCGTGAGCTTGACCTGCACCGTGTCGCCCGCCTTGTAGCCTGCGGCGGGTTCGTTGAGGAATGCAACGACAGTCACCGTGGGCACGTTGGCGTCCACGTTGTTGACGTTGGCCTGTGTGCTGTTGCCCGCCGCATCTTTGGCCACGGCGGTAACGGCGCTGCCGTCTTTGACTGCCACAGGCAGGCTGAACGTACCGTCGGTGTTGGGGGTGACCTGAACGGTGTAGATGCCGCTGCCCGGAGTGGTTTCGGTAGCGCCGGCAGGCAGGTTGGCAGGGTCTGCCGGGGTGAAGGTGAGCACCACCGACTCCACCCCGATGTTGTCTGTCACCTTGCCGCTGATGGTGCTGGCATTGGCTTGCAGGCTGGCAAAAACGGGGGCCGTCGAATCCGCGGAGGAGCTGACCACGGTGGTGGCGTTGCCCGCGGCATCAGTCGCCACGGCGGTGACGGTGCTGCCATCAGCGGGGGCGATGTTCTCCAGCTTGTAAACGCCGTCGGTGCCGGGCACCGGCACGGTGACGGTGCCGTCGCCGTTGTCTTTGGCGCCGGGCATGACCATCAGCTTGTCTTTGTCGGTCTGCGTGGCGGGCGTCAGGGTAAAGATCACCTCTTGCACCGCAATGTTGTCTTCAGCCGAGATTTGAATCAGCGTGGCACTGGGCACCAAGCCATCTGTGAACTTGGGTGCTTCCGTATCCACCGACGTGCGCATGTCGGTGGCGGTGTTGCCTGCGTCGTCGGTGGCGGTAACGGTGACGCTGGCACCGTCAGGAATTTTGGCGGTGGTGCTCCAGGTGCCATCGGAATTAAAAGTCACCTCTCCTGATGGCACGGTTGTTGTCACACCATCTTTCTCGTAGCTGATGCTCACACCCGTAGCGCCGCTGCTGGTGCCTGTGAAGGCCGCGCCGTTGACCTGGGTGATGGCCACGGTGGGCGGCTGGGTGTCGATGGCGTAGGGCGCCGATTCGCCAGCAGTGCCGGGATTGCCCGCCAGATCGGTGTAGTTGGCATCGACGCTGATTTTCTGGTCTGCCAGTTGAGCGTCGGTATTGGGTGTAAGGACCGCTGTCCACCTGGTTTTGTCTGTCGCGTCTTGCATCAGATTGGTCAAGGTGCCACCCATCACCGTGACGTTGGCCGCACTGAAGTCTTTGACCTCTTCACTGAACTGGAACGTTACCGTAGCCGTTTCGCCTTTGATCAGCGTGCCTGCGTTGTCCGTCTCGCCATTGCTTTCAGTCAGCGTGACGGTCACGGTGGGTTTTTTGGTATCAATGGCTTGCGCGCCCAGATCTGTGCCCGCATAGGCATTGCCTGCCATATCGGTCACGCCTGCGGTGGCGCCCGTGACCGTGGCGGTGACGTTTACCCCCTGGGTGTCAGCATTAGGCGTAACTTTCAGCGTGTAAACGCTGTCGCTGACTTTGGTAAACGAGCCTGCCACCTCCGTGCCGTTTGCTACGGTGATGTCGCTGGCATCAAAGCCTTGCACCGCTTCGCTGAAAGTGAAAGTAAAGGTGACCTCGCCCGTAGCGACATCGGCTGTGACGTTGTCGGTAATCTCCAGCGTGGGGGCCTTGGCATCAACGGTGGCTGTGGCCGGTGCGGCAGGGTTGCTTGCTGCGTCAATGCTGGTGGCGGTGATGACGGTGCCGTCAGGGGCGTTGGCGTTGTCAATGCTGGCGCTGTTGCTGCCTGCCGCTACGGTGGGCACCAGCGTTGTGTTGTCGCTCGTCCAGCTGCCGTCGGCCTGTTTGGTCAACGTGGCTTCTTGCCCTCCTACCTTGACGGTGACTTTGTCGCCAGCTTCGGCATCGGCGGGCAGACCAATCTTCACGCCGTCGGCGTTGGCCTGGTCAATGGTGGCTGCGGTGGGCGCAAGTGCATCAACGGTGGCCGTGGCCGGTGCGGCAGGGTTGCCCGCTGCGTCAACGCTGGTGGCGGTGACGACGGTGCCGTCGGGAGCGTTGGCTTTGTCGATGCTGGCAGTATCGCCATCCAAGGTGATGGCCGGGTCGCTGCCACTGGGCACACTCCAGCCGCTCTCGCCTTTGGTGACGGTGACTTTCTTGCCGTCTACGTCAATCTCAACCTTGTCACCAACCTTGGCGTCTGTGGGCAGGCCGACTTTCACGCCGTCAGCGTTGGCTTGGGTGATGGTGGCCGAAGTCGGCGGGAGTGCATCGACGGTGGCCGTGGCCGGATCGGCAGGATTGCCCGCTGCGTCAACGCTGGTGGCGGTGACGACGGTGCCGTCGGGGGCGTTGGCTTTGTCAATGCTGGCAGTGTTGCTGCCTGCCGCTACGGTGGGTACCAGCGTTGTGTTGTCGCTCGTCCAGCTGCCGTCGGCCTGTTTGGTCAACGTGGCTTCTTGCCCTCCTACCTTGACGGTGACTTTGTCGCCAGCTTCGGCATCGGCGGGCAGACCAATCTTCACGCCGTCAGCGTTGGCCTGGTCAATGGTGGCGGCGGTGGGCGTGTCAAGCGCAACGACTTTGCTCACCGGCGTTGCTGTGTTGCCTGCTGCGTCTGCCGTGGTGGCGGTGACGACTTCGCCATTTTTCAGGTCGTTGGCAGGCAGGGTGGCGGTTTGGGGTGCACCTGCGGCCACGGGGGCGATGACGGCGGGGGCACTGCTGGCCCAGCTGCCATCAGCCTGTTTGGTCAGGGTGACCGTTTGTTTGGCACCGCTGGCGTCGGTGTAATCCACCTTGACGGTATCGCCAGTGGCCGCGTCGGCGGGCAGGTTGATTTGCACGCCTTGCTGGTTGGCCGCGCCTATGGTGGCGGCGGTGGGCGGCGTGGCATCGACGGTGAGGGTAAGCGGGTCGCTTTGCCCGCTTTCGTTGCCTGCGGTTTCGGTGAGGGTGTAGGTCAGCGCGTATGTCTTGCCATCTTCCAGCGGCACTTTTGGCGTGAGGGTGCCGGTGGTGGCGTCGTAAGTGGCTTCGACCTTTTGGCCGTTGACGTACAGCACAGGCGTGGTGCCCGTGGGCAGGCTGCCGATGTTCAGGCCAGGAGTGGTGTCGTCGGTGGCGGCGGCGGTGCTGGCGGGGCTTTGCACCGCGCCCTCGTTGTCGGCATAGCTGCCGGGCGCAGCCGGAGTGGCGGGCGGCTGGGTGTCGACGGTGAGGGTGAGCGCGGGGCTTTGCCCGCTTTCGTTACCTGCGGCGTCGGTGAGGGTGTAGGTGAGCTGGTGCTCGCCTTCAGCCAGCGGGGTGACGGGGGTCAGCGTGCCGGTGGCGGCGTCGTAGATGGCCTCGACCTTGACGCCATCGACGTACAGCGCAGGCGTAGTGCCCGTGGGCAGGCTGCCGATGATGAGGCCGGGGGTGGTGTCGTTGGTGTCGGTGCCGCTGGCGCTGGGCGAGGCCACCGTGCTGATGACGGGGGCCACGTCATCGACGTAGCCGCTGGGCGCGCTGGCCGGAGTGGCGGGCGACTGGGTGTCGACCGTGAGGGTGAGCGCGGGGCTTTGCCCGCTTTCGTTGCCTGCGGTGTCGGTGAGGGTGTAGGTCAGCGCGTATGTCTTGCCATCTTCCAGCGGCACTTTTGGCGTGAGGGTGCCGGTGGTGGCGTCGTAAGTGGCTTCGACCTTTTGGCCGTTGACGTACAGCACAGGCGTGGTGCCCGTGGGCAGGCTGCCGATGTTCAGGCCAGGAGTGGTGTCGTCGGTGGCGGCGGCGGTGCTGGCGGGGCTTTGCACCGCGCCCTCGTTGTCGGCATAGCTGCCGGGCGCAGCCGGAGTGGCGGGCGGCTGGGTGTCGACGGTGAGGGTGAGCGCGGGGCTTTGCCCGCTTTCGTTACCTGCGGCGTCGGTGAGGGTGTAGGTGAGCTGGTGCTCGCCTTCAGCCAGCGGGGTGACGGGGGTCAGCGTGCCGGTGGCGGCGTCGTAGATGGCCTCGACCTTGACGCCATCGACGTACAGCGCAGGCGTAGTGCCCGTGGGCAGGCTGCCGATGATGAGGCCGGGGGTGGTGTCGTTGGTGTCGGTGCCGCTGGCGCTGGGCGAGGCCACCGTGCTGATGACGGGGGCCACGTCATCGACGTAGCCGCTGGGCGCGCTGGCCGGAGTGGCGGGCGACTGGGTGTCGACGGTGAGGGTGAGTGCGGGGCTGGGGACGCTGACGTTGCCCACGGCGTCGGTCAGAGCGTAGGCCAGGTTGTGCGTGCCTTCGCCCAGCGGGGTGACGGGCGTGAGGGTGGTGTTGCCGTTGGCATCAAGGCTGGCGGTGGCCGCAACTGGCTTGCCGTCGACGTACAGCGTGGGCGTGGTGCCCGCGGGCAGTTTGCCCACGTTCAGGCCGGGGGTGGTGTCGTCGGTGGTGTCGGCGGTGCTGGCGGGGCTTTGCACCGCGCCCACGTCGTCGGCATAGCTGCCGGGCCGGGTGGTGGCGGGTGGCTGGGTGTTGACCGTGATGCTGGTGGCAGGTGCGGGCTGGCTTTGGTTGCCGGCGGCGTCTTGTAGCAGGTAGCTGATGGTGTGTGGGCCATCGTCCAGCGGGGTGGCGGGCGTGAGGGTGGTGTTGCCTGCGGCGTCGGTACCCAGCACGGCGGGCACGGGTTTGCCATCAACCACCAGTTGCAGGGTGTTGCCTTCGGCTGCAGCGGCATCGGCCAGCGCCTTGGGGACCACCACGGTGGGGGTGTTGTCGTTGGTGGCGCTGTTGTTGGCCAGCGTTTCTTCGCTGCCAGCAGGCAACATCACGCCGCCGATGCCCACGTTGTCGAGTACGGCTGGCGCCTCGGTGGGATTGGCGGGCGGCGTGGTATCGGGCGCCTGCACACTGGCTGGGTCGCTGGTGTTGCCGGTGGCATCAGCTGCCGTCACGGCCAGCTTGCTGCCGTCGGTTTGCGGGGCGCTGAGCTTGGCAGAGTAGGTGCCGTTTTCGTCAGCGGTGGCGGTGCCGATGACCTTGCCATCTTTGTCTTTGACGGTGACGGTGCTGCCCGGCTCGGCTGTGCCGGTCACGCTGGTGCCGTCTTCGTTGATGAAGGCAGCAGGCGCAGCGGGCGCGGTGGTGTCGGGTGCCGTTGCGGGTGTTGGCTGGCTTGGGTTGCCTGCGGCGTCGGTGGCGGTGGCGCTGAGTTTTTCGCCGTTGGTCAACGCGGGGTTGAGGGTGGCGGTGTAGTTGCCGTTTTCATCGGCTGTGGCCGTGCCAATTTCTTTGCCTGCCGCATCTTTGATGATGACGGTGCTGCCCGGCTCGGCTTCGCCGGTAACCGTGGTGCCGTCTGCGGCCACCGTGGCTGTGGGCTTATCGGGCGCGGTGGTGTCGGGGGCGGTGGCGCTTGCCTCAGGGCTGGTGTTGCCTGCGGCGTCTTGCGCGGTGGCGGTCACGGTCTGCCCGTTGGTTTGCGGGTTGCTCAGCGGCACGCTGTAGTTGCCGTTTTCGTCGGCCGTGGCGGTACCGATGGGGTTGCCGTCCTGATCCTTGATGGTGACGGTGCTGCCGGGTTCGGCTTTACCGGTGACGGTTCTGCCGTCGGCGCTGACGGCCGTATCGGTGGGCGCAGCGGGCGCGGTGGTGTCGGGCGCGGTGGCGGTGGCCGGGGCGCTTTCGTTGCCTGCGGCGTCTTTGGCGGTGGCGGTGAGTTCTTCGCCGTTGGTCAGCGGCGTGGCGGGGGTGATGGTGTATGTGCCATCTGTGCCAGCCGTGGCGGTGCCGACAACGTTGCCGTCTTTGTCTTTGACGGTGACGGTGCTGCCCGGCTCTGCCGTGCCGGTGATGGCCGAACCATCGCCGCTGACGGCCAGGCCGGGTTTGGCGGGGGCGGTGGTGTCGGGCGCGGTGGCGGTGGCCGGGGCGCTGGTGTTGCCTGCGGCGTCTTGCGCGGTGGCGGTGAGTTGTTGGCCGTTGGTTTGCGGTGTGCTCAGCGGCACGGTGTAGTTGCCGTCGGCATCGGCTTTGGCGGTGCCCAGTACGTTGCCTGCCGCATCTTTGATGGTGACGGTGCTGCCCGGCTCGGCCTTGCCGGTGACGCTGGTGCCATCTGCGGATACGGTGGTACCCGTGGGCGTGGCCGGAGCGGTGGTGTCAGGCGCGGTGGCGTTGGCCGGGGCGCTGGTGTTGCCCGCGGCGTCTTGCGCGGTGGCTGTGAGTTGTTGGCCGTTGGTTTGCGGCGTGCTCAGCGGCACGGTGTATTTGCCATCCGGGTCAGCCGTGGCCGTACCCAATACGTTGCCTGCTGCGTCTTTGATGGTGACGGTGCTGCCCGGTTCGGCCGCGCCAGTGACGGTGGTGCCGTCGCCCGAAACCTGTGCGCTGGGTTGCGCGGGGGCGGTGGTGTCGGGTGCGGAAATATCAGCCTTGGGACTCTCGTTGCCCGCGGCATCTTCGGCCATGGCGGCGAGTTGCTGGCCGTTGGTTTGCGGCGTGCTCAGTTGCACGGTGTAGTTGCCGTCAGCGTCGGCGGTGGCGGTGCCCAGCACGTTGCCGGTGGCGTCTTTGATGGTGACCAGGCTGCCCGGCTCGGCGGTGCCGGTGACGGCGCTGCCCTCGGTGTTGATGGTGCCGGTGGGCGTGGCGGGTGGCGTGGTGTCGCGCGTGGCCAGTTCAGAGGGCAGGCTTTCGTTGCCTGCGGCATCGGTAGCGGTGACCTTGAGGGTTTCGCCCGTGGTTTGCGGCGTGGGCAACTCGAGCGTGAAGGCGCCATCAGCACCTGCCGTGGTGGTGTGGGTCTGGCCGTTTTTGTCGGCCACCGTTACTTTGCTGCCCGGCTCGGCGGTGCCGGTGACGGTTTTGTCGTCAGCGCCCACGCTGGCAATGGGCATGTCGGGCGCAGTGGTGTCGGGTGCCGTCAGCGTGGTGGCGGGGCTGGTGTTGCCCACCTTGTCTGCCGCCGTTACGGTGACGGACTGGCCGTTGGTTTGTGGGTTGGTCAGCGGCACGCTGTACTGGCCTTTTTCGTCGGCCGTGGCCGTGCCGATGACGTTGCCTTTTTCATCTTTGACGGCGACTGTCGCTCCCGGCTCGGTGGTGCCGCTGACAGTGGCACCGTTTTGGCTGATGCGGGCGTCGGGCGCAGCGGGCGCGGTGGTGTCGGGTGCCGTCGCGGGTGTTGGCTGGCTTGGGTTGCCTGCGGCGTCGGTGGCGGTGGCGCTGAGTTTTTCGCCGTTGGTCAGCGCGGGGCTGAGGGTGGCGGTGTAGTTGCCGTTTTCATCGGCTGTGGCCGTGCCGATTTCTTTGCCTGCCGCATCTTTGATGGTGACGGTGCTGCCCGGCTCGGCCTTGCCGGTGACGCTGGTGCCGTCTGCGGCCACCGTGGCTGTGGGCTTATCGGGCGCGGTGGTGTCGGGTGCGGTGGCGCTGGCTTCAGGGCTGGTGTTACCCGCGGCGTCTTGCGCGGTGGCGGTCACGGTCTGGCCGTTGGTTTGCGGGTTGGTCAGCGGCACGCTGTACTGGCCGTTTTCGTCGGCTGTGGCGGTGCCGATGACGTTGCCTTTTTCATCTTTGACGGTGACCGTCGCTCCCGGCTCGGCTTTGCCGGTGACGGTTCTGCCGTCGGCGCTGACGGCCGTATCGGTGGGCGCAGCGGGCGCGGTGGTGTCGGGCGCGGTGGCGGTGGCCGGGGCGCTTTCGTTGCCTGCGGCGTCTTTGGCGGTGGCGGTGAGTTCTTCGCCGTTGGTCAGCGGCGTGGCGGGGGTGATGGTGTATGTGCCATCTGTGCCAGCCGTGGCGGTGCCGACAACGTTGCCGTCTTTGTCTTTGACGGTGACGGTGCTGCCCGGCTCTGCCGTGCCGGTGATGGCCGAACCATCGCCGCTGACGGCCAGGCCGGGTTTGGCGGGGGCGGTGGTGTCGGGCGCGGTGGCGGTGGCCGGGGCGCTGGTGTTGCCTGCGGCGTCTTGCGCGGTGGCGGTGAGTTGTTGGCCGTTGGTTTGCGGTGTGCTCAGCGGCACGGTGTAGTTGCCGTCGGCATCGGCTTTGGCGGTGCCCAGTACGTTGCCTGCCGCATCTTTGATGGTGACGGTGCTACCGGGCTCGGCCTTGCCGGTGACGGCGCTGCCGTCGGCGCTGACGAGCGTGTCGGTGGGCGCAGCGGGCACAGTGAGGTCTGGGGCCGTGGCTGTGGCCGGGGCGCTTTCGTTGCCTGCAGCGTCTTTGGCGGTGGCGGTGAGGGTTTCGCCGTTGGTCAGCGCGGGGCTGAGGGTGGCGCTGTATTTGCCATCGGTATCGGCTGTGGCGGTGCCCACGGTGTTGCCTGCCGCGTCTTTGATGGTGACCGCACTGCCGGGCTCGGCGCTGCCAGAGGCGGTGGCGCCATCGGCGCTGATGGCCAGGCCGGGTTTGGCCGGGGCGGTGGTGTCGGGCGCGGTGGCGCTGGCCGGGATGCTGGTGTTGCCCGCAGCGTCGGTGGCGGTGGCGGTGAGCTTTTCGCCGTTGGTCAGCGCGGGGCTGAGGGTGACGCTGTAGCTGCCGTCGGCGCCTGCCGTGGCGGTACCGATGGGGTTGCCGTCCTGATCCTTGATGGTGACGGTACTGCCGGGCTCGGCCTTGCCGGTAACGGTTTTGCCGTCCGGGCTGACGGCCGTGTCTGTGGGTGTGGCCGGGGCGGTGGTATCGGGCGCGGTGGCGCTAGTCGGGTCGCTGGTGTTGCCCGCGGCGTCGGTGGCGGTGGCGCTGAGTTTTTCGCCGTTGGTCAGCGCGGGGTTGAGGGTGGCGGTGTAGTTGCCGTTTTCGTCGGCCGTGGCGGTACCGATGGGGTTGCCGTCCTGATCCTTGATGGTGACGGTGCTGCCGGGTTCGGCTTTACCGGTGACGGTTCTGCCGTCGGCGCTGACGGCCGTATCGGTGGGCGCAGCGGGCGCGGTGGTGTCGGGTGCGGTGGCGTTGGCCGGGGCGCTTTCGTTGCCTGCGGCGTCTTTGGCGGTGGCGGTGATGGTCTCGCCGTTGGTCAGCGCGGGCTCCAGGGCGACGCTGTATTTGCCATCGGCGCCGGCGGTGACGCTGCCGATTTGCTTGCCCGCAGCATCCTTGATGATGACGGTGCTGCCCGGCTCGGCGCTGCCGGAGGCGGTGGTGCCATCGGCGCTGATGGCCAGGCCGGGTTTGGCCGGGGCGGTGGTGTCGGCTGGCGTGGCGCCATTGCTTTTGCTGTCGCCGCCGTGGGTGGCTGCGATCAGGCCCGCTGCGCCAAGGGCCAGGGCGCCCAAGGCCGGAAAAGCAGCCGCCGCGCCCAGGGCGGCGGCGCCGTACAGCGGCGCGGTCAGCGCGGGCGCTATTTGCGTGGCGCCCAGGACCAGGCCCGAGACCGCCCCGTCGCTCAGCGTGGGAAGCATGAGGTTGTGCGCGCCCGTTTCAGCGACATAGTGATAGTAGATTCCGCTGAGGTCCTGTCCGATGAGGGGCGATTCGGGGTTGGGGTAATAGTCTTGCAGGATGAGGTCGGGCTCGGTCGAGCCCTCGAAGCTGACGTGCAGATCGTCACCCACACGCTGGGTCACGACGCGGTCGGGGGCCAGGCCGCTTTCTTCCTCGATGAGTTGGTAGTTGGTTTTGCCCTGGGTTTTGAGCACCAGCGGATGCTTGCTTCCGGCTTGAATGACATGGGTGGCCTGGGTGGCTTGCGCGTCGTGAATTTTCAGAAGAATGGTTTTGCTCACGGTGGACTCCAAATAGAAATCACTGCGCCCAGAAGGCGGTCAAGAGAGGGAAGGGGGGTGACGGGAGAAACAAGGCACGCCAAGCATGGACCTTGCGGGCAGAAAACTACTGCTGGCTGGCGCTGGCTGGACAGGCGGCAGGCAAACGCGGCAAGGTGTAGCCCTGCAAGGCCTGGTCAGGCTGCACGCGGGCGGCGGCAGGCAGCAAGGTCAGGCGCTGCTGGCCGTCCAGCGCAACGCGCAAGTAGACGGTTTGCCCCGATTCGAACGGCAGGGTGAGCGTGGTAACGGCGCTTTTCGCGGCAGCGCGGGTGCTGTAGAGCGTGATACGGCGCTGGCCCGCGCACAGCGGGACCTGGTCGTACATGCCCTCGGGCAACGCGGTGAAAAAGTGCCCGTCGACCAACACGTTGACACTGTCGGCGTCCAGTATGCCTGGCTCGCGCAGCACGTTCAGCGCGGCCTTGCCGTCGGGCAACGCCTGCGTCAGGGTGGCGCTTTTTTGAGCATAAAAGTGGGCGCTCTGCTGCGCCCGTGCGGCGCCCACTGCAACAAGCAGCAGAGCCAGGGCAAAAAGGCCGCGCCGCACAGAAAAAAGTGAACGAGAAAAAGACACGAGCACTCCCTGTAATCTTATAAGTAACCAACGCAATACCAAGGAAAACTGTAACGTTTGAACTCAAGTGTGTCAAATAGTAGTGCTGCAGCCATATGCCATGAAGTGCAGCGAAAGCATTCGTTGACAGGTTACCTTGCATGCGCAGGTGCGCTTACGCGAAATCGAGCCGTACCAGGGAAATATTTCACGCTTTTCAAAGTTGCTTGATTATCAAAAAGTGATACTCAGTTGACGCTCCTCATGGCTCGCAACCTGATCCAGTTTCATCGCGGGCTTGCCCCGGCATGAGTTGCTCTGCGATTTCGACAGAGAGCATCCATGCTGCGCGAGTAGATCGCCAATGAATTGGATACCTGCCGCCGCTGGGCATTTCCACAATGGTTCTGAAGACAGCTTGAAAACGAATCAATCAGAGGCGGCTCAAAAGTGTCTGAACCCCCTTGATCATCAAGCAAGGTTAATGCGCGGCGGCTTAAAGCGTGATTTAGTTCACGTTTTTTGATTAAGCTTTTATTTCAACCGCAGAACGTCGATACCGACTTGGTTGTCAGGTAAGCCTCCAGCGCCTCTGGCCCACCTTCCGAGCCATAGCCCGAATCCTTGACACCGCCAAAGGGCAGCTCGGGCCAGGCGGCGGCGGGCTGGTTGATCCACAGCAGGCCCACCTCCAGCCGCTCGGCGATCTGGTGCGCGTTCTTGAGTGACTGCGTGTAGGCATAGCCGGCCAAGCCAAAAGGCAGGCGGTTGGCCTCGGTCAGGGCATGGTCCAGCGTGTCGAAGCCGTGCACCACGGCCATCGGGCCGAAGGGCTCCTGGTTGAAGATGTCCGCTTCCAGCGGGACGTTGGCCAGGATGGTGGGCGCCCAGAAGTTGCCGCTGCTGCCCACGCGCGCGCCGCCCGTGGCCACGGTGCCGCCGCGCTTGACGGCGTCGTCGGTCAGCGACTGCATGGCGCTGATGCGGCGTTCGTTGGCCAGCGGGCCCATGCGCGCGCCCTCGCTCAGGCCGTCGGCGGGGGCGAACCGCTGCGCTTGCGCGACGAACTTCTGCGTGAATTCCTCGACGATGGGCTTGGCGACCAGAAAGCGCGTGGGCGAGATGCACACCTGCCCCGCGTTGCGGAACTTGGCGCCGCCAGCGGTCTTGATGGCGAGGTCGATGTCGGCGTCTTCGCACACGATAACCGGCGCGTGGCCGCCCAGCTCCATGGTGGCGCGCTTCATGTGCTGGCCAGCCAGCGCGGCCAACTGCTTGCCCACGGGCGTGGAGCCCGTGAAGGTGATCTTGCGGATGATGGGGTGCGGGATCAGGTATTCGGAGATCTGCGACGGCACGCCGTACACCAGCTGCACCACGCCCGCCGGCACGCCGGCGTCAACAAAGGCGCGGATCAGCGCGGCGGGCGAGGCGGGGGTTTCTTCCGGCGCCTTGACGATGATGGAGTTGCCCGTGGCCAGCGCCGCCGACAGCTTGCGCACCACCTGGTTGACCGGGAAGTTCCACGGCGTGAACGCCGCCACGGGGCCGACAGGGTGCCGGGTGACGTGCGCCGTGCCGCGCAGATCGCGCGGCGGCACGATGCGGCCATACACGCGCCGGCCCTCGTCGGCCATCCAGTCGATCACGTCGGCGGCGGCCAGCACCTCGCCCTTGGCCTCCGGCAAAGGCTTGCCTTGCTCCATGGTCAGGTGGCGGGCGGTGGTGTCGGCGCGCTCGCGGAACAGTTGAGCGGCCTTGCGCATCAGCGCGGCACGTTCGTGCGCAGGCACCTTGCGCCAGGCCTCGAAGCCCTTCTGCGCAGCGGCCAGCGCGCGGTCCAGATCGGCGGTGCCGGCGTGCGCCAGGCGGCCAATCTCGGCGCCGGTGGCGGGGTTGAACACGGCCATGGTCTTGCCGTCGGCGGCGTCGCACCACTGGCCGTCAATGAGAAGCTGGGTGTGGGGGTAGTCGAGGGCGGCGGTCATCGGACGATCCTTGAGAAATTGAAAAACTTGGTTGACGAAAGCGTGTAATCGTTCATGCTAGCGGCATCGCGCCGCGCTTGCAGTCTCCCGATTTGTCAGCAGTCAATCGCCGCGTCATGCCGGCGTGATAGAACGTGTTTTTTGCCACAACAACCTCAGGAGCAACCCCATGGCCCAGATGATGAAAGCCGCCATCTTTGTCGAACCTGGTCGCATCGAGATCGCCGACAAGCCGATCCCCGACGTTGGCCCCAACGACGCACTGATCAAGATCACCACCACCACCATCTGCGGCACCGACGTGCACATCCTGAAGGGCGAGTACCCGGTGGAGAAGGGCCTGACCGTGGGCCACGAGCCCGTGGGCATCATCGTCAAGCTGGGCAGTGCGGTGAAGGGCTATCAGGAAGGCCAGCGCGTGATCGCCGGCGCCATCTGCCCCGACTTCAACAGCTACGCCGCGCAGGATGGCGCGCCGTCGCAGGACGGCAGCTACCTGGTGGCCAGCGGCCGCTGCGGCTGCCACGGCTACAAGCTGACGGCCGGCTGGCGCTTTGGCAACTTGATCGACGGCACGCAGGCCGAGTACGTGCTGGTGCCCGACGCCGCCGGCAACCTGGCGCCCGTGCCCGATGGCCTGACGGACGAGCAGGTGCTGATGTGCCCCGACATCATGTCGACCGGCTTCGTCGGCGCCGAGAACGCCAACATCAAGATCGGCGACACCGTGGTCGTGATCGCGCAAGGCCCCATCGGCCTGTGCGCCACCGCCGGCGCCAAGCTGCGCGGCGCCACCACCATCATCGCCGTGGACGGCAACGACGAGCGCCTGGCCGTCAGCAAGAAGCTGGGCGCCGACGTCACGCTGAACTTCAAGAACGTCGACGTGGTGGACGAGGTGCTCAAGCTCACCGGCGGCAAGGGCGCCGACAGCGCCATCGAGGCGCTGGGCCTGCAAAGCACCTTCGAGCAGGCCATGCGCTGCATCAAGCCGGGCGGCACGCTGTCGAGCCTGGGCGTGTATTCGAGCGACCTGAAGATTCCGCTGGGCCCCTTCGGCGCTGGCCTGGGCGACCACAAGATCAACACCGCCCTGTGCCCCGGCGGCAAGGAGCGCCTGCGCCGTCTGATGAACGTGATCCAGTCCGGCCGCGTGGACCTGAAGCCGCTGGTGACGCACGAGCGCAAGCTGGACGACATCGTCGAGGCCTACGACCTGTTCGCCAACCAGCGCGACGGGGTGCTGAAGATCGCGATCAAGCCCTGAGCCAGGCGCGCGGGCCGCGTCGTCGCCTGACCGGCGACGTGGCCCGCGCCGGGGCTCGCCGCAGGGGGCCGGCTCTACCTACAATGCAAGGTTTCCGTCGAATATATCGAGAGGACTTTGCATGCATCGCACGGTCATCAGTGGCACCGGTCTGTGGATCGCGCCCGAGGTCATCAGCAACGCCGAACTGGTGGCGTCTTACAACGAGTACGCCGAGCGCTGCAACGCCCGCGACGCCCAGGCCATCGCCGCCGGCGACAAGCAGCCCACGCCGCTGTCGAGCGAGGAGTTCATCGTCAAGGCCTCCGGCATCCGGCAGCGCTACGTGATCGACAAGGCCGGCGTGCTTGACCCCGAGCGCATGCGCCCGCGCCTCGCGCCGCGTCCCGACGACCAGATTTCCCTGATGGCCGAGATTGCCGTGGCGGCGGCGCAGGACGCGCTGCGGGCCGCCGGACGCACCGGCGCCGACGTGGACCTGGTGATCTGCGCGGCCTCCAACATGCAGCGCGCCTATCCGGCCATGGCCGTCGAGATTCAGCAGGCGCTGGGTGCCGGCGGCTACGGCTTCGACATGAACGTGGCCTGCTCGTCGGCCACTTTCGCCATGGAACAGGCCGTGAACGCCGTGCGCACCGGCCAGTCACGCTGCGCGCTGGTCGTCAACCCCGAAATCACCTCGGCCCATCACGCCTGGATGGACCGCGACTGCCACTTCATCTTTGGCGACGTGTGCACCGCGCTGCTCATCGAGCGCGCCGATACCGCCGTCTCGCCCGACTGCTGGGAAGTGCTGGGCAGCAAGGCGATGACGCAGTTCTCCAACAACATCCGCAACAACGCCGGCTTCATGAGCCGCAGCGAGGACCGCGACCCCGAGGACCGCGACCAATTGTTCCGCCAGGAAGGCCGCAAGGTGTTCAAGGACGTCTGCCCGCTGGCGGCGGAGCACATCACCACCCACCTGGGCGAGCTGTCGCTGGCGCCCGACGGCGTGCGCCGCTTCTGGCTGCACCAGGCCAACCTGAGCATGAACCAGTTCATCGTGCGCAAGCTGATCGGGCATGACCCGACCGCCGACTTGGCGCCCATCATCCTGGACGAGTTCGCCAACACCGCCTCGGCGGGCTCAATCATCGCATTCCATCGCCACAAGCAGGATTTGCAAGCCGGCGACGTTGGCGTGATTTGCTCGTTCGGCGCCGGTTATTCGATCGGCAGCGTGGTGGTGCGCAAGGTCTGATGCTGTTGCGCGCTCAAGAAGACAACTGCTCGCGCGCTTCGATGACGGCATGAACCCCGCCGAGTGCGAGGCATTTCGCGCATCACCGGTGTCATTCATCAAAAGCTGCCAGCGGTCAGGCCGTGGCGGTCTGTGGTTCGGCCTTGACGGCGGGTTTGCCGTCGCCGCCACCGGAAGCCGTGCCGAACGTGATGTCGCCGGAGAGCTGACCGCCTTCCTCGATCACGATCTTGCCGTAGCGAATCTTGCCCGTGACCTTGCCGGTGGAGAAGATCACCAGTTTCTGGCGCACGGTGAGGTTGCCGTCGAACACGCCACGGACTTCGGCGATGTCGATCTCGGCGGAGCCCTTGAAGGCGCCCTGTTCGGCGATCTGGATCACGCGCGAGTTCATGGTGGCCTCGACCGTGCCTTCCACGACCAGTGTGTCGCAATCCGTGATTTCCACGCCTTTCAGTTTGATGTTGGGGCCGACCGTGAGCTTGGCGCCGCTGTCGGCGCTGGGCGCGGTGGCCGCCGCCTGCGCGCTGGCGGCCGAGGCGAATGGCTGCGCGCCGCCGATGCCGTTGGCCGACCCCAGTGAACTGGTGCCGCCCAGGGTGGACGTGCCGGGGGCGCGGGGAAGGGGGGCGTCTTCGCGTTTGCCGAAGAAGGGGCCTTGAAGTGCCATGCTGCTTTGATCTCCTGGTGACAATCAACCGATGCTATCCAGCGACGTGATTTTTTTCACGAACATTAAGAAAGATGCGTAACCAAGCGCGCCGTGCTCCGTCACGAGGACGCGCGCCTCGCCTACACACCGAAATGGGCGGTGTCCGCTGTCCTTGCATACCAAGGCAGTACCATTCACGGTTGCTTTGAAGCTGACTCGCAAGTCTGTGTGGTTGGCACTTTGTTTCATTCGCGGGCGATTCCTGGCCCTTTGCATCACACGCATCCGCTCATGTCCGACACCACGCCACGCCTTGACAGCAGGCCGACCGACGGCGGCCCGCTGGCCGTGCCGCTGGGCGAGTGGACGGCCGCCAGCCTGACGGCGGGCAAGGTCTGGCGCGATACGGCCGCCGCGCTGGGCCGCGCCGGCGGCGTGGCGGGCTGGGACTTGCGCGAGCTGCTGGCGCTGGACCATCTGGGCGCGTTGATGCTGTGGAACCACTGGGGCCGGCAATGGCCAGCGCGCGTGGAAGTGTCCGACGAACAGCGCGCGCTGCTGGAGCGCGTGGCTGCCCATCCGCCGACCGAGGCGCGACCAGGCGGGCTGTCGCTGGCGGAGCGGGTGGACATGCTGGGCCTGTGGGTGATTCAGGCGCTGCTGCAGATGCGCGACTTCATCACGCTGATGGGACAGCTGCTGCTGGATTTTCTGCGCCTGCTGGCCGCGCCGCGCTGGGGGCCGTGGCGTGATTTCTCCGGCCATCTGTACCGCATCGGCGCGCAGGCGCTGCCTATCACGGCGCTGGTGGGTTTTCTGATTGGCGTGGTGCTGGCCTACCTGATGAGCCAGGTTTTGCGCCAGTTCGGCGCCGAGACCTTCATCGTCAACATCCTCGGGCTGGCGCTGATCCGCGAGCTGGGGCCGCTGCTGGCGGCGGTGCTGATTGCCGGGCGTTCGGGATCGGCCATCACGGCGCAGATCGGCGTGATGCGCGTGACGGAAGAGCTGGATGCCATGCGCGTGATGGGCATTCCGGCGGGCTTCCGGCTGGTGCTGCCGCGCGCGATGGCGCTGGCCATCGCCATGCCGCTGCTGGCCGTGTGGACCACGCTGGCTTCGCTGATCGGCGGCATGCTGGCGTCCGACCTCACGCTGGGCATCAACCCCGGCTATTTCTATGAGGCGCTGCCAGCCGTGGTGCCGGTGGCGAACCTGTGGCTGGCCTTGGCCAAGTCGGCGGTCTTCGGGGTCTCGATCGCGCTCATCGGCTGCCATTACGGGTTGCGCGTCAAACCCAACACCGAAAGCCTGGGCCAGGGCACCACGGCGTCGGTGGTGGCGGCGATCACGGCGGTGATCCTGATCGACGCGCTGTTCGCCGTGCTGTTCAAGAAAGTGGGCATGTGGGGATGACGACCGAGGCGGATGTTCCCAAGCGCCCGGCCGACGGCGAGGCCGCGCCCGCGCCATTGCCCGAGCAAGGCCAGCCGATGATCGAGGTGCGCGGGCTGTGGAGCGTGTTTCCGGTGCCAGGCGGCGGCGAGGTGGTGGTGCACAAGGATCTGGGCCTGACCGTCTACCGCGGCGAGGTGCTGACGCTGGTGGGTGGCTCGGGCACGGGCAAGACGGTGCTGCTGCGCCAGATGCTGGGACTGAACACGCCCGCCAAGGGCAGCGTGACGGTGCTGGGCCAGCCGATCGGCAGCGTATCGGGGCGCCAGGCGGCGGCGCGCGTGGGCATGCTGTTTCAGCACGGCGCGCTGTTCTCGGCCTTCAGCGTGCTCGACAACATCGCCTTTCCGCTGCGCGAGACGCGCGCGCTGCCCGATGAGCTGGCCCGCGAAGCGGCGCTGCTGAAGCTGCGAATGGTGGGCCTGAAGGCCAGCGACGCGCACAAGATGCCCAGCGAGCTGTCGGGCGGCATGGTCAAGCGCGTGGCGCTGGCGCGCGCCCTCATCATGGACCCGCCGCTGCTCATGCTCGACGAGCCCACCGCCGGGCTCGACCCCGACAGCTCCGACGCCTTCGTCACCCTGCTGCGCTCGTTGCATCAGGAACTGGGGCTGACGGTGGTGATGGTCACGCACGATCTGGACACGCTGTTCGAGCTGTCCACCCGCGTGGCCGTGCTGGCCGAGCAGCACGTCATCATCGCCGCGCCGGTGCCCGAGGTGCTGGCTTTCGATCACCCCTTCATCCACCACTTCTTCCTCGGCGAACGCGGCCAGCGCGCGATGGAGCTGCTGCGCGACCGGCGCGCCGTGGCATCCGCGCCCGCCGCCGCCGTGAAAGGACAATGACCCGACCATGGAAAACAAAGCCCACGCCCTGGCCGCCGGCGCCTTCATCCTGGCCGTCACCATTTTGCTCATCGGTCTGGCCATGTGGCTGCTGCGCGATGAAGTCGATACCGCCGTCTACGAGATGGTCAGCACCGAGGCCGTCACCGGCCTGCAGCCGCAGGCGGCGGTGCGCTACAAAGGCGTGGCCGTCGGCAAGGTGACCCATATCAGCTTCGATCCCGACAACCGCGCCAACGTGCTGGTGCGCATCGCCGTGTCGCGCGATGCGCCGGTCACCAGCGCCACCTATGCCACGCTGGCGTTCCAGGGCGTCACGGGTCTGTCCTTCGTGCAGCTCGACGACGATGGCCCGTCCGACGAGCCGCCGGCGCCCGGCCCCTATGACGCGCCGCGCATCCCGCTCAAGCCCAACGCGCTGGGCCAGTTGTCCGACATGGCCAGCGATCTGGCCGAGAAGGTGGGCCAGATCGCCGACCGCGTGAACACCGTGCTGAGCGATGAGAACCAGGCCGCCTTCACCAGCGCGCTGCAGGAAGTGGGCGAAGCCGCCAAAAGCACCAAGCAGCTGGCGCAGACCGCCGATAAAACCATCCAGACACAGCTGGACCCGGCGCGCGCCAACATCCCGCGCCTGATCGAGCAGGCCAATGCCTCACTCAAGTCCATCGACGCGGCGGCGGAGCAGACGCGCAAGACGGTGGCCGGCTTCGACAGTGTGGCCGGCGACGTCAAGCGCGCCGTCGATCAGGTGGCCGGCGAAGGCGGCGTGGTCGAACAGTTGAGCGAAAGCGCCAACACCGTCACCGCCACCACCTTGCCGCGCATTCAGACACTCACCGAGGACGCCAGCCGCACCATCCGCCGGCTCGACCGCATCGCCAACACCCTGGGCGAGAACCCGCAGGCTTTCATCTATGGCGCGGGCACCATTCCACCCGGTCCGGGCGAGCCTGGCTTCGAGCCGGAGAGCGCCCGTGGCACCGAACCCGCCGCGCCCGCCGCATCACGCTGAGGTTTGATATGAAATTGATAGCTAGCCGCGCCCTGTTCACACTGGAAAAAGGTGTTTTTCTTTCGGTTTTTCTTTTGACGGGCTGTGCGCTGCCCCTGCCCGACAAGCCCGTGCGCCCGCAGCCGTACGACCTGGGGCCGGCGCTGCCGCTGGCCGCCAGCACGGCGCCCAGCGGCTCCGCGCTGGCGCTGTACCGCGTCGAGGCACCCGCCGCCATCGACGGTACCCATATCATCTACCGCCTGAACCATGGCGACGGCGGCCAGCAGCCGCGCCCCTACGCACAGGCGCGCTGGACCATGTCGCCGCCGCAGTTGCTGACGCAGCGCCTGCGCGAGGCGTTTTCGGCCACGCGGCCAGTGGTCGAACCCGGTGCCGGCCTGGCGCCGCTGGATCTGCGGGCCGAGCTGGACGAGTTCGCGCAGATTTTTTCCACGCCCGAGGCCAGCGAAGGCGTGGTGCGGCTGCGCGTGACCGCCATCGCACCCGGCGCCAAGACGTACCGGCTGGTGGGGCAGCGCACTTTCGAGGTGCGCCGGCCAGCCCCGTCCGCGGATGCCGCGGGGGGCGTCAAGGCGTTGCGGCAGGCTGCCGACGAAGTGGCGCGCCAGGTTGTTGAATGGGTCAACGCGCTGCCGGCGCCCCGGTAAGAGGCTGTCCTCAAACTCCTCGCGCCGCGCTTGTCCCCGGTCTCGGGCGCCCTGCGGCGTTGCATTCCTTGCCAATAGCACAAGCTATTGGCTGCGAAATGCGCCTTGCAGCACACCCGATCCGGGGTAATCGCTTACCGCGATGAATTTGAGGACAGCCTCCAAGACCCGGGCGGGGCGATCAGAGCGCGGGCGCGGCTGGGGTGCGGCGCCGGAACATGGCATAGGCGTCCATCATCAGCACCTGATCGCCGTGCTGGTTGAACATTTCCCACACCGTGCGCGTCAGGCCGACGTCGGGGCGCGAGTTCATGGGGCGTGATTCGAGAATCTTCTGGTGCAGCGTCAGCGTGTCGCCCGGATAGACGGGCTTGAGCCATTTGATCTTTTCCACCCCCGGCGAGCCCAGGCTGGATGATTCGTGCAGAAAGCCACGCACCATCAGCCCCATGGCCATCGAGCAGGTGTGCCAGCCGCTGGCCGAGAGCTTGCCGAACATCGACTTGGCGGCGGCTTCTTCATCCAGGTGAAAGGGCTGGGGGTCGTATTTGCTGGCGAATTCGATCACTTCGTCGTGATCGACCGTGATGCTGCCGATCTCCAGCGTGGTGCCCACGGACAAGTCCTCCCAGAAGTACTTGATGTGGGGCTGTGGGTGGGTCATGAAGGCTCTCCAGGGTGAAAGGAAATCAATCCGGGGCATGTGCCTTGGGCAAGCACATGCCACCATGCCAGCCATTATTCAGGAGTCGAGGATGCGGCGTGACGCATCGGTGTACTAGGATGGTCTGGCGCCGGCGGTGGTTTCGTCGGCAGCGCCTGGTCCTGGTGGGGCGGGCATTGAGCACTATTCATGAAGGAGCAAAGCACATGGGTCAGTTCATCGACTTGACGGCCGCCGATGGCCAGAAAATTCCCGCCTACGTGGCCCGGCCCGCTGGTCAGCCCAAAGGCGCCGTGGTGGTGGTGCAGGAAATTTTCGGCGTCAACGCGCACATTCGCGCGGTGGCCGACGGTTACGCCCAGGACGGCTATCTGGCCGTGGCGCCCAGTACCTTCCACCGCGTCAAGCCAGGCGTGGAACTGGGCTATACCGACGCCGACATGCAGGAAGGCTTTGGCTACAAGACGGCGGTGGACGTGCTGCCCGCGCCCGGCGTGATGCAGGACATCCAGGCCGCCATCGACCACGCCGCCAAGGAAAGCGGCGGCAAGGTCGGCATCGTCGGTTACTGCTGGGGCGGGCTGCTGACCTGGCGCGCCGCCGCCATGCTGAACGGCCTGTCGGCCGCCGTGCCGTACTACGGCGGCGGCATGACGCAGCCTGAAGAGATCGCCCGCCAGCCCAAGGTGCCGGTGCTGGCCCACCTGTCGGACCGCGACCAGTGGGTGCCGATGGAGGGCGTGGAGGCGTTCAAGAAAGCGCACCCCGGCGTGGAAGTGCACATCTACCCCGCGGACCACGGCTTCAACTGCGACCACCGCGGTGCGTGGCACGCCGAATCGGCCAAGCTGGCACGCGAGCGCACGCTGGCGTTCTTTGCCAAGCATCTGGGGTGAGGTGGCTTCGGGCGCGGTGCTGTGCCCGGGACTCGGTAGGTGGACGATAGCTACGCTTTGTGTAGCTATTTGCGGGTGTTTGGTAGGGATTCCGGGCCTTTTTGGCTTGGGAGATCCATTTCCGATGCAAGCTGCCCTTCTACGCGCTGGCTGAGGCTGAACACGCTCTCGGCCTTGGGCATTTCGCTTTCCAGGTGCGCCAGCAGCGCCATCAACGCGGCGCTGTTGTGGCGCCGTTGCATGTAGACGGCGAACACCCAGAAGTCCTGCGGGATGAAGTCCTTCAGCACCGCTTCGAGCTGCCCGCTGCCCAGGTAGCACTGCACCATCGGTCGTGCCAGGTAAGCCACGCCCAGGTCCATCAGCGCCAGCGCGATCAGCGGCGCCACGTCGTTGGCGTCCACGTGCGGTTGCAGCGCCACTTCCAGCGGCTTGCCGCGTTCTGAGAACGACCAGCGCGCCGGCTCGCCCGCGCGGTTGATGTTGAGCACGCGGTGCCCAGCCAGATCACGCGGATGCTGCGGAAATCCGTGCGCGCGCCAGTAGGCGGGCGAGGCGACCACCACGCGGTCCAACTGCGCCAGCCGCCGCACGATCACGTTCTGGTCGGGGATCGGACCCACGCGCAGCGCCAGGTCCACGCCGTCTTCCACCAGGTCGAGCTGGCGGTTGGACAGGCGCAGGTTCAGCGACACCTCGGGGTAACGCGTCAGGTAATGTCCCAGCAGCGTCGACAGGCCCGAATGCACCAGCGCGTGCGGAGCCGTCACCGTCAGGCGCCCGCTGGGGCGGGTGGCGCGCTCCTGCAGCTCGCTGGTGGTCATCTGCACCAGCTCCAGCACGGGGCCGGAGCGGTCGTACAGCAGTTGGCCAGCGTCCGTCAGCGACACCTTGCGCGTGGTGCGGTGAAACAGCCGCACGCCGAAGCGCTTCTCCAGCTGTGCCACGTACTTGCTCACGTTGGCGGGTGACATGTCGAGCGCGCGCGCCGCCGCGGAGAAGCTGTTGCGGCGCGCCACTTCGCGGAACGTTTGGATGAGATCAAGCGAGTCCATGGGCTGATTATTTCCTGAACGGAAATAGTCCATTCGCGCCGGGGTGGTTTTTTTAACCGTGTCGAAACCCGAAACTACATCCCATCGGACGCGCTGCACCGCAGGCACCGAACCAGACCCCGGCACACATGCCGGACTCAAGCAAGTTCATCGACCCACTGTTCAACAGGAGAAAGACCATGACCAAGTTCAACGCCCCCATCGCTTCCGCCGCCGCTGCCCTGCTGTTCGCTGGCAACGCATTCGCCCAGATGCCCGCCGCTGGCGAAGGCCCGCTGTTCCAGAGCGAAGCCCGCATCGCCGCCAGCGCCAATAATGACGTGCACTCCAAGGTGTCGATCCAGCAAGTGGCTTCCGGCGAGATGAGCGGCGTGGTGACCGTGGCCAACGACGTTAACAGCCCGACGCGTGCCGATGTGCGCCAGCAGACCCGCGACGCCATCGCCAAGGGCGATCGCCCCGCCATCGGCAACCGCGGCTGATCCACTGCGGCGCGGCAAGCGCCGCATCAGCGCCCATGAAAAAAGCCAGCAAATGCTGGCTTTTTTTCGTGGCTGCAAGCTCCTTAGCGATCCGGCCGCGACAGGTAGCGCCGGCGCCAGAACACCACGACGATACCGACGGCGAGGGCGATCAGTGACAGCAAGGCGGCCCACATGCCAGCGGCGCTGTGGATCAGCGGCAGATGCTCGAAGTTCATGCCGAAGAAGCCGGTGAACAGGTTCAGCGGCAGAAAGATGGCCGTCACCGCCGTCAGCGTGCGCATGATGTCGTTGGTGCGGTGGCCTTGCGCGGCAAAGTGGATCTGCACCACGGTCTCGGCCGACTGCTCCAGCCGGCGCGCATGGTGCAGCACGCGGTCGATGTGCTCGGTGACGTCGACCGCGCGGGCGATGAGCTGGTCGTGCCGCTGCTGGGCCAGCGCGGGGTCGGTGCCGTAGCTGGACAGGGGCAGCTCGCGCAGGGTGTCCAGCCATTCCTGCATGGCGTCGAGTTGTTCCTCGCACAAATCCTGCAGCGCGTGCAGGCGGCGGCGCGCATGCATCATGGCGTTCCAGGCGCCGTGGTGCGGGTCGGTCTTGAGCAGTTCGTTCTGCGCCTGCTCCAGCGCGCCGGTCAGGTCCTTGCGCAGCTCAAGGTAACTGTCGACCATGGTGTTGAGCAGGCGCAGCACCAGGTCGGCCGGGCCTTGCGGCACGCGGTTGCGTACGCTGGCGGCGTCAATGCTGAGCCTGGCGTCGGCGGCAAAGCGCTGGACGAAGGTGGTGGCGGTGTAGCAACCCGCCGGATGCACGCTGATGAGCAGCCGGTCGAAGATGGCGAAGCCGACGGCGCGCGAGTCAATGCGCGAGAAGGGCTCGGGCACCAGCGCCTCGGCGGGGGCGGGGGCGCCAGCGCCCAGATGGTGGTAGCGCGCCACGGCGTCGGCCTGCTCATGCTCGCGCTGTACCTCTGCCAGCGAGGCCAGGCGGCGGAAGATGACCATGTCGTAGACCGAGGTGCCGTCGTAATGCGAAGGATGCGCGTCGCTGGCCAGGTCCTGCACGTGCAGATCGAGCAAGGCGGAGCCGCCCAGCCGCTGCGCCGCAGCTTGCAGTTCGGCCTGGTGGCGTATGAAGTCGGTGCGGTCGAGGTAGACCCAGACGAAGCCGTCGGCGGGCACTGCGTCGGGCAGGTGATCAGCGAAACGCAGGCTGCCGGCGGTGAATTCGACGATCTGCATCAGGGCACCATGACGGAATGACGTTGCCGCTGGCGCGGCGATGACGGCGCTGCGCGCCATGATGAATGCGGTGGGGGTGCCCTTGTCATTCGGTCATGGCCGCTGCGCCGGCGGCGCCGTCATTTTGTCATGCCAACCAGCGATGCGGCCCGGGAGGTCGACTGCGGAAGCTACTGATTTCGCAGCATTCGCGCCGCATCACGGGCGAAATAGGTCAGCACGCCATCGGCGCCGGCGCGCTTGAAGGCCAACAGCGCCTCCATCATCACCAGGTCGTGGTCGAGCCAGCCATTCTGCGCGGCGGCCTTCAGCATGGCGTATTCACCGCTCACCTGGTAGGCGAAGGTGGGTACGCGGAATTCGTCTTTCACGCGGCGCACGATGTCCAGGTAGGGCATGCCGGGTTTGACCATCACCATGTCGGCGCCCTCGGCGATGTCGATGGCGACTTCGCGCAGGGCCTCGTCGCTGTTGCCGGGGTCCATCTGGTAGACCTTCTTGTCGCTCTTGCCCAGGTTCTTGGCGCTGCCCACGGCGTCGCGGAAGGGGCCGTAGAAGGCGCTGGCGTACTTGGCGCTGTAAGCCATGATGCGGGTGTGAACATGGCCTTTCTTCTCCAGCGCGTCGCGGATGGCGCCAATGCGACCGTCCATCATGTCGCTGGGGGCGACGATGTCGACGCCGGCCTCGGCTTGGCACAGCGCCTGTTTGACCAGTTGGCCCACGGTTTCGTCGTTGAGGATGTAACCGGTCTTGTCCAGCCAGCCGTCCTGGCCGTGGCTGGTGTAGGGGTCGAGGGCGACGTCGGTCATGATGCCCAGTTCGGGGAAGCGCTTTTTCAGCTCCTTCACCACGCGGGGAATCAGGCCGCGCGCGTTGGCGGCTTCGCTGCCTTTGTCATCCTTGAGCTTGGCGTCGATGACCGGAAACAGTGCCATCACCGGAATGCCGAGCTTGACGCAATCCTCGGCCACCGGCAGCAGCAAATCGAGCGACAGGCGCTCCACGCCGGGCATCGAGGCCACGTCCTGGCGCTGGTTCTTGCCGTCCAGCACGAACACCGGGTAAATCAGGTCGTCCACCGACAGCGCGTGCTCGCGTACCAGGCGGCGGGTGAAGTCATCGCGGCGCAGGCGGCGCGGGCGATTGGCGGGGAAAGGGGCGAATGGTGTATGCATGGGGGAAAATTGTGCCCCATCGGGCCAGCAGTGTGCTGTCCCGCAAATAGTTGCATGAAATGAAATCGATGCATTCGCTTGCAGGGCAAGGCGCAAAACGCAGCGATACCGGGTGGTATCGCGAGGCTTTGCAACGCCGCCATGCGAGCGAAGGCGCGATTTCATATGCAAGTTATTTGCAGGACAGCACACTAGATAGGCCCGATGTCCTTATTAGTTCACATGAATCAATTGCAGAACGGTCGTGCTATTTGATATATTCGACTTCGGATGGCTTGCCATCCCCCGCTTTTCCTCCCTGAGCGGGAGCCTTGATGTGTGACAGCAGACAGGCTTTTCAACCCCGGCCCTTGTGCCGGGGTTTTTTATGGGTGGTCAACGCAACGCCGCCGATCTTCTGGCGCAAAGTGGGCCGGGCGGCAACTGAATGCCGGGGCCGCGGGCCGATGCAGGGGCGATAATTTCCCTCATGCTCTGGATCAAGACTCTTCCCGCCGTCTTCGTTGCCAGCGGGTTCGTTGGCCGGTTCCGCTGGCCGCGCGCGGCTTGCTGACATGACGGCCTCCCTGAGTCGCGGCGCGCTGTTCCCTCTGTGGAGGAGCCATGCCAGTGGCCGCTGCGGATTCGGCCACGGCGCTCCCGCGAGGCTGGCGCCATGGGCATGGGGGCGCCGGTCATGAACCGCTACAAATCCGCCGCGCTGCCGCTGGCGCTGCTGTACGCGGCGCTCATCGTCTATGCCTCGCTGTACCCCTTCATTGGCTGGCGCGACGTGGGGGTGGCGCCGTGGGCCTATCTGCGCGCGCCGCTGCCGCAGTACTGGACACGTTTCGACGTCGGCGCCAACTTGGTGGGTTATGCGCCGCTGGGCTTTCTGCTGGCGCTGGCACTCATGCGCATGCGGCGCGGATGGCCCGCCGTCACCCTGGCAACGCTGTCGGCGGCCAGCCTGTCACTGCTGATGGAAGGCTTGCAAACCTATCTGCCGCTGCGCGTGGCGTCCAACGTCGATTTTGGCCTGAACGCGGCGGGCGGCCTGGTGGGCGCGGTGGTGGCTTGGGTGCTGGAGCGCCTGGGCGCCATCGACCGCTGGCGCCGCCTGCGCGCGCGCTGGTTCGTGCGCAACTCGCGCGGCGCGCTGGTGCTGCTGGCGTTGTGGCCGGTGGGGCTGCTGTTTCCGGCGCCGGTGGCCTTTGGCATGGGGCAGATCTTCGAGCGCGCCAAGGGCTGGCTGGCCGATCTGCTGGCGGACACCCCGTTTCTGCAGTGGCTGCCCATGCGCGATCTGCAATTGCAGCCGCTGCTGCCGGGCGAGGAGGTGCTGTGCGTGGCGCTGGGCGCGCTGGTGCCCTGCCTGCTGGGCTACACCGTGATTCGCCACCGGGGTCGGCGCGCGCTGTTCGCGGCGGCGGCGCTGGTGGCGGGCATCGCGGCGTCGGGGTTGTCGGCGGGGCTGTCGTACGGGCCGGTGCATGCATGGTCGTGGCTGACCCAGCCGGTGCAGATGGGGTTGTGGGTGGCGCTGGTGGGCGCGGGGCTGTTGCTGCTGTTGCCGGGGCGTGTGTGCGTGCTGTTGTTGATGCTGGCGCTGGCGGCGCAGGTGGTGATGCTGAACACCGCGCCCCAGAACCCTTACTACGCCGCCACGCTGCAGGCCTGGGAGCAGGGGCGTTTCATTCATTTTCATGGGCTGGCGCAATGGGTGGGCTGGCTGTGGCCGTTCGCCACCTTCCTCTACCTGGCCACGCGACTGGCCGGCTCGGATGGTGGACAACCCCCGGCGGCTGGAGCGCCCGCGCCGCCATCAGCGGCCGAGGCGGCCGTGTCAGAGGCTGCGCCCAACGCCGCACCCGATACCGCGCCCGAGGACCCGCGGGCAGATCAGGCTCCACCTAAAATTGCCGAATGAGCACGTCCACGCCTTCCTATTACCAGCGCCACATCTTCTTCTGCCTCAACCAGCGTGATGGCGAGGCCTGCTGCGCCGACCACGACGCGCAGGCCATGTTCGACCACTGCAAGGCGCGCGTGAAGGCCGAGGGGCTGGCTGGCCCCGGCAAGGTGCGCGTCAACAAGGCTGGCTGCCTGGACCGCTGCGCCGCTGGGCCAGTGGCCGTGGTCTACCCCGAGGCGGTCTGGTACACCTATGTGGACGCCGCCGATATTGACGAGATCGTCGAATCGCACCTCAAGAATGGTCAGGTGGTCGAGCGTCTGCTGACGCCGCCGCACCTGGGGCGTTGAGCGGATTTACAAGCTTTTTCATGTTGCCGTCCTTCATTGACAATCGTCGGTAGCTATAATTTGAGTAGCAACATGAATACCCAGACCCAACCCCTGACACTGACCGGTCCCGCCGGGCCGATCGAGGCCGTGCTCGACCTGCCCGAGGCCGACCTGTTCGAGGCGCCGCACGGCACCGCCGTCATCGCCCATCCGCACCCGCAGTTCGGCGGCGCCATGACCAACAAGGTGGTGCAGACCATCGCCCGCGCCTGCGTGCAGTGCGGCTGGCGGGCGGTGCGCTTCAACTTCCGTGGCGTGGGGGCCAGCGGCGGCCAGTACGACGAGGGCCGCGGCGAGGTGGACGACATGCTGGCCGTGGTGGCTCAGGCCGCGCCGGCCGACCAGCCGCTGGTGCTGGCGGGCTTTTCATTCGGTGGCTTCATCGCCGCGCGCGCCATCGACACGCTGCACGCGCAGCGTTCCATCGCCCGCGCCGTGCTGGTGGGCACCGCCGCCTCGCGTTTTGGTGTGCCGCCGGTGCCGCCCGAGCTGCACCCTCAGACGCTGGTGGTGCATGGCGAGCAGGACTACACCGTGCCCCTGGCGTCGGTCATGGACTGGGCGCGCCCGCAGTCCCTTCCGGTCACCGTGGTGCCCGGTGGCGAGCACTTCTTTCACGGGCAATTGCCGCTGCTCAAGGCGCTGGTGGTGCGCCACGTGCGCGTCTGAATTTTTTCGGTTGATTTCGGGTGTTGGTGCTTGTACGGAAAGCGCTGGTAGCTCATTTATTTGTAGTATTTTCATGACCTTTGTTTCCCGCTTTCTCGCCGCCACGCTGCTGGCCACCGCCGCATTCGCCAGCCACGCCCAGGTCCCGCAACCGCCCGAAGTGGCTGCCAAGGCCTATCTGCTGATGGATGTGACGGCGGGGCAGGTCCTGGCGGGCAAGGACGTGGACGAGCCGGTCGAGCCGGCCTCGCTCACCAAGCTGATGACGGCCTACCTGGTGTTCGACGCCCTCAAGGCCAAGAAGATCACGCTGGAGCAGACGCTGCCCGTGTCCGAGCGGGCGTGGAAGATGCCCGGCTCGCGCATGTTCATCGACCCCAAGATGCAGGTACCGGTGGAAGACCTCATCAAGGGCATGATCGTGCAGTCCGGCAACGACGCCACCGTGGCGTTGGCCGAGGGCGTGGGCGGCTCCGTCGAGCGCTTCGTGCAGCTCATGAACGACCAGGCCAAGGCGCTAGGCCTGAAGAACACAGGCTACAAGAACCCCGAGGGCCTGACCGAGCCCGGCCACACCACCACCGCGCGCGACCTGGCCACGCTGTCGATGCGGCTGATGCACGACTTCCCGGAGTACGTGCATTACTACACCATCAAGAAGTACCGCTACCCCGGCACGCCCGCCAGCAACGACAGCAACCGCAACCTGTTGCTGTTCCGCGACCCGACGGTCGATGGCCTGAAGACCGGTCACACCAAGGCCGCCGGCTATTGCCTGGTGGCCACCGCCAAACGTGACTTTCCCAACCTGCAGGATCGGCGTTTGTTGTCGGTGGTGCTGGGCGCGGCCAGCGAGGCGGCGCGCGCCAACGAGTCGCAGAAGCTGCTGAACTGGGGCTACACCGCTTACGAGGCCGTCAAGCTGTTCGACGCCGGCAAGCCCGTGGCCACGCCCAAGGTGTGGAAAGGCAAGGCTGGCGAACTCAAGCTGGGCCGCAACGAGCCCATTGTCGTGACCGTGCCCGCCGGCACCGCTGCGCAGGTCAAGACCGAGATAGCCCGCCCCGAGCCGCTCATTGCCCCGTTCCGTCAGGGGCAGGCCGTGGCCACGCTGACAGTGAAGCTGGGCGAGCAGCCGCTGGCCGAGGTGCCGCTGCTGGCGCTGGAGCCGGTGGAAGAAGCCGGCATCCTGGGCCGCGCCTGGGACGCGATGCGGTTGTGGATCAAATGACGACAGGCTGGCCGCCCGTGCATTGCGCGCCACCCCCGTTCCGGGCTATACTTTAAGGCTTTCCCGCGTTTGGGGCGGGAATATTGCGTGCGCGCCGCCCTCGCCACGCCGTTGTCCACCATGGGCGCGGCGTGCGCCGGTAAAACCGGTCGCGCTGATTTTTCCAAGCGTTTAGGGACGTTTTTCAATGCCAACCATCAGTCAACTGGTGCGTCAGGGGCGGACGGTCGAGAAGATCAAATCCAAGAGCCCCGCGATGCAAAACTCGCCGCAGCGTCGCGGCGTGTGTACCCGCGTGTACACCACGACGCCGAAGAAGCCGAACTCGGCGCTTCGTAAAGTTGCCAAAGTGCGCCTGACCAACGGTTTCGAGGTCATTTCGTACATCGGCGGCGAAGGCCACAACCTGCAGGAACACAGCGTGGTGCTGGTGCGCGGCGGCC
Source organism: Pseudomonadota bacterium (assembly GCA_030538085.1). Taxonomy (GTDB): domain Bacteria; phylum Pseudomonadota; class Gammaproteobacteria; order Burkholderiales; family Burkholderiaceae_C; genus Ottowia. The sequence continues at coordinate 2,877 of JAUNUR010000017.1, read as the reverse complement.
GTGTCAAGGACTTGCCGGGCGTGCGCTACCACATCGTGCGCGGCTCGCTCGACCTGCAGGGCGTGAAGGATCGCAAGCAATCGCGCTCCAAGTACGGCGCCAAGCGTCCCAAGAAGGCCTAAGCGGCTCTCTTGTCATTTTTCGGTGCTTGAATCGGGTGGCAAGACGGCCCCGGTCAGGCGTAGTGACCCGATAGGCGGGTCGAGTAAGTGCAGGCTCCGGATGGGTCTGCCGGGCGAGCGGAGCAACAGGACTTCTCCGGCCGCCAACTGAAGCAAATTGAGGTGAAACATGCCACGTCGTCGCGAAGTCCCTAAACGTGAAATCCTGCCGGATCCCAAGTACGGCAATGTCGAGCTTTCCAAATTCATGAACGTGATCATGGAAGGCGGCAAGAAGGCGGTTGCCGAGCGCATCATCTACGGCGCGCTCGAAACCATGGAGAAGAAAAGCGGCAAGGATCCGCTGGAGCTCTTCATCACCGCCATCAACAACGTCAAGCCGATGGTCGAGGTCAAGAGCCGCCGCGTCGGTGGCGCCAACTACCAGGTGCCCGTGGAAGTGCGCCCGGTGCGCCGTCTGGCGCTGTCGATGCGCTGGATCAAGGAAGCCGCCCGCAGGCGTGGCGAGAAGTCCATGTCGATGCGCTTGGCCAACGAACTGCTCGAGGCCACCGAAGGCCGCGGCGGCGCCATGAAGCGCCGCGACGAGGTGCACCGCATGGCCGAGGCCAACAAGGCGTTCAGCCACTTCCGCTTCTGATTTTTTGTTCAGCGTTCGGCGTTCAGCGTTGAGCGCCACGATGCGGGCCTTCGGGTCCGCCGGCTTTTTTCGCCGAACGCCCAACGCTCAACGCCCAACCCCACAAGGATTCATCATGGCTCGCAAAACCCCCATCGAGCGCTATCGCAACATCGGCATTTCAGCGCACATCGACGCCGGCAAGACCACGACTTCCGAGCGCATCTTGTTCTACACCGGTGTGACCCACAAGCTGGGCGAGGTGCACGATGGCGCGGCCACGACCGACTGGATGGAGCAGGAGCAAGAGCGCGGCATCACCATCACCTCCTCGGCGGTCACCTGCTTCTGGAAGGGCATGGACCTGTCGCGCCCCGAGCACCGCATCAACATCATCGACACCCCGGGCCACGTGGACTTCACCATCGAGGTGGAGCGCTCCATGCGCGTGCTCGACGGTGCCTGCATGGTGTACTGCGCCGTGGGTGGCGTGCAGCCCCAGTCCGAAACCGTGTGGCGCCAGGCCAACAAGCACAAGGTGCCGCGCCTGGCCTTCGTCAACAAGATGGACCGTACCGGTGCCAACTTCTTCAAGGTCTACGACCAGATGAAGCTGCGCCTGAAGGCCAACCCCGTGCCGGTGGTGATCCCGATCGGTGCCGAGGATGGCTTCAAGGGCGTGGTCGACCTGCTGAAGATGAAGGCCATCGTCTGGGATGAAGCCTCGCAGGGCATGAAGTTCGAATACGCGGACATTCCCGCCGAACTGGCCGCCGACGCCCAGAAGTGGCGCGAGAACATGGTCGAGGCCGCCGCCGAGGCGAGCGAAGAGCTGATGAACAAGTACCTCGAAGAGGGCGACCTCTCTGAAGAGGACATCATCATCGGCCTGCGCCAGCGCACCATCGCCACCGAAATTCAGCCCATGCTGTGCGGCTCGGCCTTCAAGAACAAGGGTGTGCAGCGCATGCTGGACGCCGTGCTCGACTTCCTGCCCTCGCCCAAGGACATTCCGCCGGTGGCCGGCACAGATTCGGACGAGCAGCCTGTCACCCGTCAGGCGGACGACAACGAGAAGTTCTCGGCCCTGGCGTTCAAGCTGATGACCGACCCCTTCGTCGGCCAGCTCACCTTCGTGCGCGTCTATTCGGGCGTGCTGCGCAAGGGTGACACGGTGCTCAACACCATCAAGGGCAAAAAGGAGCGCATCGGCCGTATCGTGCAGATGCACGCCAACCAGCGCGAGGAAATCGAGGAAATCGTGGCCGGCGATATCGCCGCCTGCGTGGGCCTGAAAGACGTGACCACGGGCGAAACGCTGTCCGATCCGGTGGCCGCCGTGGTGCTGGAGCGCATGGTGTTCCCCGAGCCCGTGATCTCGCAGGCCGTCGAGCCCAAGACCAAGGCCGACCAGGAGAAGATGGGCATTGCCCTGTCGCGTCTGGCCGCCGAGGACCCGTCGTTCCGCGTGCGCACCGACGAGGAGTCGGGCCAGACCATCATCTCCGGCATGGGCGAGCTGCACCTGGAGATCATCGTTGACCGCATGAAGCGCGAGTTCAACGTCGAGGCCAACGTCGGCAAGCCGCAGGTGGCCTACCGCGAAACCGTGCGCAAGACCGTCACCGACGTCGAAGGCAAGTTCGTGCGCCAGTCGGGCGGCAAGGGCCAGTACGGCCACGTCGTCTTCACGCTGGAGCCGCAGGAGCCGGGCAAGGGCTTCGAGTTCGTCGATGAGATCAAGGGTGGCGTGGTGCCGCGCGAATACATTCCCGCCGTGCAAAAGGGCGTGGAGGAAGCGCTCACCAGCGGCGTGCTGGCCGGCTACCCGGTGGTCGATGTGCTGGTGCGCCTGACCTTCGGCTCGTACCACGATGTGGACTCGTCGGAGCAGGCGTTCAAGATGGCCGCCATCTTCGGTTTCAAGGACGCGGCGCGCAAGGCCAACCCGGTCATCCTCGAGCCCATGATGGCCGTCGAAGTGGAAACGCCCGAAGAGTACGCCGGCAACGTGATGGGCGACTTGTCCAGCCGTCGCGGTATGGTGCAGGGCATGGACGACATGATCGGCGGCGGCAAGAACATCAAGGCCGAGGTGCCGCTGTCCGAGATGTTCGGCTACGCCACCACGCTGCG